>MUMD01000003.1 GCA_002155895.1 Streptomyces rochei
CTGTTGGGCGGGGAACCGGGCAGCGCGCCCGGTTCCCCGCCCAACAGGGCCTGCGGCACGACCAGTACGGCCTGGACACCGCCGTAGATGTTGGTCTGCAGACGGACGGTGATGCCGTGCCGCTTGGCGAGCTGGGAGACGACGTACAGCCCGATGCGGCCGTCCGCGAGCAGGCGCGCGACGTTGACCTGATCGGGGTCGGCGAGCAGGGCGTTCATCCGGCTCTGCTCGGCGACGGGCATGCCGAGTCCGCGGTCCTCGACCTCCACGGCGAGCCCGGAGGTGACCAGGTTGGCCCGCATCAGCACCTGGGTCTGCGGGGCGGAGAACAGGGTGGCGTTCTCGACGAGTTCGGCGAGCAGGTGGATGACGTCGGCGACGGCGTGGCCGCGCAGGGTGCCGTCGATCGGGGGGACCAGCCGGACCCGTGAGTACTGCTCGACCTCGGCGATGGCCGAGCGCAGCACCTCGGTCATGTCCACCGGGTTGCTCCACTGCCGGCGGGAGACGGCGCCGCCGAGGACGGCGAGGTTCTCGGCGTGGCGGCGGATGCGGGTGGCGAGGTGGTCGACGTGGAAGAGGCCCTTGAGGAGATCGGGGTCCTCGATCTCGTTCTCCAGCTCGTCCAGGATGGAGATCTCCCGGTGCACCAGGGACTGCAGGCGCCGGGCCAGGTTGACGAAGACCTCCAGCTTCTGCTCGCTGCCCGCCTGGCTGGAGAGCTGGGCCGCCCGCACGACGGCCTCGACGGCGCCGTCGTGGGCGCGGGACAGGTCGGCGGCGAGCAGTTCGAAGTCGTCGGCGTCGTCCGGCGGTCCGCCGCGCGGCTTGCGCGGTGACGGGGTCTCCCCGCGCCGCAGTGCCTCGACCACGGCGCGCAGATCGCCTTCCCCGCGCGCGGTACTGCGCCGCAGGGCCCCGACGCGCTCGTGGACGGACCGGGCGGCGCGGTCGGCGGCCACGGCGGCGATGACGACGGCGGCGACGGTCACCGAGACGGCTCCGGCGAGCACACCCCACAGGACCAGACCGGGCCGAGCTCCCGTGGACCGGACGGTGAACAGGACGACCGCGCAGGAGCTGAGGGCGACCGCGACCGGCGGCAGCACGGCCAGACGCAGCAACTGGGGCCGTATGTGGGTCTCGTGCAGTGCGGGAGCGGTGCGGGAGGCCGGCCGGCCGTGCCGCCCGCCCTCGCGGCGGTCCGCTCGCGCGGCCGGGGCGCGGAGGTGAGACATCGGGGTCCTCGTACTGGTCCGTTGGTCCGTCGGGCCTGGGGTGCGCGCGTCGGACGGACGCCACGCGGACAGGCGACCTACGTCGCCCGACGGACACTGACAGTAGTCGCCCGAGCATCATGTGCGAGGGGCAGTTGCCAAAGTCCCTCGGACAACGTCCCGCTCTGGTATGAGGCCTCGTACGACAGCCCGATAACCCGGTGAAGCTTCCGCTCCGGAAGCGCTCCTGACCGGTCGGACTCGATCGGATTCGGTCACTTGGAGTGACGGGTGACGGCGTCAACCGCCCGATACGAAGAGGCTATTGACGCACCGATGCGGTCCGAGCGGCACGGAGATGTGGTTCGACTGCTTCCGCGGCGAGTTCCTCGCCCAGCAACGCCGACGCGCCCGGACGGACGTCTCCGCCCCCTCCCTCTCCTCGTCCCCACTCGCCCTCACCGCTCCCCCGCGAGGTCGAGATCGCCCCTGCTCGTCCCGGCCGCACCCTCGGTGTTCCGGGGACGGCGCCACGGGTGCGCGATCGGGCCCGACACCGCCCGCCACCACGGCTCCACCGGCAGCTTCCCCGCCGGCTCGAACGGCTCCCCCGGCCGCGGGAACGCCACCGCCTGCCCGGCTTCCTCGGCCGCGTCCTTGGTCCACTCCCCCGGCTCCGCCCACGCGTGCGGCGCCAGGTTGAAGGTCCCCCAGTGGATCGGCAGCAGGACACCGCCCGGCCGGCCCTGCTGAAGGTCCAGGTGGGCACGCACGCCTTCCTCGGGCGTCATGTGGATGTCCGGCCAGAACTCGGCGTACGCCCCCAGCTGGATCATCGTCGCGTCGAACGGGCCGTGCGCGGCGCCGATGTCCCGGAAGCCGTCGAAGTAGCCCGTGTCCCCGCTGTGGTAGACGCGGTGCTCCTCGCCGGCCACGACCCAGGACGCCCACAGGGTGTGCTGGGTATTGCGCAGGCCGCGCCCGCAGAAGTGCCGGGCCGGGGTGGCGGTGAGGGTGAGGCCGCCGACGCGCGTCGACTCGTGCCAGTCCAGCTCGCGCAGCCGGTCGGCGGACACGCCCCAGTGTTCGAGGTGGGCGCCGACGCCGAGCGGCACCGCGAAGAGGGTGTCCGTGCCGGCCAGCGCCTTGATGGTAGGCAGGTCCAGGTGGTCGTAGTGGTCGTGCGAGATGACGACGACGTCGACCGGGCCCAGGGACGCCGGCGGCACGGGGACCGGGTGCAGCCGCTTGGGGCCGGCGAACGGGAACGGGGAGCAGCGCTCGCCCCACACCGGGTCGAAGAGCACCCGCTGCCCGTCGATCTCGGCGAGCACGCTGGAGTGGCCCATCCAGGTCAGGCGCAGTCCGGTGGCGGGCGGCCGGGCGAGGTCGGCGAGCGTGGTGGCGTGCACGGGGACCGGGCCCCGCGGCGCACGGCTTCGCCGCGACTCCTTGTCGAAGTAGACCCTGGCGAAGTCACGGGCCGATCCGGAGGGCCGGGTCCGGGCGGTGCCGCCGGGGTTCTGGAAGACGCCGTCACGGAAGTGGGGCGAGCGGCGGATGCGCGCCATGCGGGCGCCGGTCGGGTCCGCGCCGAAGGCCGCGGGCAGGGGCAGGAGGAGCCCCTGCTTCTGGGAACGGGATGCGGCCACGGTGCCTCCAGGTGATGTGGTCGAGGTCTCCATTGTCGTCGTGTCCGACTCTCGTCCGACGTCACTCGAACGACCGATGTCACATCCGTGTTCCCCTCCTCCGTCGTATTGGTGAGGACGCCCGGCCGGAGCGTCCGCAAGCACACCGCACGACCGACGGACAGGAAGGTGGCCCCCATGGCCCGCGTCTCGCTCACCCCGCCCCGGACGCTCTTCTTCCGCGCCGTGGAGTGGTACTCCCGGCGCACCTACGGAAAGGTCCTCGACCCCGGCAAGGCGCTCGCCCACAACCCGAGGGTGCTCTGGGGCGACCTGCGCTTCGAGCAGTCCGTGGCCGGGTGGAACAAGCTGGACTCCGACCTGAAGGCACTCGCCGTGATGGCCTCGGCCGCCTCGATCGGCTGCTCCTGGTGCATGGACTTCGGCCACTGGGAAAATGCGGAGCGCGGCATGGACCGCCGCAAGCTCCACGACGTGCCGGTGTGGCGGGACAGCGACGCCTACACCCCGCTGGAGCGGGACGTCATGGAGTACGCCGAGGCGATGACGGCGACACCGCCCCAGGTCGGCGACGACCTCGCCGGGCGGCTGCGGACGGCGCTGGGCGAGCCGGCCTTCGTGGAGCTGACGGCCATCGTCGCCGTCGAGAACCTGCGGTCCCGCATCAACGCGGCGCTGGATCTGACCAGCCAGGGGTTCAAGGATGCGTGCGAGGTGCCCGGCACCGGACGCACCGGACGCGCCGCACGCACCGAGGCGAGCACCGGCACGGACCCGGCCGCCGCGACGACCGACTGAGCGGCGGGGTGCCAGGGAGCCGCGGGCCGCCGTAGGCGCAGCTCACGACGGTCGCGGCGGCCCCGGCTCCGGGCGTCTGTATAGGGTGGCGGGCGTGGGGAGAGTCCGATTGAGTGTGGCGCAGCGGCGCGAGGAGCTGCTGCGCGCGGCCCTGGAGCAGATATCGGCGCGGGGTGTGGCGGCGTTGCGGATCGCCGACGTGGCCGCCGCGCTCGGCGTCAGCAACGCGCTGGTGCTCTACCACTTCTCCACCAAGGAGAAGCTCGTCGCCGCCGCCTTCGCGCACGCCGCCCAGGACGATCTCGCCCACCTGCGCAAGCTGCTGGGCCGCCGCACCTCGGCACTGCGCCGGCTGCGGGCGGCGGTGCGGTGGTACGCCCCGACCGGGCAGGCCAAGGGCTGGCGACTGTGGATCGAGGGCTGGGCGGTGGCGCTGCGCGAGCCCGCACTGCGCGACGTCGCGCGGGACCTGGACCGGCAGTGGAAGGCGGAGATCGCCGGAGTCATCGCCGAGGGTGTGGCGGCCGGCGAGTTCCGCTGCGCGGACCCCGACGGTGCCGCCCTGCGTCTGACGGCGTTCCTCGACGGACTGGCCGTGCAGCTCACGTCGTACGCGGGGACGGTGTCGAGGGCGCGGGCCCGGGAGTGGACGGACGAGGCGCTGGCCCGGGAGCTGGGTCTGGACCGCGAGGCGGTCTCCGCCCGACCGGCACCGCGCGGCCGACCCGAATCCCCCCGGCCGGCACCGCGCGGCCGACCCGGGGCGCCCGCTCCACGGTGACCGCCCCGCGGTGACCGCCCCCGGCGACCCGGTCGACGGATCACGGCGGGTACGTCAGGCCACCGAGGCGATCCGCATCTTGATGTCGTCCGGCGACAGCGTCCCCTTGGCGATCACGTGGTCGCCGGAGGACTCGCCGCGCAGCCGGCGCCCGATCCACGGCACCAGGTACTCCCGGGCCCAGTGCACGTCGTCCCGCCGGATGCCCAGAGTGCCGCGGGGCGGCAGCGGCGGCCAGGGCTGGTCGGGGTCGGCGGGGACGGGCAGGCCGAGGACCTGGCCCGCGCGCAGCGCCACGCGTGTGTGCCCCTCCGGTGACAGGTGCAGGCGGTCCGCGTCCCACGCCCTGCGGTCCTGGACGGTGCGCAGCGACCACAGGTCGAGCACGGGGCAGCCGTAGCGGTCGGCGATGGCGCGGACGTGTCCGTTGTAGGTGGCGATCTTGCCGCGCAGGTGCTTGAGGACGGGCACCCCGCGGGTGTCGAACCCGGTCGTCACCAGCACCGTGCCCGCCGCGGCGGCCAGCGCGGCCACCGCCCGCTCGAAGCGCTCGGCCACCTCGTCGGGGTCGGTGCCGGGCCGGATGATGTCGTTGCCGCCGGCACAGAACGAGACCAGATCCGGCGCGAGTTCGACGGCCCGGGGCACCTGCTCCGCCACGATCTGGTCGAGCAGCCTGCCGCGCACGGCGAGGTTGGTGTACGTGAAGTCGCCCTCGGGGCGCCGGTCCGCGAGCAGTACGGCGAACCGGTCGGCCCAGCCGACGAACGCCCCGTCGGGGCCGGGGTCGCCGACGCCCTCGGTGAAGCTGTCCCCCACCGCCACGTACGACCCGATCACTGCTCTGCTGTCACTCTTCGAATCGTCTGCCACGTCGGCCCATCCTCCACCTTGGAATGTGACCTACGCGACCGTAGGAAAGGGTTGACGTGCGGTGAGAAACACCACGCCTAAAGTGTTCGCCAATTCAGGAATACGCCGGACACGTGCCGGACACCGCGAAATGGCCGAAGGCCGGACCCGGGATCGGGGTCCGGCCTTCGGCGGCGCGCAGACCGCGCCGAGGCGTCGTCAGAGGGAGACGCCGTGCGAGCGCAGGTAGGCGATCGGGTCCACGTCCGAGCCGTAGTCCGGGGTGGTGCGGATCTCGAAGTGCAGGTGCGGGCCGGTCACGTTGCCGGTGGCACCGGAGAGGCCGACCTGCTGACCCGCCGTCACGGACTGGCCGGCCGAGACGGAGAGGGAGGACAGGTGGGCGTACTGGGCGTAGTGGCCGTCGGCGAGCTGGATGACGACCTGGTTGCCGTAGGCGCCGCCCCAGCCGGCGGAGACGACGGTGCCCGCGCCGACGGCCTTGAGGGAGGTGCCGGTCGGGACGACGAAGTCGGTGCCGGTGTGGTAGCCGCTGGACCACATGCTGCCGGTCTGGTGGTACGGGGTACCGACGGTGCCGCCCGGGACGGGGGAGGTGAAGCCGCTGGTGGTGCCGGCGGACTGGGTGCTCTTGCCCGAGGACCCGGAAGACTCGGAGGACTCGGAGGAGTCGGAGGAGTCGGCGGAGGACGCCTTCGCGGCCTTGGAGGACTTCTCCGCCTCGGCCGGCTCGGCCTTCTCGGCGGAGGACTGCGAGGCCGGCTTCTCCGCCTGGGCGGGCTTCTCGGCGGCGGGCTGCCCGGACTTGGCGGCCGGTCCGTCGATCGAGAGCTTCAGACCGGGGTGGATCAGGGACGGGTCGGCGCCGACGGCCTCGCGGTTGTCCGCGTAGAGCTTCTTCCAGCCGCCGTCGACGTCCTGCTCGTCGGCGATCTTCGAGAGGTAGTCACCGCTCTTCACGGTGTACGTGCGCGAGTCGGCGTTCTTCTCGGCGGCGGCCTTCTTCGCCGACGCCGGAACCCCCTGCACGGCCTGCTCGGAGACCGAATGCGCGGGGGCCGCCTGGGCTGCGGCGGCGCCCATCAGCGGGAGCGCGAGCGCGGCGCCTCCGGTGGAGGCGACGGCGATGGTGCGGGTCAGGCGCATGGCCCTGGTACGGCGGTGCTTACCCTTCGCGGGCATGTCGAATTCCTCTCCGGCGCCTACGAGGTGAGCTGTCGGGTTCGGGCTGGAGATGCCCGGCCGCGTCTGGACGCGGCTTCACCCCGAGCCGTTCCGGGAACCGGAACAGGCATTCGTACCTGTGGGTCCCCCGCTCCTGCCGTGTACGGGTGGTGGATGAGTGCGGGCTCCGGTCGGCGGCAGGATTAGGCGTCCGTCCGGATCGGTGGTGAACGTAAGGGACCAAGACGCACAGGGACAAGCGAGAGGTTGCGTTCACGGGTGTTCCGATTGATCCATTACCGGATTCCGCCGTCACCCTCCGTCGATTCCGGAAGCGTGTTTTCCCGTAAACGGCCATGAAAACCGCGTGAATTACGTGAACATGACGGGCAACGCACCGTCACCGGTATGACGCTGCTCACGCGCTTCCCCGCCAGTCACTCTTATTCCAGAGCGAGTTGGAACCAATGCTGCAATTCGGGCAGAAAGCCCAGAAGTGGTGTACTCGGATTACTTCGCCCCTTGAGGCCGGGGCACCGTGCCGTATCGTCGACTCGTGCCCGTCGGCGAGCGGCGTCGGCGGGGCGGAGTGGGAGGAGCCCCCGTGACGCAGCAGGTGCCGTCGACCGAACCCGAGCTGGCCGGGGTGCGCAACTTCCGGGACGTGGGCGGGCTGCCGACCGTGGACGGCCGGCGGGTCCGCCAGGGGGTGCTGTTCCGCAGCGGCCACCTCGCGCACGCCACCGGTGAGGACACCGCGTTCCTGGCCTCGCTGGGCCTGCACACGATCTTCGACTTCCGCAACGCGGCCGACCAGAAGCTCGAGGGCCCCGACGTCGAGCTGCCGGGCGTGCGCAACGTGAACCTGCCGCTGAGCGACCCGGCCGACGGCGCCGAGTTCTGGAAGATGGTCCGCGACGGCGACCTCGACCAGCTCCGCTCGATCCTGGCGGACGGCAAGGGAGCCGACCGGATGATCGGCTCCTACCGCATGATCATCAAGGAGCGCACGGCGGAGCACTCCCGGGTGCTGCACGCGCTCGCCGAGGACAGCGTCCCCGCCCTGATGCACTGCGCGGCCGGCAAGGACCGCGCGGGCCTGTCGATCGCGGTCACGCTGCTCGCCCTGGGCGTGGAGCGCGAGGCCGTCGTCGAGGACTACCTGAAGTCGAACGCCACCCACCGCCGGTACAAGGTGCGTCGCAGCGGCTCCGCCGCCTCGGCCTACTCCCCCGAGGTCATGGAGCTGCTCAGCCCGCTCTTCGACGCGCGCGCCGAGTACCTGGCGGCGGCCTTCGAGACGATCGACGAGACCTGGGGCGGGGTCGACGCCTACCTGGAGCAGGGTCTGCGGATCACTCCGGAGACCCGGGAGCGGCTGCGCGAGCGGCTGCTGGACTGAGCCCGGCGCTCACCGGCTGTTGGCGCCCACCTCGAAGAGCAGGTAGATGAAGCCGGCGAAGACGTGCCCCACGATGAGGTAGATGAACAGCCGCACCCACAGGGCGCGCGGAAACTTGTCCTGGATGTTCATGGCGTCTCTCCCGAGGCGGGGTGGGTCGTCGTGGGGGCGGGGCCCAGGCACAGCGCGGCCGTCGGGCTCTGCAGCAGGGTGTGGACGAAGAGCAGGTCGACCCCGTCGGGGTCCTGGGCGGCGATCCGGTGCGGGGTGAGCGAGTCGAAGTGCGCTCCGTCGCCCGGACCGAGCAGGTGCACGGTGTCCCCGAGCCGCAGGCGCAGCCGGCCCCGGAGCACATGGAGCCATTCCTCGCCCGGGTGGACCCGCACGATGTCGCCCTGGGAGCCGTGCGGCACGTGCACCCGCAGGGCCTGCATGCCGCGGCCGGCCCCGCCGGCCTGCCAGTACGTCCAGCCGCCGGCGTACGTCGGCTCCATGGCGTCGGCCCGGACGACCGCGTCCCGGTCCGGGGCCGTCTCGCCCAGCAGTTCCGAGACGGTCGTACCGTAGACACGGGCGAGCGCGAGCAGCATCGGCAGCGAGGGCTGGCGCTGCCCGGTCTCCAGCCGGGAGAGGTGCGCGGGCGACAGCCCGGCGGCGCGGGCCGCCGCCTCCAGGGTGAGGGCGGCCCTGCGCCGCAGGGACCGCAGCTGCGGTGCCACGACGGACACCGCGTCCGTCGCCGCCTCGGGCGCCGGGGGCCCGATCTCGTGGGAGGTCATGGCTCCTATTCAGCCCGAACTTTGCCCCACAGGCAATTTTCTTGCCCGAGAGGCAAAATCCGCGGCCGGTGACCCTCCGACGGCGGCCACCGCCTCTGCGGCTAGCGGTTGGCCACCGCCTGTCTCACCAGGGTCTTGCCGAAGTCCCACATCAGTCCGCCGCCGTTGTGCGCGTCGTCCATCACCTCCGTGAAGGCGTCGACGAAGCGGTCGGCGTCCGCCGTGTCGACGATCAGCGGCGGGATCAGCTTGATGACCTCCAGGTGGTCGCCGGAGACCTGGGTCAGGACGTGGTGGCGCTGGAGCAACGGCACCACGACCATCTGCGCGAAGAGTCCCTTGCGCGCCGTCTGGAGCATCGTCCAGCGACTGCGCAGCCCGAGGGACCGGGGCCGGCCGAACTCGATGCCGATCATCAGCCCCCGGCCGCGGACGTCGGCGAGCAGCTCGTAGCGGTCCACCAGCTCGGCGAGCCGGGTCTTCAGCCGCTCCCCCACCGCGGCGGCGTTCGCCACGATCTCCTCGTTCTCCATCACGGACAGCACCGCGAGCCCGGCGGCCATGGCCTGCGCGTTGGACCCGAAGCTCGCCGAGTGGACCTGCACCCGGTCCATCGAGGAGTACACCTTCTGGAAGATCCAGTCCTTGCCCAGCGTGGCCCCCACCGGCACGTAGCCGCCGGACAGTGCCTTGGCGACGCACACCAGGTCCGGCTCGACCCCGTCCTCGTGCTGGAAGGCATAGAACTTCCCGGTCCGGCCCAGCCCGGTCTGCACCTCGTCGGCGATCAGCAGAGCCTTGTGGCGGTGCAGCAGTTCCTGCGCCGCGCGCAGGTAGCCGGGCGGGGCCTCGTGCACGCCCTTGCCCTGGATCGGCTCCACGATCAGCGCGGCCACGTCGCCCTTCCTCAGCTCCCGCGCCAGTGCGTCCACGTCGCCGAGCGGTACGGGGGTGTCGGGCAGCAGGGGGGCGAAGCCCTTGCGGAACCCCTCCTCGCCGTTGACGGAGAGCGAGCCGGTGGTCAGTCCGTGGAAGGCGTGCGAGCAGTACAGGACCCTCGGTCTCCCGGTCGCGTACCGGGCGAACTTGAGCGCGGTCTCCACGGCCTCGGTGCCGCTGTTGCCGAAGAAGACCCGGTCCAGGTGAGGGCTGTAGGAGAGCAGCTTCTCGGCCAGCAGTCCGGGCAGCGGCGGGCAGTCGAAGCGGGTCAGGTCGGCCAGCGAGGCGTCGAGGACGTCGTGCAGGGCCTTGCGGACGACGGGGTGGTGGCGCCCCAGGCCCATGACGCCGAACCCGGCGAGCATGTCCAGGTAGTCGTTGCCGTCCGTGTCCCAGAAGTGCGCGCCCTCGGCCCGCTCGTAGACCTTGTCGAAGCCGATGGTGCGCAGCATCCGCGGCAGCTGGTGGTTGAGGTGCCTGGCGTGCAGCTCGTAGCGTTCGGCTCCGCGTTCGGCCAGGAGCGCGGCGAGGTCGAACTCCTTGGTCATTCAGTTCTCTCCTTGGACTGGCATGGCGGTCCGGCCGTCCCGGGCCTGATCGGCGACGGACAGGCTCGCGCCGATCCGGCCGGCGATCTCGACCGGGGTGAGACCGATGTCGGCGAGCACCTCGGAGCGCTTGGCGTGCGCGAGGAACTGCCCGGGGATGCCGAAGCGGCGCACCGGCACGTCGACCTCGGCGTCACCCAGCGCCAGCGCCACCGCCGAACCGACCCCGGCGGCACGGCTGTTGTCCTCGACGACGGCCACCAGGCGGTGCCGGGCGGCCAGGGGCGGGAGCGCCGGGTCGACGGGTTTGACCCAGCGCGGGTCCACCACGGTGCAGCGCAGGCCGCGGACTTCGAGCAGTTCGGCGGCCCGGAGGCAGACGGGCGCCATCACCCCGACGGCCACGAGCAGCACGTCGGGGTGGTCGCAGGCGTGCAGGACGTCCAGGCCGCCGATCCGGTCGACGGCGGGTACGGCCGGCCCGGCGGACTCCTTCGGGAAGCGCACCAGCGTCGGCGCGTCGTCGACGGCGACCGCCTCGCGCAGCTGGGCCCGCAACTGGTCGGCGTCGCGGGGCGCCGCGATGCGCAGTCCGGGGACCACCTGGAGGACGGACATGTCCCACATGCCGTTGTGCGAGGGGCCGTCGGGGCCGGTGACGCCGGCCCGGTCCAGGACGAAGGTGACACCGCAGCGGTGCAGGGCCACGTCCATCAGCAGTTGGTCGAAGGCGCGGTTGAGGAAAGTGGCGTAGACGGCGACGACCGGGTGGAGTCCGCCGGTGGCCAGGCCCGCCGCGCAGACGGCGGCGTGCTGCTCGGCGATGCCCACGTCCCAGACCCGGTCGGGGAACCGCTCGGCGAAGCGGCCGAGGCCGACCGGGTGCAGCATGGCCGCGGTGATCGCCACGACGTCCTCGCGCTCCTCGCCGATGCGCGCCATCTCCTCACCGAACACGGAGGTCCACGAGGGCCCGGCCGAGGGGCCGAGCGGCGCGCAGGTCAGCGGGTCCATCGCGCCGACGGTGTGGAAGTGGTCCGCCTCGTCGCGCCGGGCGGGCTCGTAGCCGCGGCCCTTCTCGGTGAGGCAGTGGACGAGCACGGGACCGTGGAAGCGTTTCGCGCGCCGCAGCGCCGACTCGACGGCCCCGATGTCATGTCCGTCGACGGGGCCTACGTACTTCAGGCCCAGGTCCTCGAAGAGCCCCTGCGGGGCGAAGGCGTCCTTGAAGCCCTTCTTGGCGCCGTGCAGGGCCTCGTAGACGGTGCCGCCGACCACGGGGACGCGTTGGAGAACGCCCTTGCCCCAGGCCAGCATCCGCTCGTAGCCGTCCGTCGTCCGCAGCGTCGCCAGGTGGTCGGCGAGGCCGCCGATGGTCGGCGCGTAGGAGCGCTCGTTGTCGTTGACGACGATGATCAGCGGCCGGTCCCGGGCCGCCGCGATGTTGTTCAGCGCCTCCCAGGCCATGCCGCCGGTGAGCGCGCCGTCACCGATGACGGCGACGACGTGTCCCCGCTCCCCCCGCACCCGGCGGGCCTTGGCGAGGCCGTCGGCCCAGCCGAGGACGGTGGAGGCGTGGCTGTTCTCGATGACGTCGTGCTCGGACTCCTCGCGCGAGGGATAGCCGGACAACCCGCCCTTGCCGCGCAGCTTGGAGAAGTCCTGACGCCCGGTCAGCAGCTTGTGCACATAGCTCTGGTGGCCGGTGTCCCACAGGATGCGGTCGACCGGTGACTCGAAGACCCGGTGCAGGGCGACGGTGAGTTCGACCACCCCCAGGTTCGGGCCGAGGTGCCCGCCGGTACGGGCGACCGCGTGCACCAGGAAGTCCCGTATCTCGTCGGACAGTTCGCCGAGTTCCGCCTCGGACAGCGCCTTCAGGTCGCGTGGTCCCCGGATGTTCTCCAGAATCGTCACGCTCGGGCCCCCTTCGGTCCGTGCTGTTCAGCTCACGGTGACGGCCGGCTCCCCCGACGCGCCGTCCTGCTCCATCTGCTCGGCAATCTTCATCGCCTCGTCGATCAGCGTCTCCACGATTCTGGACTCCGGGACGGTCCTGACGACCTCGCCCTTGACGAAGATCTGGCCCTTGCCGTTGCCGGAGGCGACGCCGAGGTCGGCCTCGCGGGCCTCGCCCGGACCGTTGACGACACAGCCCATGACGGCGACGCGCAGCGGCACCTCCATGCCCTCCAGGCCGGCCGTCACCTCGTCGGCGAGCTTGTAGACGTCGACCTGGGCGCGGCCGCAGGACGGGCACGACACGATCTCCAGCCGGCGCTGCCTGAGCCCCAGCGACTGGAGGATCTGGAGCCCGACCTTGACCTCCTCGGCGGGCGGCGCGCTCAACGACACCCGGATGGTGTCGCCGATGCCCTGCGAGAGCAGCGCGCCGAAGGCGACGGCCGACTTGACGGTGCCCTGGAAGGCGGGGCCGGCCTCCGTCACCCCGAGGTGCAGCGGGTAGTCGCACCGGGCGGCGAGCCGCCGGTACGCCTCGACCATGACGACCGGGTCGTTGTGCTTGACGGAGATCTTGATGTCGCGGAAGTCGTGCTCCTCGAAGAGCGACGCCTCCCACAGCGCCGACTCGACCAGCGCCTCCGGAGTCGCCCTCCCGTACTTCTCCAGCAGGCGGCGGTCCAGGGAACCCGCGTTGACGCCGATGCGGATCGGCGTGCCGTGGTCCTTGGCCGCCTTGGCGATCTCCTTGACCTGGTCGTCGAACTTCTTGATGTTGCCCGGGTTGACGCGGACCGCCGCGCAGCCGGCCTCGATCGCGGCGAAGACGTACTTGGGCTGGAAGTGGATGTCGGCGATCACCGGGATCTGCGACTTCCTCGCGATCACCGGCAGGGCGTCCGCGTCGTCCTGCGTCGGGCAGGCCACCCGCACGATCTCGCAGCCGGACGCCGTCAGCTCGGCGATCTGCTGGAGGGTCGCGCCGACGTCGGACGTACGGGTGGTGGTCATGGACTGCACCGACACCGGGGCCCCGCCCCCGACGGCCACCGGCCCGACCTGGATGCGCCGCGACACGCGCCGCTCGGCGATCGGCCGGACCGGGACCTCGGGCACGCCCAGGGGAATGGCGGTCACGCCGTCACTCCCGGTTCGAGGAGACGGTCTCGCGCATGGCGCGCAGGGACTCCTTGAGGGAGCCCATGGTCGCCAGCACGGCGGTGGGCTCGTAGCCGCAGTGCGCCATGCAGTTGGCGCAGCGCGGGTCCTTGCCGCGGCCGTACTTGTCCCAGTCGGTGTCCTCGATCAGCTCCCGGTACGTCGGGACGTAGCCGTCGCTCATCAGGTAGCAGGGGCGCTGCCAGCCGAAGAGGGAGTAGTTCGGGATGGCCCACGCCGTGCAGGGGAAGTCGACCTTGCCCTCGAGGAAGTCGAGGAAGAGCGGGGAGTGGTTGAGCCGCCAGCGGGCCCGGTTGCCGCCCGAGAACGCCTTCTTGAACAGCTCGCGGGTCTGCTCCACGCCCAGGAAGTGCTCCTGGTCGGGCGCCTTCTCGTAGGCGTAGGCGGGCGAGATCATCATCTCGTCGACCTTGAGGTCGTCGTTGAGGTAGTTGAGGACCTCCACGACGGTCTGGGGGGTGTCGGTGTTGAAGAAGGTCGAGTTGGTGGTGACCCGGAAGCCGCGCCGCTTGGCCTCCTTGATGGCCTCGACGGCCTCGTCGAACACGCCCTCCTTGGCCACCGACTCGTCGTGCCGCTCCCGCAGCCCGTCGATGTGCACCGCGAAGGCGAAGTAGGGCGAGGGCGTGAACTTGTCCATCTTCTTGCGCATGAGCAGGGCGTTGGTGCAGAGGAAGACGTACTTGCGCTTGGCCACCAACTGGCGCACGATCTCGTCGATCTGAGGGTGCATCAGGGGTTCGCCCCCGGCGATGGAGACCATCGGCGCGCCCGATTCGAGCACCGCCCCCACTGCCTGCGCGACCGGCATGCGCTGCTTGAGCACCCCGGCCGGGTGCTGGATCTTCCCGCAGCCCTCGCATTTCAGGTTGCAGGCGAAAAGCGGCTCCAACTCCACGATGAGCGGAAACTTGTCCCGTCGGCGGATCTTCTGTTCGGCCAGGTATGTAGCGACCTTGATGGACTGACGCAGCGGCATGGCCATCTGGGCTCACCTCCGGGGGAGCAGCAAAGAACGGTGCCATTCGAAGAATGCGGGAAGAACGGATCGAAGGACGCGGAAAGCCGATATTCCACCGCGCACCGTGCCGATCCGGACGAGTTCGTGTTCTGGAGCGTCCACGACCACCCGTACGGCGGCAACGGGGCGCGTGCCCGCGCGGGCGGCGCTCAGGAGCGTGGCCGCGGACTCCATGTCCACGGCGATGGCGCCGGTCGCGAGCAGGTCGGCGCGCTCGGGGCCGCGGACGACGTGGTCCGAGCCGGTCAGCGGTCCCCGGTGGACGGTGCGTCGGGGCAGGGCGCGGGCAAGTTCCTTCACCAGCCGGTCGGTGCCGACGCACCCGACCGTCCCGCGCGGGTCCCGGGTCTCCTCGGCGACGACGAGGTCGCCGGGGTGCATGCCGGGGGCGAGTCCCGCGCAGAAGCCCGTGGCCAGCACGGCGGCGCCGTCGAGCGCCGGGTCGGCCAGGACCCGGGAGACCGAGCGCTCGGCCGCCCGGGGTCCCATGCCGGTACGCAGGACGGTGACCGGCCCGCCGGCGCCGGCGCGGTCGCCGGTGCGCAGGGCGAGGTGCTCGATGCCGAGCGCGCAGGCGATCAGCAGCGGGGACGGGCCGGTCCGCGGGGTCATCAGCTGCCCTTCACCTCGGCGGTGGACGTCTCGGTGGCAGGGCGCGCGGCGCCGGACTTCTGGGCGAAGGGCTCCCCGTGCACGTACCGGCCGAGCGCGGTGAGCGGGAAGACCTGCCGGTAGAGGTGGTAGTTGATGGAGAAGTCCCAGGGGAAGCCGGTGCCGGTGAAGTACGGCTCGTCCCAGGAGCCGTCCTCCCGCTGGGTGGCGGCGAGCCAGGCGATGCCCCGCTCGACCGCCTTGGACTCCCGCTCCCCCGCCGCCAACAGCGCCATCAGCGCCCACGCGGTCTGCGAGGCGGTGGAGGCGCCCCGGCCGCTCCACTCCCTCACGTACCGGTAGGAGCGCAGGTCCTCGCCCCAGCCTCCGTCGTCGTTCTGGACGGACTCCAGCCACGCCACCGCGCGGCGGACGGCGGGGTGCGAGGCGGGGACACCGGCGGCGATCAGAGCGGGGACGACGGATCCCGTGCCGTAGACGTAGTTGACGCCCCACCGGCCGAACCAGGACCCGTCGGCCTCCTGCTCGGCCAGCAGCCACTGGATGCCGCGCCGGGTGCGCGGGTCGTGGGTCAGGCCCTCGACCGCGAGCATCTCGACCACGTGCGCGGTGACGTCCGCGGACGGCGGGTCGATGACCTCGCCGAAGTCGCAGAACGGGAGGCGGTTGGGGAAGGAGCTGGTGTTGTCGACGTCGAACGCGCCCCAGGCGCCGTTCTTCGACTGCATGCCGAGGTTCCAGCGCACCCCGCGGCCGATGGCCTGCTCCACCCGCTCCGGGTCGTGGTGCTTGACGCGGCGCAGGGCGAGGACGACCTCGGCGGTGTCGTCGATGTCGGGGTAGTTGTCGTTGTGGAACTCGAACGCCCAGCCGCCGGGCGGGAGTCCGGGCCGCTTCACTGACCAGTCGCCGGGGCGGACGATCTGCTCGCCCAGCATCCAGTCGGCGGCCTTCACCAGCTGCGGGTGGTCGGCGGGCACGCCCGCGTCGGCCAGCGCGATGGTGGCCAGGCAGGTGTCCCACACCGGTGACTGACACGCCTCGATCATCCGGGCGCCGTCCTCGCGCCACACCGCGAAGCGGTCCAGCGACTCCAGACCCGCCCGCATCACGGGGTGTTCGAGGTCGTAGCCGAGCAGGTAGAGGGCGATGACCGAGTAGACGGCCGGCGGCTGGATGCCGCCCCAGCAGCCGTCGTTCTCCTGGCGCTCGATGATCCAGCGGGCTGCGGTGTTCATCGCGGCCCGGCGCAGCCGGCGCGGGGCGATCCTGCGGTAGGCGTGCAGGGCCTTGTCGATGCGCTGGAAGGCGCCGTCCCAGCTCGCCGCCGGGGCCAGGGGGCGCGGCGGGTTGGGCACGGCCGGGTCGGTGTGCAGCTCGTCCAGCGGGAAGGGCGCGGGGCGCACCGGGCGCTTGGCCGAGACGATGGTGAGCGGCACGATGGTCTGCCGGGCCCAGCAGCCGAAGTCGTAGATGTTCAGCGGCACCCAGGTGGGGAAGTAGATGATCTCCGGCGGGAGTTCGGGGAGGTCGTCCCACTTCCACCAGCCGAAGAGGGCGAGCCAGATCCGGGTGAAGACGCGGGAGGCCGCGATGCCGCCCCGGGACCGGATCCACTCCGAGGCCCGAGCCATGTGCGGGGCGTCGGGCGCGTCGCCGGCCAGGCGGAGGGCGACGTAGGCCTCGATGGTGGTGGACAGCTCGCCGGGGCCGCCGTAGAAGGTGGCCCAGGTGCCGTCCTCGCGCTGCTCGCCCCGGATGAAGAGGGCGGCGGCGCGCGTCGTCTCCTCGTCCAGGATGCCCAGGAACTGGCGCAGCAGCAGGTCCTCGGCGTCCATCGTGACGTTGGTCTCGAGGTCACCCTTCCACCAGCCCTGGGCGTCCTGCCGGGAGAGCAGGAAATCCGTGGCGCGCCGGGTGGCGCGGGCGGCGGCTTCGGGTACCCCGGCCGCCGTGTCGGGGGTCGTGATCTCGTTTTCGCTGGCCGCGGCTGCCAGGGGCCTGAGGGTCGCCCCGGTGCTTCCGTCGGTCGTCGCTGTCATGGCTTCCCCTTCGTGCAGTCTGCAAGTGGTGCTTCTGCTGTGGGTCCGCCGTCGGCCGGTGCTGCGCTGCCCGCGACACCGGCCGGCGACTACGCGAGGGCTATTCGACCGATAGTGATCATCTCTTTCGTACGACGACGAAGTCCGCGAGCGCGACGAACATGTCCCGCACCCGGTCGGGCATGTCGACGGTGTCGAGGGCTTCGATGGCGATGGTGTGCTGGCGACGCGCCTCGTCGGCGGTCCACTCCCGCCCGCCCGCTTCCTCGATGAGGGCGGCGCGGGCCGCGAACTCCTCCTCGGAGAAGTTCGCGAAGTCGCTGGTCTTGGCGTCGGCGGCGAGGATCTCGCCGAGCCGTTCGGAGGCGGGGCCGCCGGCCGCGAGGGCGGCCACCACCGGGAGGGACTTCTTGCGCTGGCGCAGGTCGCTCCAGGTCTGCTTGCCGGTGGCGTCCGGGTCGCCCCAGATGCCGAGCAGGTCGTCGACGGCCTGGAAGGCGAGGCCCAGGTGGTAGCCGTACTTCTCCAGCGTGTCGGCGGTGTGCTCGTCGGCGCCGCCGAGGACCGCGCCGATGGAGCTGGCGGAGGCGAGCAGGGCGCCGGTCTTGTTGCCCTCCATCTCCAGGCACTCCTCGACGCTGACGCGGTCGCGGTGCTCGTAGGAGATGTCCTGGGCCTGACCGTCGATCAGGGCGCGGGACGCCTTGGTCAGACGGCGGGTGGCGCGGCCGGCCTCGACGGTGCCGAGTTCCAGCAGCACCTCGTTGGCGAGGGCGAACAGGGCGTCGCCGACCAGGATGGCCTGGGCGGGGCCGTGCACCTTCCAGACCGTGTCGCGGTGGCGGCGCTGCTCGTCGCCGTCCATCAGGTCGTCGTGCAGCAGGGAGAAGTTGTGCACCAGCTCCACGGCCACCGCGCCGGGGACGCCGACCTCGGGCGCCGCACCGGTGACCTCGGCGGAGAGCACCGCGAGAGCGGGGCGGACGGCCTTGCCGCCGTCGCCGTCCGCGGGCCTGCCATGGGCGTCGATCCAGCCGAAGTGGTAGGCGGCGACGGTGTCCATGGGAGGCGCCAGACGGTCTACGGCCGCCCGCAGCACCGGCGTGGCCAGGGTCCGGCCGCGCTCCAGGAGCGCGGTCACGTCCACCGTGGTCCGTCGGTCGGCCGTCGGGGCCGGGGGCACAGTGGGCACAGTCTTTCCTCCAGTTGCGGTGCCGGGAGCGCGGGCTTCGGTGCCACGCGGATCCGTCTTCACGCCGCCTCCTCCAAGAAGTCGGGGAGGAGGCCGCGGGACCGGCCCAGGGCGCCGAGCGCGGCTCCCGCCGCCCCGACTCCGCTGCGAACCGCGCTCTCCATGGTCGCGGGCCACCCTGTGGCGGTCCACGCTCCGGCCAGGTACAGGCCGGGTGCCTTGGTGCGGGCGCCGGGCCTGAGACGGCCGACGCCGGGGGCGGGAGCGAAGGTCGCGGTGCGCTCCCTGGTCACGAAGAAGTCCCTCACCTCGGCGCCCCGGGCGCGGGGCAGCAGCCGCTCCAGCTCGGGCAGGTACCGCTCGCGCAACGTGGCCACGGACGCGTCGATCTCGTTCTGCGCGGTCGACTGCGACAGCGCCAGGTACTGGCCGTCCCGCAGCCCGGACGCCTCGGTGCGGTCGAAGACCCACTGCACGGGCGTGCCGAGCGCGGAGAGGAAGGGCGCGGCGAGCACCTTGCGGTCGTAGACGACGTGGATGTTGAGGATCGGCGCGGTGTCGATCTCCAGCAGGTTCTCCGGGGCGTCGAGGGCGCCCTGCGGCAGCAGGCCGTGGGCCTCGCGCTGCGGTACGGCGAGGACGACGGCGTCCGCCTCCAGCGTCTCGCCGGGAACCTGAACGCTCCAGCCGCCGTTGTCGTTCGTACGGACGGAGGTGACGCGTGTACGGACCTCGGTGCGGACGCCCGCGGAGTCGAGCTCCTTGCGGGCCAGCCGGTCGTGCAGTTCGCCCAGCGGGACGCGGGCCCAGCCGATGTCGGCCGCGCCCGGGTCGGACAGCAGACCGGTCTTGAACACCATCGCGGCCAGCGCGAGCGAGGCGTCGCCCGCGACCGCGTTGAGGGTGGCGACCCCGACCAGGTCCCACAGGGCCTCGACGGCGCGCGCAGACTGGCCGTGCGCGGCCAGCCAGCTGCCGAAGTCCTGGGTGTCGAGGGCGGGGTCGGCGAGGTCGAGGCCCTTGAGCGCCAGGGCGGCCCGCCCGACGCTCGCGCGCTCGGCCAGCGAGAGGTGGGGGTACGTGGCGAGGCTGCGCCCCAGGTGGAGGGGGACCGGCAGCGCGTCGCGCCGCAGCCTGCCGAGCCGCCGTCCCTCGGGCCGGGCGAGGTCGACCACGGGCACGTCGAGACGTTCCTGCACGGGGGCGAGTTCCGCGCCGCCGATGCGGTCGAGGAACCAGCGGTAGGCGGTGCAGCAGCGCAGGTAGACGTGCTGGCCGTTGTCGACGGTGAGGTCGCCGCGTCGGAAGGAGAAGGCGAGCCCGCCCAGGCGCGGCCTCCCTTCGAGCAGGGTGACGCGCACCCCGGCGTCGGCGAGCGCGAGCGCGGCGGTGACGCCGGCGAGTCCGCCGCCGACCACGACGGCGTGTCCGCCGGGGCGGACGGCGGAGACGTCCGCGAGCCGCCCGTCCTCGCGCGTGCCCTTGCCCTGCGTCATGGTGCGCCCTTCCCTGTCCGGTCGCCGTGGTGCTTGAACGGCGTACGGCTGACCGTCTCAGTCTGGGACGCCGCCCGCCACCGGAGGGTTGCCCGCCGCTCTTCGTCGGCGGCCGCCCCGTACCGGTCCGGAGTGTCGAGTGTGCCCGGTGTCTCCATCAGGCGCGCCTCCTGACGGCCCGCCGGGTGACGTGCCGGGTGTCGAGACCCGACAGACCGCGCACGGCAACGTACGCCTTCTCGCGTCCGGGAAGCGAGACCCGGCCGCGCAGCACGGCCTCCGGGTCGCGCTCGATGCGGTCGAGGAGGCGCCGGTAGATGCCGGCCATGGCGGCCACGCAGGCGCCGCTGCGCCGGTCGAGCATGGGCAGCAGCCGGTAGCCCTCGGCGAACAGGGCGCGGGCCCGGCGCACTTCGAAGTGCACGAGACCCGCGAAGTCGGAGCCCTCGGGCGGTTTCGGCCCGCCGAACCCGGCCGAGCAGCCGAACTTGGCGAGGTCGTCGGCGGGCAGGTAGGTGCGCCCGCCCTCGGCGTCCTCGCGGACGTCGCGGAGGATGTTGGTGAGCTGGAGCGCGAGTCCGAGCGTGTCGGCGTACTCGGGCGCGCGCTCGGCGCCGCGCGCCCCCGGTTCGGTACCGAAGACGCCGAGCGAGAGGCGGCCGATGGCGCCGGCCACGCACCGGCAGTAGACCTTCAGGTCGTCCCAGGTCTCGTAGGTCTCGCCGCGCAGGTCCATCTGGACGCCGTCGATCAGTTCGTCGAGGCCGCCGAGCGGGATCGGGAACTGCCGGGCGGCGTGCGCCAGGGCGACGGCGACGGGGTCGGTGTCGTCCTCCTCGACCTTGCCCTCGTGGATCCGGGCGAGCGTCGCGCGGGTCTCCTCCAGCCGGGCGACCTTGACGTCGGCCGCCAGCTCGCCGTCGCCGATGTCGTCGACGCGGCGCGAGAACGCGTACAGCGCCGACATCGCCCGGCGCTTGGGTGCCGGAAGCAGCCGGATGCCGTAGGCGAAGTTGCGGGCCTGCTGTCCGGTGACGGTCTCGCAGTAGCCGTAGGCGGCCAGTACCGGTGCCGACGTGTGCGCTGAGGGCTCCACGGCCTGGGTCACCCCTCTCCTCGCAGGGTCGGGCCCACCTCGCGCAGCAAGTCGACCTTGCCGGGCTTGGGCGGGCCGGGAAGTACGTCGTGCTCGGCGGCGGCGATCGCCCGGAGGGCCGCCCTGCCACCCGCCACGAACCCCGCGAGCAGCAGCCGCAGCCGTCCGCGGACGCTGCCCACCAGGGGGGCGCCCTCGCGCAGCAGGTCCCGGGCGCGCTGGGCCTCGAAGGCGATCAGGGCGCGCACCGACGCGTTGGCGGTGGGTGCGGCGAGGTCCGCCTCCTGGACGTGGAAGCGCTTCATGTCCTCGGCCGGCAGGTAGACGCGGTCCCGGCCCAGGTCCTCGGCCACGTCCTGGAGGTGCTCGACGATCTGCAGGGCGGTGCAGACGGCGTCGGAGCGGCGGATCCGTTCGGGTGTCGCGGTGCCGGTGACGGCGAGGACGAGCCGGCCCACCGGGTTGGCGGACAGCTCGCAGTAGGCGAGCAGGTCGTCGTAGGTCTCGTAGCGGCCGACCAGCTGGTCCTGGCGGTTGGCGGCGATCAGGCCGAGGAAGGGGTCGGGGGTGAGCGAACGGCGGCGCACGGTCGGCCGCAGACGGAGCAGCAGCGGGTGGCGCGGGGTGCCGTCGAAGACCCGGCGCAGGTCTTCCTCGAAGGCGTCCAGCATCAGCAGCCGGTCGTCGGCGCGGTCGGCGGGGACGCCGAGCAGGCGGGCGTCGGCGCCGCCGGGTGCAAGGTCGCCGTCGCCGATGTCGTCGACGAGACGGGCGAAGCCGTAGACGGCCATGAGGTCGGTGCGCCAGTCGCGGGGCAGGAAGAAGGGGGCGACGGGGAAGTTCTCGTCGGCGGCCTTGGCGAGGGTGCCGCGCTCCGGGTCGGTGACCGTCATCGCGGGCTGCCCGGGGCGGGGACGGCGCACGCTTCGCGGAGGTGGGGAGTTTCCGTAGCCATTGCCGTCACATCTCCCGTTCTACACTGCGGACCCAATTCACACTATTTCGGACACGCCGCCCGGCTGCCCGCGCGGCAGGCCCGGTCGAGGGTGTCGGGCATTATCGCCCCATGTGCCGCGTTTCGGGACCGGTCCAGCTTACGTTGTACAACGCGTGAAGGGCCGAGGGGGTCCTCCGCGCACCACCACAACACACCGATCCGCTTCAAGATTCCTGGGAACACCAGGAGTTGACGTTTCCTTTGCGGACGCGTGCCCCGCCGGGGCGGTTCCGGCGGGGCTCCGGCGCGCCGGGCTACTTGCCCGTGAACTTCTCGTACTCCTTGAGGACCTCGTCGGTCGGGCCGTCCATGCGCAGTTCGCCGCGCTCCAGCCACAGCACCCGGTTGCAGGTGTCCCGGATGGACTTGTTGTTGTGGCTCACCAGGAAGACGGTGCCCGCCTCCTTCTTCAGCTCCCGGATGCGCTCCTCCGAGCGCGTCTGGAACTTGCGGTCGCCGGTGGCCAGCGCCTCGTCGATCATCAGGACGTCGTGGTCCTTGGCGGCGGCGATGGAGAAGCGCAGGCGGGCAGCCATGCCGGAGGAGTAGGTGCGCATCGGCAGGGTGATGAAGTCGCCCTTCTCGTTGATCCCGGAGAAGTCGACGATGTCCTGGTAGCGCTCCTTGATCTGCTCGCGGGTCATGCCCATGGCGAGGCCGCCGAGGATGACGTTCCGCTCGCCGGTCAGGTCGTTCATGAGGGCCGCGTTCACACCGAGGAGCGAGGGCTGGCCGTCGGTGTAGACCTTGCCCCGCTCGGCGGGCAGCAGACCGGCGATGGCCCGCAGCAGGGTCGACTTGCCCGAGCCGTTCGAGCCGATCAGGCCGATGGCCTCGCCCCGGTAGGCGACGAAGGAGACCCCGCGCACGGCGTGCACCTTGCGCACGCCACGCTCCTCGCCCCGCCTGATCATCCGGCTGAGGGCCGCCGTCGCGCTGCCCTTGCCGGTCTTGGCGCCGTTGACGCGGTAGACGATGTGCAGTTCGTCCGCGATGACCGTCGGGACCCGCGCGTCCTGTCGCTGCTCAGCCACGGCCGTACCTCTCCTCCGCCTTCCAGAAGTACACGAAGCCGCCGACGGCGAGCACCACGGCCCAGCCGAGGGCGACCGCCCACACGTGCGGCGGCAGGTTCTCGGAGCCGTAGCCGTCGATCAGCGCGAAGCGGATCAGGTCCATGTACACGGCGGCCGGGTTCCACTGGAGCACGTCGGCCAGCCAGGCCGGCTTGTCCTCGAGCATGATCGGGATGGAGAACATCACGCCCGACGCGTACATCCAGGTACGCATGATGAAGGGCATCAGCTGGGCCAGGTCGGGCGTCTTGGCGCCCATCCGGGCCACGATCAGCGCCAGCCCCGTGTTGAAGAGGAACTGCAGCACGAGCGCGGGGACCACCAGCAGCCAGGACAGGCTGGGATAGCTGCCGAAGCCCACCACGACCGCGAACAGCACGATCATCGAGGCCAGCAGCTGCTGGAGCTGCTGGAGCGCGAACGAGATGGGCAGCGAGGCGCGGGGGAAGTGCAGGGCCCGCACCAGGCCGAGGTTGCCGGAGATCGCGCGCACGCCCGCCATCGCCGAGGACTGGGTGAAGGTGAAGACGAAGACACCCGTCACCAGGAACGGGATGTACACGTCCTTCTCCATGCCGCGGCCCGCGTTCAGGATCAGGCCGAAGATCAGGAAGTAGACCAGCGCGTTGAGCAGCGGGGTGGCCACCTGCCACAGCTGGCCGAGCTTGGCCTGGCTGTACTGGGCGGTCAGCTTCGCCTGCGAGAAGGCGAGGATGAAGTGGCGCCGCCCCCAGAGCTGACGGACGTACTCCACGAGGGACGGTCGGGCACCGCTCACGGTCAGCCCGTGCTTGGCGGCGAGCTGGGCCGCCGTGAGGCCCTCGTCGGGCGACACGGGCCTGGTCGTGGTGACCATGCCGTCGTGCGTTGTCTCACTCACTAGTGGATACTTTCGTCTTCGTCCGTGCGCGCCCGGTGGGGGCCCGGCACGGTTCTGTCGGCCTCGGAGGGGTCCGGCCGGACCCGGTGGGGCCACAAGCCCTCGGGTACGAGCTTGTCAGATCACCGGAGGCCGGCCCAGCCGCGTCAGCCGCCACACCGTACGCCACCGCATGGGCCGGCGCGGACCGCAGGGGGTGGTCCAGCCTTCGCGGAAACCGCCGAACCACGCCTTCAGGGCCGGGCGCGAGGGGCGGCGCAGGAGCGTGAGCAGCATCCACACCCCCAGGTAGACCGGGACGAGGAGCGCGGGGAGGTTGCGGCGGGCGAGCCAGACGCGGTTGCGGGCGACCATGCGGTGGTAGACGGCGTGCCGGGAGGGCGCGGTCGTCGGGTGGTTCAGCACCATGTCGGACCGGTAGTCGATCATCCAGCCGGCGTCGAGGGCCCGCCAGGCGAGGTCGGTCTCCTCGTGGGCGTAGAAGAACGCGTCGGGCAGGCCGCCGACCTGGGCGAGGACACGGGTGCGCACGGCGTTGGCGCCGCCGAGGAAGGTGGTGACCCGGGAGGAGCGCATCGGGTCGGAGGCGCGCAGCCTCGGCACGTGCCGGCGCTGGGTCTCGCCGGTGTCCGGGTCGGCGATGCGGAAACTGATGATGCCGAGGTCGTCGTCGGCCGCGAACGCCTGCCGGCACAGCTCGGCGGTGTCGGTGCGGGCGAGCAGGCCGTCGTCGTCGAGGAAGAGCAGGATGTCGACGTCCTGTCCGCCCGGGCCGAAGGCCTCGATGCCGACGTTGCGGCCGCCGGGGATGCCCAGGTTCTCGGGCAGCTCGACGGTGCGGACACCGGCGGGCACCTCCGGGACGGGCGAGCCGTTGCCGACCACGACCACCTCGACCGGGTCGCCGTCCTGCTTGGCGACCGAGTCGAGGAGGGCACGCAGTTCGTCGGGGCGGTTGCCCATCGTGATGATCACCGCGCCGACCTTCATGGCGCCGTTCACCGCAGCCTGCTGGAGGCCAGGACGGACACCAGGTGCAGCAGGGTCTGCAGCAGCGCGATGCCCGCGAGTACGGCGGTGCCGAGCCGGGTGAAGAACAGGTCGCCGCGGCTCGCGTCGACTATGGCGAGCACCAGGATGAGCAGCGACGCCTCGATGCCGAGGATCAGCCGGTGGAACTTGAGCGCCCCGGCGGCGCGGCGGGCCAGTGCCATGCCGGAGGAGCGCGGCTCGGACGCGGCCTCCTTGACGGGCGGCATGCCGGCCTGGTGCCGGGCGACGCCCACCAGGTCGGTCTCGGCCTTGATCAGGATGGCGCCGAGGGCGGCCAGGGTGCCGAGGAAGGCCCACAGCCAGTCGATCCGGCCGGTGCCCCAGAGGTCGGCGGCGCGCAGGCCGAGGCCGACCAGGACCGCGGCGTCGGTGAGGTAGGCGCCGACCCGGTCGAGGTAGACGCCGCCGAGGGAGTACTGCTTCTTCCAGCGCGCGACCTCGCCGTCGACGCAGTCCAGCAGCAGGTAGAGCTGGACCGCCACGACGCCGAGCACCGCGCCCGTGACGCCCGGCACCAGCAGGGCCGGGGCCGCGAGCACGCCGCAGACGGTCATCAGGTACGTGAGCTGGTTGGGCGTGATCCTGGTGTTCACCAGGTAGCGGTCGATCCGCAGCGAGACCTCGCGCATGTAGAGGCGTCCCGCCCAGTGCTCACCGCTGCGCCGGTCCTTGACCCCAGCGGGGTGGACGACCGGACGTAGTTCAGCTACCGATGGCCTTGACATAGTCGGCGTACAGGTCCTTGATCTGGTCGGTGGTGAGGTCGAGGTGCTCGAGGATCGTGTAGCGGCCCGGCCGCGTCTGCGGTGCGAACTCCACCGCGCGGAAGAACTCCTGCGGGGTGAACCCGATCTCCTCGGGCAGCACCGGCAGCCCGTGCCGGCGCAGCACCGAGGCCATGTGGGCGGACTCCTCGTGGGCCCCGCGCAGGTACATCGCGAAGGCCGCGCCCAGGCCGCACTGCTCGCCGTGGGCGGCGGCGCGGGTGGGGTAGAGCAGGTCGAAGGCGTGGTTGATCTCGTGGCAGGCGCCGGAGGCGGGCCGCGAGTCACCGGAGACCGACATGGCGATGCCGGTCAGGACCAGTCCCTCGGCGAGGACCTGGAGGAAGTCGTTGTCGCCGACGCCGCCGGGGTGCCGGAGCACGGCTTCGCCCGCCTGGCGGGCCATCGCGGCGGCCAGGCCGTCGATCCGCTCGCCCTTGACGCGGTTGGCCAGCTCCCAGTCCGCGATCGCGGAGACGTTGGAGACCGCGTCGCCGATGCCGGCGCGGACGAACCGCACCGGGGCGTCGCGGATGACGTCCAGGTCGATGACGACCGCGATCGGGTTCGGGACGCCGTAGGACCCGCGGCCCGCGTCGTTGTCGAGGGTGGCGACCGGCGAGCACAGGCCGTCGTGCGCGAGGTTGGTCGGCACGGCGACCAGCGGGAGGCCGACGCGTGCGGCCGCGAACTTGGCACAGTCGATGATCTTGCCGCCGCCGAGGCCGACGACCGCGTCGTAGTGGCCGCCCTTCATGGCTCCGGCCAGCTTGATCGCGTCGTCGAGGGTGCCGCCGCCGACCTCGAACCAGTCGGCGCCGGGCAGCGACGGGGCGACACGCTCGCGCAGCCGGGCGCCCGAGCCGCCGCTGACGGCGACGGCGAGCTTGCCCGAGTGGGAGATGCGCTCGTCGGCGAGCACACATCCCAGGTCGTCGAGGGCACCCGCGCGGATGTCCACGACGACCGGCGACGGGATGAGCCTCGTCAGTACTGGCACGCGATCTCCCGGCCCTTGGCGAGGTCGTCGTGGTTGTCGATCTCGACCCACTTGACCTCGCCGATCGGCGCGACGTCGATCTTGAAGCCGCGGTTGACCAGCTCCTGGTAGCCGTCCTCGTAGTAGAGCTGCGGGTCGCGCTCGAAGGTGGTCTTCAGGGCGTCGGCCAGGTCGGCGGCAGCCTCGCCCTCGATGAGGGTGACGCCGATGTACTCGCCGGTCGCCTCGGCGGGGTCCATGAGCTTGGTGATGCGCTGGACGCCCTTGTCGGGGTCGACGACGACCTTCATCTCCTCGTCGGCGAGGTTCTTCACCGTGTCGAGGGCGAGGATGATCTTCTTGCCGTCGCCGCGGGCGGCGAGCAGGGTCTTCTCGACGGAGACCGGGTGCACGGTGTCGCCGTTGGCGAGGATCACGCCGTCCTTGAGGGCGTCACGGCCGCACCACAGGGAGTAGGCGTTGTTCCACTCCTCGGCCTTGTCGTTGTCGATCAGGGTGAGCTTGACGCCGTACTTCTGCTCCAGCGCCTCCTTGCGCTCGTACACGGCCTCCTTGCGGTAGCCGACGATGATCCCGACCTCGGTCAGGCCGACCTCGGCGAAGTTCGCCAGGGTCAGGTCCAGCACCGTGATGCTGTCCTCCGCCCCCTCGGGGCCGACCGGCACCAGCGCCTTGGGCAGGGTGTCGGTGTAGGGGCGCAGACGCCGGCCGGCGCCGGCCGCCAGCACGAGGCCGATCATGCGGGTTCTCCTTCGTCGTGTACGGCGGGTGCGCCGTCCTTGTGGGCGGCGACCCAGAAGCGGATGCTCTCGACGAGCACCACGAGTGCCACGGCCACGGCGAGGACCGTGAGCGCGAGCTTGAACTGTGTGGCGGTGAGCAGCACGGCGAGCGCGGTGATCACCAGCGTGCGGCCCTCGTGCCCCCCGATCGTCCGCACCAGCCACGCGGGCGGCGCGCCCGCACCGCCGCGGATGCGGTAGACCGTGTCGTAGTGATGGTAGGCGACCGCGGCCACCAGCCCGAAAGCCGCCGGAAGCGCCCCGTTCACGTCCGCTTTCGCCGCGAGCACCAGGACGGTGCCGTACTCGGCGGCGCGGAAGAAGGGCGGGACCAGCCAGTCGAGGGCGCCCTTGAGGGGGCGCGCGACGGCGAGGGCGGAGGTCAGGACGTAGGCGACCGCGGCGACGAGCGGCCAGGGGCCCCCGAAGTCGGTGAGCGCGGCCGTGGCGACGACGGCGAGGCCGCCGAGCAGGGCGACGGCCGGGGCGGTGAAGCCGGGCAGGCGGCGGGCCGGCTTGCCGAAGCCCTTGGCGGCGGCCTCGGCGAGCGGTCCCGAGTCCGCCAGGTCGGCCAGCGCCTTCGCGGCCCGGTCCGTCCTCGTCGCCTTCCGGGTCAGCGAGCGCAGCACCCGGCCCGCCGTGGTGTACGTCGCGGCGAAGGCGCAGCCGATCAGCAGCGCCCAGAAGGTGATCCGGGGGGTGGCGACGGCGGTCAGGACGGCGATCATGGCCCAGCGTTCACCGATGGGCAGGACGATCATGCGGCGCACCCAGACGGTCCAGCCGACGCTGTCGAGCCGGTCGGAGAGGGCGGCGGTGGGGCTGGTGTTGGCGGCTGCGTCGTGATTGGCCTCGTTGAAGGAGAAGTCGACGACGTGCCGGCAGGTCTGGAGGACCATCGCGCCGAGGGCGAGGGCCCACACGTCGTCGCCGCCGCGTGCGGCGCCGAGGGCGAGGCCCGCGTAGTAGGCGTACTCCTTGGCGCGGTCGAAGGTGGCGTCGAGCCAGGCGCCGAGCGTGGAGTACTGCAGGGAGTAGCGGGCGAGCTGTCCGTCGGTGCAGTCGAGGACGAAGGAGGCGATGAGCAGCACGCCGGCGGCGACGAAGCCGCCGCGGGTGCCGGTGGCGGCGCAGCCCGCCGCTATGAGCGCGGTGATCAGCGAGGCGGTGGTGACCTGGTTGGGGGTCAGTCCGCGGCGCGCGCACCAGCGGGCGATGTAGCGGGAGTACGGGCTGATGAAGAAGGTGGTGACGAAGCCGTCGCGGGCCTTGACGGCCGACTTCAGGCGTACGGCCTCGTCGTCGACGGCGGCGACGGCCTGCCGGGCCTCGTTGCGGGCCTGCGGGTCGGCGGGGACGGCGGCGACGAGGCTGCCCAGCTCGGGCCGGTGCACCTCGGCGCCGTCGGCGTCGAGGGCGGCGGTGATCCGGTCGGCGAGGCTGTCGGTGTCCCCGGCGCCCGGCTCGACGGGGGCGGCGCCGTGCGCGGTGCCGGCGGTCGCGGAGTGCTCCCGGGCCATGGCGCGGGTCAGGGCGCGGCGGGCGTCGGGCTGGGCGGTCACGGCACCCGGGATCGCGGCGAGCGGGAAGCGCGGGTCGGTGAGGCCCAGGCGCAGGGCGTGCGGGTGGCCGACGAAGCGGGCGTCGACCACGGCGACGCGTTCCGCGGCCGGTACCCGGGCGAGCAGCGTCTCGGTGTCGGCGGCACCCGAGGCGTACTCCACGGCGAAGCCCAGGGACCGCAGCTCGCTCTCGATCGACGAACCGGGGACCGGCTGACCGGTGAGGATGGCGGTCGGCAACCGAACTCACTCCCTGGAGCCGGCGCCTGGGCACCGGGCCTGTGCATGGTGGGGCGCCCGCGCCTGCGGCACCCGGACGGCATGTCGGCAGAGGTTATCGGATGCCGGGAACGCCGTGTTCACCGCCCGTTTCACGGTCGGTCGACGCCCCGTGCACCCGCCTTCGCCGCGATCATCATCGTGGATGCGGGGCCCGCCCCACAAACCGCGCCCCCAGACCGGACATCGCGGACATCGCACTGGGTCGACGGGCGTTCGCACTGCGTCAGGGGCACCCGCCCGCCGCCGTCCGCCGGCGTCGCCCGTACGGGTCCTCCAGGGCACCTCCCCCGCCCTGACCTGCGCAACGTTTCCGCAGGTCACAGCAGATGACAACGGTGTTCAGTGCCGCGTTGCCCCATACCCCCTCCCCGTAGTTGACTGTGGCCCGGACGCCGGTACGACGGACGCACAGGGAGGCGGCACCTCATGGGGGCTGGGCACGATCACGGGCACGCTCACGGGGCGGGCGGCGGCGCGACGGCGAGCGCCGCGTACCGGGGCAGGCTCCGGGTGGCGCTGGCGATCACCGTCTTCGTCATGGTCGTGCAGATCGTCGGCGGTCTGCTCGCCGACTCGCTCGCCCTGGTCGCCGACGCGGCGCACATGGCCACGGACGCGCTGGGCCTCGGCATGGCGCTGCTGGCCATCCACTTCGCGAACCGGCCGCCGAGCGACCGGCGGACCTTCGGCTACGCCCGCGCGGAGATCCTGGCCGCCCTGGCCAACTGTCTGCTGCTGCTCGGGGTCGGGGGCTACATCCTGTTCGAGGCGATCGAGCGGTTCGTCACGCCCGCCGGTACCGACGGCGGGCTGGCCGTCGTCTTCGGTGTGATCGGCCTGGTCGCCAACATGGTGTCGCTCGGCCTGCTGATGCGGGGGCAGAAGGAGAGCCTCAACGTGCGCGGCGCCTTCCTGGAGGTGGCGGCGGACGCACTGGGCTCGCTGACCGTGATCGTCTCCGCGCTGGTGATCCTGGCCACCGGCTGGCAGGCGGCCGACCCGATCGCCTCGCTGGTCATCGGGCTGATGATCGTGCCGCGCACGGTGCGGCTGCTGCGCGAGACGCTGGACGTGCTGCTGGAGGCGGCGCCCAAGGACGTCGACATCGCCGAGGTGCGCGCCCACATACTGGCGCTGGACGGCGTCGAGGACGTGCACGACCTGCACGCCTGGACGATCACCTCGGGCATGCCGGTGCTGTCGGCGCACGTGGTGGTCAGCGGCGAGGTGCTGAGCGCGATCGGCCACGAGAAGATGCTGCACGAGCTGCAGGGCTGCCTGGGCGACCACTTCGACGTGGAGCACTGCACCTTCCAGCTGGAGCCCGGCGGGCACGCGGAGCACGAGGCCAGGCTCTGCCACTGAGTCCCGCCGTGCCGGGCGCTCCGCCGCGCCGGCGCGGGCCCGCCACGCCGGTGAGCGGGCCGGGGGCGTGTACGCCTGATCCGCGCGCCGGGGGGTGCGGCCGTCCGCCGGACGTGCGCGGCCCGTCCTCCGCTCCACCCTTCCCGGTCACGTCCCCGACGGTTCCCGGTCCGCAGCACCGGGAATGATCAACCCTCGGGCCCCTCCTCGGCGTCCCACCGGCCACACCCCCGCCCGCGCCGCCGCGCGGGACATGCGGAGTGCCGGGAAGTGCCGAGAGTGCCGGATTCGTACGGCACACTTGGGGCGCGAGGACCGAGTTGAAGGATGGGTATGCCGATCACTCCTGCCACCGCGACGCACAGTTCGTCGAACGACACCGCAGACGCGATCTTGCTGGAACTGGTCGACGAGAACGGTGTGACGATCGGCACCGCCGAGAAGCTCTCCGCGCACCAGCCGCCGGGGCGGTTGCACCGCGCCTTCTCCGTCTTCCTCTTCGACGAGCGGGGCCGGCTGCTGCTCCAGCAGCGGGCCCTGGGCAAGTACCACTCCCCCGGTGTGTGGTCCAACACCTGCTGCGGTCACCCCTACCCCGGCGAGGCGCCGTTCGCGGCGGCGGCCCGGCGGACCCACGAGGAGCTGGGCGTCTCCCCCTCGCTGCTCGCCGAGGCGGGCACGGTGCGCTACAACCACCCCGACCCGGCCTCCGGGCTGGTGGAGCAGGAGTACAACCACCTCTTCGTCGGCCTGGTGCAGGCCGCGCCGCGGCCCGACCCGGAGGAGGTGGCCGAGACGGCCTTCGTGGACCCGGCCGAGCTGGCCGAGCGGCACGCGAAGGACACCTTCTCGGCGTGGTTCATGACGGTGCTGGACGCGGCCCGGCCCGCCGTGCGCGAGCTGACGGGTCCGTCGGCCGGGTGGTGAGCGGCCCTAGCTCGGGGCGTGCTTGAGCGGCAGGGCGGCCCAGATCACCTTGCCGCCGCTCGCCGTGTGGGCCACGTCGCACGCCCCGCCCGCCTCCCGGGTGATCTCCCGGACCAGGAGCAGCCCGCGTCCTCCCGTCCGCCCGTGGTCGGTCTCCAGGGCGGTCGGACGGTAGGGGTGGCTGTCCTCCACGGACACCCGCACCCACTCGGGTCCGACGGCGACCTCCACGGCGAGCACCGGGGACAGCACCGCCGCGTGCCGGACCGCGTTCGTGACCAGCTCGGAGACGATCAGGAGCAGTCCCTGCGCCACGTCGTCGGAGACCGGCACGCCCTGGCGCGCCAGCAGGTCCCGCACCGCGTGCCTCGCCTGCGGGACCGACGCCTCCACGGCGGGGGCGGTGAACCGCCAGACGCCTTCGTACGGCAGCGGCCCGGCGGGCCCGGTCTCGTCCATCGTCCGGTCGCCACCCCTGGGCTCGATTGTCACCACACCCCTGAGTGTTGGTAACGCGTCGCTCCCCTCTGCATCACTGAACACAAGTCAGCTGGTATCGAACGGTTCTGATCGTTGGCGTATGACCCGGTCAGTTGAGGGATCGTTCCTGTCCCGCTCGCACCACCCGTACGGACCTGAGGGGCCGGCGGATAGCATCCGGCCCATGGAGCCCCAGCTGTCACACCGGGTCGCCGACTCGGTCGCCACCGTCGTCATCCGCAACCCGGCCAAGCGCAACGCGATGACGGCGCGGATGTGGCGGGCGCTGCCGCCGCTGCTCGACGCGCTGGCCGGCGACCCGGCGGTGCGTGCGCTGGTGCTCACCGGTGAGGGCGGCACCTTCTGCGCCGGGGCGGACATCTCCACCCTGCGGGAGTCGGCGCCAGAGGCGCAGGGGCTCGCCGTGCGCGCCGAGGAGGCGCTGGCCGCCTTCCCCAAGCCGACGCTGGCGGCCGTGCGCGGGCACTGCGTGGGCGGCGGGGCGCAACTGGCGGCCGCCTGCGACCTGCGGTTCGCCGAGGAGTCGGCGCTGTTCGGGGTGACCCCGGCGAAGCTGGGGGTGGTGTACCCGGCGTCCTCGACCCGGCGGCTGGTCGCGCTGACGGGGCCGGCCACCGCCAAGTACCTGCTGTTCTCCGGGGAGCTGATCGACGCCGCGCGGGCGCTGCGCACCGGCCTGGTCGACGAGGTGCTGCCGGAGGGCGAACTCGGCGCGCGGGTGGCGGAGTTCACCCGGGTCCTCGTCTCCCGCTCGCAGCTGACGCAGGCCGCGGCGAAGGAGTTCGCGGGCGGCCGCACCGACCGGGACGCGTACTGGACCGCCGAGGCGCGCGGCAGCGGCGACCTCGCGGAGGGGGTCGCCGCCTTCCTGGAGCGCCGGCAGCCCAGCTTCGGCTGGAGCGTGCCGGGGAGCGCGTCTACGTCAGGATGAACCGGCTCCGGCCGCGGAACTCCTCGACGAGGTGGGCCGGGGCCTTCTCGGGGGACCCCGCGTCGTAGGGCGGCTGCGGGTCGTACTCGGTCAGCAGCTGGACCGCGCGCGCGTGGTCGTCGCCGGCGATCCGGCCGAGCAGGGTCAGACCCATGTCGATGCCGGAGGAGACGCCGGCCGCGGTGACGTACTTGCCGTCGGTGACCACCCGCTCGCCGGTCGGTTCGGCGCCGAAGCGGCCGAGGACGTCCAGGGCCAGCCAGTGCGAGGTGGCGCGCCGGCCCTTCAGCAGCCCGGCGGCGGCGAGCAGCAGCGAGCCGGTGCACACGGAGGTGGTCCACGAGCTGGTGGCGTCCGCGGCGCGCAGCCAGTCCAGCAGGGCGGCGTTCTCCATCTGCGGGGTCTGGCCGGGGCCGCCCGGGACGACGACGATGTCCGGGGCCGGTACGTCGGCCAGGGTCCGGTCGGCGGTCAGGGCGAGGTTCCCGGTGTCGGTGCGGACCGGGCTCGCCTGTTCGGCGACGAAGACGGTCTCCGCGTCGGGGAGGCGGCCGAGGGTCTCGTACGGGCCCACGGCGTCCAGCGCGGTGAAGCGGTCGAAGAGGACGATGGCGATCTGCACGGGTTTCCTTCCGGTCGGTGTCGGGACGGGGTGGGGCGCGGACGCCGGACTCACCGGACGGGCGCGGGACGGAACCGGCGGCGGTACTCGGCCGGTGAGGTGCCCAGTGCCTTGACGAAGGCGCGCCGCATGGCCTCCGGCGTGCCGTAGCCGCTGACGCGGGAGACCTCCTCGACGCCGTCGCCGGTGTCCTCCAGCAGCCGCCGGGCGTGCTCCAGCCGGACCCGGTCCACGTAGCGGCCCGGTGTCGTGCCGGTCTCCGCCTGGAACGCCCGGGCGAAGTGGCGCGGTGAGAAGCCCGCGCGGGCGGCGAGCGACTCGACGCTCAGATCGGCGCCGGGGTGCTCGCTGATCCACCGCTGGACCTCGCGCAGGGGCGCCCGCCGCGCGGTCTGGGCGGCGAGCTGGGCGCTGAACTGGGCCTGGTTGCCGGGCCTGCGCAGGAACACGACCAGGTGGCGGGCGACGGTCAGGGCCGCGTCCCGGTCCAGGTCCTCCTCGACCAGGGCGAGGGCGAGGTCAATGCCGGCGGTGACGCCCGCCGAGGTGGCGACGCGGCCGTCGCGGACGAAGATCGGGTCGGGGTCGACGTCCACGGCCGGATGGTCGCGGGCGAGCCGGTCGCAGTAGGCCCAGTGGGTGGTGGCGCGGCGTCCGTCCAGCAGCCCGGCCCGGGCGAGCAGGATCGCCCCGGTGCACACGGAGACCAGGCGCCGGGCGCGGGGTCCGTGCTCGCGCAGCCAGTCGATCAGCCTCGGATCGGGGTGCCTGGAGCCCTCGCCGCCGGGGACGATCAGGGTGTCCGGGGCACGGGCGGCGGTGAGCGCCCGGTCCGGTACGAGGGTCAGACCGCTGGAGGTGCGCACGGGAGCGCCGTCCAGCGAGGCCGTCCGGACGCGGTACGTCCCCGGGGTGTGCTTCTCGGCGCCCGTGAAGACCTCCACGGGGCCCGTGACATCGAGGCTCTGGACGGCGTCGAAGAGGACGACCAGGACGGTTCGCTGCGCCATGCCATCGATTCTTCGCCCGGCCCCGGACGGCCGCAATGACGAGTTCCCCACCTTTCCTGCCATGCCGCACCTCCGCCGGACGCGGGTCTGGAGGACGTACTGAGCGGTTGGTAACGTGCCGGGCATGACCACTGCCGCCCTCGACGCGCGTGCCGGCCGCCGCTGCCACAACGCGCTCAACTCGCTGCACTCGACGCACTACTTCTCGCCCGACACGGGCCGGGAGCTGGCCTCCCTCGGGGTCACCGACCCTCGGGCGGTCAATTTCGCGGTGCGCGCCGCCGCGCTCGGACCGGTCGGCGCGGGGGCGGTGACGGCGGCGTTCTACAACTACAAGCACACCCTCGTCGCCCGGCACATGCCCGCCGTGTGGGAGACCGTCACGCCCGCTCAGGCGCTGGCCGCCCGCGAGCGCGCTGTCGACGCGACGCTGCGCCGGCTGCTCGGCGAGGAGACCGTCTCCTCGCCCGAAATGTCCGAGGCGGCCGGCCTGGCGCTGCGCGCCGCCGAGGGCTGCTCGCGCGGCGCGCGCCCGCTGTACTCGGCCCACGCCGACCTGCCCGTGCCCGAGGCGCCGCACCTGGCCCTGTGGCACGCGGCGACCCTGCTGCGCGAGCACCGCGGCGACGGTCATCTGATCGCGCTGGCGGCGGCGGAGCTGGACGGTCTCGAGGCGCTGGTGACGCACACCGCGACGGGCAGGGGCATGGCGCCGAAGTGGATCTTCAGCACCCGTGGCTGGAGCCGCGAGGAGTGGGACGCCGCGACGGACCGGCTGCGCGGGCGCGGCCTCGTCGACGACGCCGGGGAGCTGACCGAGCGTGGCGTGGCCCTGCGCGACGACGTCGAGCGGGAGACGGACCGGCTGGACGCCGCCCCCTACGCGCGGCTGGGCGCGGAGGGCGTGGCGCGCCTGACCGAACTCGCGTCGGGCTTCGCCCGTACGGCACTCGGCGCGGGCGCCTTCCCCGCGGACCTCATCGGCAAGCGCTGAGACGGGATCGGCAAGCGCTGAGACGCGCAGGCATGTCGCGCCGATGCGGAGGTACCCGTACGTCACCCGGTCGGAGGGGCCGGGTGGACGAGAGGGGCTTTTCGTGTTCCGTGCCATCGCAGACGTACTGCGCCAGATCGGCGGCGCCGTCGCCACCGTCGTGACGCTCCCCTTCCGGGCCGTGGCCCGGCTCTTCGGCGGCGCGTCGTCCGCCACCCGCAGCCGCAGGGTCTGACGACGGCCGCGGTGCGCCCCGGCCGCGACGGGCCCGGGTGTCGCCCTGATCCCCGATTGTCGGCACCACCTGCCACAATTGCCGCGCAACCTCAGTGAGAAGGCGGTACGGGATCGTGACGACACCCGGGTCCAGCGCGTCCAGCGACGTGCGGTCCATCGAAGGCAGGATCGCCGAGGAGCTCGGCGTACGGGAGCGGCAGGTGAAGGCCGCCGTGGAGTTGCTCGACGGCGGCTCGACGGTGCCCTTCATCGCCCGCTACCGCAAGGAAGCGACCGAGATGCTCGACGACGCGCAGCTGCGCACCGTCGAGGAGCGGCTGCGCTATCTGCGGGAGCTGGAGGAGCGGCGGACGGCCATCCTCGACTCGGTGCGCGAGCAGGGCAAGCTCACCGAGGAGCTGGAGACCCGCATCCGCACGGCCGAGACCAAGGCCCGCCTGGAGGACATCTACCTGCCCTTCAAGCCCAAGCGGCGGACCAAGGCGCAGATCGCGCGCGAGGCCGGTCTGGAGCCGCTGGCCGAGGGCCTGCTCGCCGACCCGTCGGTGGACCCCCTGGCCGCGGCCGCCGCGTTCGTGGACGCCGACAAGGGAGTGGCCGATCCGCAGGCGGCCCTGGACGGGGCCCGGTCGATCCTCACCGAGAAGTTCTCGGAGGACGCCGACCTGATCGGAGAGCTGCGGGAGCGGATGTGGGGGCGCGGGCGCCTCGCGGCCAAGGTGAAGGAGGGCAAGGAGGAGGCGGGCGCCAAGTTCGCCGACTACTTCGACTTCGCCGAGCCGTTCACCGAGCTGCCCTCGCACCGGATCCTCGCCATGCTGCGCGGCGAGAAGGAGGACGTGCTCGACCTCGTCCTGGAGCCCGAGGAGCCGACCGACGGCCCCTCCTCGTACGAGGGGATCGTCGCGAGCCGGTTCGGGATCGCCGACCGCGGCCGGCCCGGCGACAAGTGGCTGAAGGACACGGTCCGCTGGGCCTGGCGCACCCGCATCCTGGTCCACCTCGGCATCGACATCAGGCTGCGGCTGCGCACCGCCGCCGAGGACGAGGCGGTCGACGTCTTCGCCGCCAATCTGCGCGATCTGCTGCTGGCCGCCCCGGCGGGCACCCGCGCGACGCTCGGCCTGGACCCGGGCTTCCGCACGGGCGTGAAGGTCGCCGTGGTCGACGCGACCGGCAAGGTGGTGGCCACCGACGTCATCCACCCGCACGTCCCGGCCAACCGCTGGGACGAGGCGATCGCCAAGCTGGCGCGGCTCGCGAAGGAGCACGCGGTCGAGTTGGTGGCGATCGGCAACGGCACGGCGTCCCGGGAGACCGACAAGCTCGCCGGTGAACTCATCGCCAAGCACCCGGAGCTGAAGCTCACCAAGGTGATGGTCTCCGAGGCGGGTGCCTCCGTGTACTCGGCCTCCGCCTTCGCCTCCCAGGAGCTGCCCGACATGGACGTGTCGCTGCGCGGCGCGGTGTCGATCGCCCGGCGGCTCCAGGACCCGCTGGCCGAGCTGGTGAAGATCGACCCGAAGTCGATCGGCGTCGGCCAGTACCAGCACGACCTCTCCGAGGTGAAGCTGTCCCGCTCGCTGGACGCGGTCGTCGAGGACTGTGTGAACGGCGTGGGCGTGGACGTCAACACGGCCTCCGCACCGCTGCTCGCCCGCGTGTCCGGCATCACCTCCGGACTCGCCGAGAACATCGTGGCCCACCGCGACGCCAACGGGCCGTTCGCCTCCCGCACCGAGCTGAAGAAGGTGCCGCGGCTCGGTCCCAAGGCGTACGAGCAGTGCGCGGGCTTCCTGCGCATCCGGGGCGGCAGCGACCCGCTGGACGCGTCCAGCGTGCACCCCGAGGCGTATCCCGTGGTGCGCAGGATGGTGAAGACCGCGGGGCAGGAGGTGGCCGGGCTGATCGGCAACACCTCCGTGCTGCGGTCGCTGAGGCCGGCGGACTTCGTGGACGAGACGTTCGGTCTGCCGACGGTCACGGACATCCTGCGGGAGCTGGAGAAGCCGGGGCGCGACCCGCGGCCGGCCTTCCGGACGGCCACCTTCAAGGAGGGCGTGGAGAAGATCTCCGACCTGTCGTCCGGGATGGTGCTGGAGGGCGTCGTCACCAACGTGGCCGCCTTCGGGGCGTTCGTGGACGTCGGTGTGCACCAGGACGGGCTGGTGCACGTCTCCGCGATGTCGAAGACGTTCGTGAAGGACCCGCGGGACGTGGTGAAGCCCGGGGACATCGTGAAGGTGAAGGTGCTGGACGTCGACATTCCGCGGAAGCGGATCTCGCTGACGCTGCGGCTGGACGACGAGGCCGCCGGGCCGGGGGAGCCGAAGAAGGAGCGGAGTGGCAGGCCGCCCCGGCAGCGGCGGCAGCAGGGTGGCTCCGGGGGCGGCAAGGGGCGGTCCTCCTCCGCGCCCGCTCCGTCCAACGGGGCGATGGCCGACGCGTTGCGGCGGGCCGGGCTGGCGTAGGCACGGCAGGTCCCGGCTGACCGCGGCAGGTCCCGGCTGACCGCGGGGGTGCGCGGCGCGGCGTGACGGGGTGCCTCCCCCGCTCTCGGCTCCGGTCGAGCGGGAGGCGCCCCCACCCCCGTGTCGCGCCCCAGCCGCACGGCAGCCCCGCGGTTACGGGTGCTCCACCACCTTGCCGTCCGTGACCTCCAGGCGGCGGGTCACGCGTACCGCGTCCAGCATGCGGCGGTCGTGGGTGACGAGGAGGAGGGTGCCCTCGTAGGCGTCCAGGGCCGATTCGAGTTGTTCGATGGCCGGGAGGTCGAGGTGGTTGGTCGGCTCGTCCAGGACCAGGAGGTTGACGCCCCGGCCCTGGAGGAGGGCGAGTGCGGCCCTGGTGCGTTCACCCGGTGACAGGGTCGACGCGGGACGCATGACGTGGTCCGCCTTCAGACCGAACTTGGCCAGCAGGGTGCGGACGTCCGCCGGTTCGGTGTCGGGGACGGCGGCGCGGAACGCGTCCAGCAGCGGCTCGGGGCCGTGGAACAGCTCACGGGCCTGGTCGACCTCGCCCAGCAGGACGCCGGAGCCGAGCGACGCGTGTCCGGCGTCGAGCGGGACCCGGCCCAGCAGGGCGCCGAGCAGGGTGGACTTGCCCGCGCCGTTGGCCCCCGTCACCGCGACCCGGTCGGCCCAGTCGATCTGGAGGGAGACCGGGCCGAGGACGAAGTCGCCGCGCCGGACCTCGGCGTCGCGCAGGGTGGCGACCACGGCGCCGGAACGGGGCGCGGAGGCGATCTCCATCCGCAGTTCCCACTCCTTGCGCGGTTCCTCGACGACCTCCAGGCGCTCGATCATGCGCTGGGTCTGGCGGGCCTTGGCGGCCTGCTTCTCGCTGGCCTCGCTGCGGAACTTGCGACCGATCTTGTCGTTGTCGCCGGCCTTGCGCCGGGCGTTCTTGACGCCCTTGTCCATCCAGCCGCGCTGCATCTGCGCCCGGTCCTGAAGGGCGGCCCGCTTGTCGGCGTACTCCTCGTACTCGTCGCGGGCGTGCCGGCGGGCCACCTCGCGCTCCTCCAGGTAGCCCTGGTAGCCGCCGCCGTAGAGGTTGATCCGGCGCTGGGCGAGGTCGAGTTCGAGCACCTTGGTGACGGTGCGGGTGAGGAATTCGCGGTCGTGGCTGACGACGACGGTGCCGGCCCGCAGACCGGTGACGAAGCGTTCGAGGCGTTCCAGGCCGTCCAGGTCGAGGTCGTTGGTCGGCTCGTCGAGGAGGAAGACGTCGTAGCGGGACAGCAGCAGGGAGGCGAGTCCGGCGCGGGCCGCCTGGCCGCCGGACAGGGACGTCATCGGCTGGTCGAGGCCGACCGTGAGCCCCAGCGCGTCGGCGGTCTCCTCGGCGCGTTCGTCGAGGTCGGCGCCGCCGAGGGCGAGCCAGCGCTCCAGGCTCGTGGCGTAGGCGTCGTCGGCCCCGGGGGCCGCGTCGACCAGGGCCTGCGTGGCCTCGTCCATGGCGCGCTGGGCCTCGGTGACGCCCGTCCGGCGGGCCAGGAAGGCCCGGACGGTCTCACCGGGCCGGCGTTCCGGCTCCTGCGGGAGGTGGCCCACGGTGGCGGTGGGCGGGGACAGGCGCAGCTCGCCGTGTTCCGGGGCGGTCAGCCCGGCGAGCATCCGCAGCAGCGTGGACTTGCCCGCGCCGTTGGCCCCGACGAGGCCGATCACGTCGCCGGGCGCGACGACGAGGTCGAGTCCGGTGAACAGGGAGCGGTCGCCGTGGCCGGCGGCGAGGTTCTTGGCGACGAGGGTGGCAGTCATCAGACCGTCGATCCTAGGTCCTGTCGTCACACTCCCGTCTGCCCTCCGGGCGGACGACGGGAGTGTGACGACAGGACCTAGCCGCGGGCCGCCGCCCGCTCAGCCGGGTTCCCGGTGCCCCACGGCCACCGCAAGCACGCTCCCGGGGGCCCGGGCCACCAGGCAGGACCGGCCCTTCACCGCCCCGGCGTCCAGGGCGATCCGGTGGGCGCCCGGTTCGAGGACGCCGTCGAAGACGTCCTGGGCGCGGGTGCGGTGGAGCCGGTCGACGCGGTACGCGGTGAGCCGCACCCGGCAGGCGGAGGTGACCTCGACCTCCGCGGCGGCGCCGGTCGCCGTCAGGCGGGCCAGCCGGCGCCGCCCGTCCGGTCCGCCGTCGAGGGCGTGTTCGATCTGGGCGACGAGGACCGGGACGATCGGGGCGAGCCCGTCGACGTGGGGCACGTCCACCCCGGCGTCCGCGAAGGAACGGCGCACGGCCGACCGCTGCTCCTCGGTGACCGCGGTGCCGAAGACGACCGCGCCGTAGGCCCGCAGTTCGTCGGCCGGTACGGCGGCGGCGTCCTCGGCGATGTCGGCGCCGATGCCGATGGTGCGCAGCGCGGCGGCGAGCCTGGCGGGCAGGGCGACGCGGGCGCCGATGAGCAGTACCCGGCGGCGGGCGGGCGCGGTGCGGTCGCCGTCGAGCAGGGCGGCGAGGGCTGCCCGGTACTCGGCGCCGGCGAAGCGGTACGGGCCGATGCCGTGGTAGCCGTTGAACGCGAGGTCCGCGTGCTCGCCGGTCTGCCAGGCGAAGTCCCGCCAGACGAAGTCGTCGCCGTCGCGCTGGATCACCGCGGTCACCGCGCCGCAGGCGAGGTCGGCGCACTCGGGGCAGCCGTAGATGACGTACCGGCCGCCGGGCAGGGGAGCGTCGGACTCCAGCAGCAGGCCGCGGACCTGCTCGGTGAGGATCGCGGGCGGGATGTCGGAGGCGAGCGGGGAGACGGCGTCGAGGTCGGACAGGCGGAACAGCAGGGGGTGCCCGTCGACGACGAAGTCCATGAAGTCGCGGTGGACCTGGACGTCACCGTCGGCGAGGACCGCGCCGGCCCGGGTCGCCGGTGCCAGGCCGAAGGACGCGTACGGGGCTGCCATGCGGTGAGTATTCCCGCCGCGGAGGCGGTCTGCGCACGGCGCGGCGGGTTCCGCTAACGTCCCCGGATGGAAACCGAACTGGGTGACGAGGTCGTCGTGGTCGGCGGCGGGGTGGTCGGTCTGACGACGGCCGTCGTGCTCGCCGAGCGCGGCGGGCGGGTGCGGCTGTGGGCGAGGGAGGCGGCCGGGCGGACCACCTCGGCGGTCGCGGGTGGCCTGTGGTGGCCGTACCGCGTCGAGCCGGTGGCCCTGGTGCGGAGGTGGGCGCTGGAGTCGCTGGACGTGTACGAGAAACTGGCGGCGCGGCCCGACGAGAGCGGCGTACGCATGGTCGAAGGGGTGCTGGGCGAGACCGCCCTGGACGAGGTGGACGCGTGGGCCGCGGCCCGGCTGCCCGGGCTGCGCGCGGCGAAGGCCGACGAGTACGGCGGGACCGGGGTGTGGGCGCGGCTGCCGCTGATCGACATGCCGGCCCATCTGGCGTGGCTGCGGGAGCGGTTCGCGGCGGCGGGCGGCGTACTGGAGGAGCGCGCGGTGCACCGTCTCGAGGAGGTCGAGGCGCCGGTGGTGGTCAACTGCACGGGCCTGGGCGCCCGGGAGCTGGTTCCGGATCCGTCGGTGCGGCCGGTGCGCGGGCAGTTGGTCGTGGTGGAGAACCCCGGCGTCGACACCTGGCTGGTCTCCACCGACCCGGTCTCCGGCGAGATGGCGTACTTCCTGCCGCAGCCGGGCCGGCTGCTGCTCGGCGGCACGGCCGAGGAGGACATCTGGGAGGCCGAGCCGGACCCGGCGGTCGCCGAGGCGATCGTGCGGCGGTGCGCGGCGCTGCGGCCGGAGATCGCGGGGGCCCGGGTGCTCGGTCATCGGGTGGGGCTCAGACCGGCGCGGGATACGGTGCGGCTGGAGCGGGCGGCGCTGCCGGACGGGCGGGTGCTGGTGCACAACTACGGCCACGGCGGCGGGGGCGTCACCGTGGCCTGGGGCTGCGCGCGGGAGGCGGCCGATCTGGCGTCCCGCTGACGGAGCGGGCGGGTGCCGCGAAGGGGAGGGGCCGGCACGCGGTGCGCGCCGGCCCCTTTCCGTCTCACCCCGTCACCGATCGGACCGGGTCCGCCCCGGTCAGTGGTGCTTGCCGATCGGGTCCCCCTCGACGTCGGGGCCGGTGCCCGGGCCGATGCGGATCTCGAAGTCGCCCTCGTACTGCTTGTGGCCCTCGATGACGGCCATCTCGACGGCCTCGGAGGCCATCTCGCCGCGCACGATGAGGGGATCGCGGCGCAGGTCGCGCATGAGGGCGACGCACATGAAGATCATCACGATGACGAAGGGCGCCGCCGCGAGGATCGTGAGGTTCTGCAAACCGGTGAGCGCGTCCCCTTCCCCGCTGCCGACCAGGAGCATGATGGCGGCGACCGCGCCGGTCACCACGCCCCAGAACACGACGACCCAGCGGCTGGGTTCCAGCGCGCCCTTCTGCGAGAGGGTGCCCATCACGATGGAGGCCGCGTCGGCGCCCGAGACGAAGAAGATGCCGACGAGGATCATCACCAGCAGGCTGGTGGCGGTGGCGATGGGGTACTCCTGGAGGACGGCGAAGAGCCGGCCCTCGGGCGTGGTCTCGTCCCCGAGCCGGTTCTGCTCCTGGAGCCGCATCGCCGAACCGCCGAAGATGGCGAACCAGATCAGGCTGACCGTGCTGGGGACCAGGATGACGCCGCCGATGAACTGGCGGATGGTCCGGCCCCGGCTGATGCGGGCGATGAACATGCCGACGAACGGCGTCCAGGAGATCCACCACGCCCAGTAGAAGACGGTCCAGCTGCCCAGCCAGTCCGCGACGCCCTCGCCACCGCTGATCTCGGTGCGGCCGGCCATCTCGGGCAGGTCGCCGAGGTAGGTGAAGACCGAGGTCGGCAGCAGGTCGAGGATGAGGATGGTCGGGCCGGCGACGAACACGAACACGGCCAGCAGCAGGGCCAGCACCATGTTGGTGTTGGACAGCCACTGGATGCCCTTCTCGACCCCGGAGATCGCCGAGGCGACGAACGCCACGGTCAGCACCGCGATGATGCCGACCAGCAGCCCGGTGCTCACCTTGTCCATCCAGTCGAGCTTCTCCACGCCGGAGCCGATCTGGAGGGCGCCGAGGCCGAGGGAGGCCGCGGAGCCGAAGACCGTCGCGATGATGGCGAGGATGTCGATGACCCGGCCGCCGGTTCCGTTGGCGTGCTTGGTGCCGATGAGCGGGGTGAACACCGCGCTGATGGTCTGCCGGCGGCGCCTGCGGAAGGTGCTGTAGGCGATGCCGAGGCCGACCACCGCGTAGATCGCCCACGGATGGAGCGTCCAGTGGAACAGGGTGGTGGCCATGGCCGTTTCCATGCGGTCGCCGGAGTCGGCCGGGGAGGTGCCGGGCGGGGCGGTGTCGAAGTGCGCCAGCGGCTCGCTGACGCCCCAGAACATCAGACCGATGCCCATGCCGGCGCTGAACATCATGGCGACCCACGACACCGTGCGGAACTCGGGCTCCTCGCCCTCGGCTCCGAGGTGGATGCGTCCGTAGCGGCTGGCCGCGAGCCAGAGGGCGAAGACGACGAATCCGGAGGCCGCCAGCACGAAGGCCCAGCCGCCGTTGTGCATCAGGCCGCTGAGCATCGTGCCGGAGGCGTCCTCCAGCGAGTCGGTGCCGATGGCGCCCCAGAGGACGAAGGCGAGGGTCAGGATCGCGGTGACGCCGAAGACGACGCGGTCGGTCCGCGGCTTGCGCTCCTGACCCGGCAGGCCGGCTTCCGACCCCGGCAGCGTGCCTCTGTCGTGGTGTTCCTTGTCGCTTGGTCGGTCCTGCGTCACAGGCGGCACCTTTCAAGTCGGTGAGGCTGAAAACAATCCTCCGCTATGCCCATACCACCTGCGACGCGGAACTCACCCTTCAGCAGTCGGTGTCGGGTTCACCCACCGTCAAGTGATACGTCGCCCGCTCGTCGAGGAGCAGCGGCACGAGGGCCCGCAGTGGTTGGCGCAGCGGCACGTAGGCGCCCTCCTCCCCCGCCCGGCGGGTCTGTACACCGTGCAGTTCCAGTTCGTCCCGAATATCCGTGTATTGGGCACCGGTCAGCCGGTATCCGCAGGGCGGGTCCTGGATGACCTCGGTGTTCTCGGCCGGGTCGTTGTCCGCCCCGCCGACGTACACGGGTCCGGCGTCGGCGAGTCCGGACCACCGGGCGGACGCGGTGGCCGCCTCGACGTGTCCGCGCCGCCGGTCCGCGTAGCGGAACATGCCGTCCAGGGCGGCGAGCTGCGAGTCCACCCGGCGCCGGTTGTTCAGCGCCTCGTCCTCCCGCTCGGCCTCGGTCAGCGGGTCGACGCGGCTCTCGATGAGCAGGCCGACCGAGTGCTTCACGCCGGACATGTTCCGCAGGATGCGCTCCTGGCCGTCGCCGGCGGTCTGCTTGACGGGGTCGCCGGTGGCCGGGTCGGTCCAGATGCCGTAGGTGCCGGTGGAGTAGCCGGCCTTGCCGGCGGCGGGACGGACGTACTCCCCGGAGAGCGTCCGCGCCTCGTCGTGGACCCGGTCGTGGGTGTTGAGGTTGCGGGGCCAGAGGTCGAAGAGGTCCTTGTCGTAGTACGGGGGCGTGGCGCCGTACTCGTGCAGGTCGTAGAGGACGTCGGGGCGCCGGTCGCGGACGACGGCGGCCAGGGCGCGGGCCTCGGCGGTCCTCAGGGCGAGGTGGTCGCGGTTGATGTCCACGCCGTCGCTGTTGCCGCGGGTGTCGGCGGCCCGGCCGTCGGGGTTGGCGGTGGGCAGGACCAGCACGGTGGTGCGGTCGAGGAAACGCCGGGTGCTCCGGTCCTCGGCCCAGGCCAGGTCCCGGACGGTGGACAGGCAGGCTTCGCGGCCGGAGGGTTCGTCGCCGTGCTGGCTGCACACGAGGAGCACCTTGTTCGGGGCGGAGGGCCTGCCGATCGTCACCAGTCGGAGGGGTCGGTTCTGCTTGGTGGTGCCGATGCGGTCGACGCTGACGCGGTCGCTCGCCCGGTCGGCGGCGGCGAGCAGCGCCTGCTCCTCGGGCTGGGTGGTCCAGCGGGCGCCGTGGGTCTTCTCGAAGCCGGTGCGGGGCGGCTCGTGACCGGTGGCGGCGGCATGGGCCGGGGCGGTGAGGAGGGAGGCGGCGAGGGCCGCGGTGGCCGCCGCGGTGGTCACGGTGAGGGCGCGCGGGCGGTTCATCGGGCTCCCTTCGGGACGCGGTGCGTGGTGTGCGGGGCGTCCACGCCGTCGAGAGGCGCCGGCGCGGGCGCGGCGGTGGCCTTCCCGGCGGTGGCCTCGGCGAACGCGGCGGTGCCGCCGACGAACGGTACGCGGGCCGAGGTGCGGGAGAGGTCCAGCGTGAGGGTCGGCGTGTCGGCGGGCGGGTCGATGAGGTCCTTGTCGGTGCCCGCCACGATCAGCGCCAGGCGGTGCCCGGCCGGGACGACGTGGTCCGTCGCCGCCAGGTCCAGGGTGATCGTGTACGCCTTGCCCGGGGTGAGCGGGCGGCCGTGCCGCTGCGAGGCGTGGTTGCCGAGGTCGGCCCAGCCGCGGCTGACGACCGTGTGGCCCACGTCGGTGGTCTTCGCCGCCGTCTCCAGGTAGCAGGAGCTGTCGCCCGGGGTGCTCGGGCCCCAGCAGGTGCGGTCGGTGCGGGTGGTGATGCCCTCGCCGCGGTCGGCGTAGTCGCGGATGGTCGCGGGGCCGAGGTCGACGAGTACGGCGGTCAGGTGGGCCGTCGGGGTGCTGGAGCGCGCGGTGACGGTGACCTCGGAGGTACCGGACAGCCGCAGGTCGCGGGTGAGCGGGCCGGTGACGAAGCCGGCCTTGGCCGGGGTGGGCTCGTCGATGTGCGCGGCCCAGTCGGTCTCGCCGAGCGCCGGGTCGTCGGTGAAGGTCTCGGTGCCGCGGTCGCGGCGCAGACCGAGGGTGCCGACGCCGTTCCGCGCGCCGTCGGCGGGACGCAGGGTGGTGGCCGCGGCGGAGCGGGGCGGCCAGGTCCTCGACGTCTCCCACTGGTCGGGCCGGCGTTCGATGTCGGCCATGGGCTCACGGTCGATGCCGTTGTCGTAGCCGAGGAGTTCGTGGTCGAACCAGCGGTGCAGGGTCTCGACCCACTCGGCGCGCCGGAAGTCGAAGGGGTCGACGTGGCCGGTCTGGGAGAGCCAGATCTTGCGGTCGACGCCGTTCTTCGCCAGGGCGTTCCACCACGGGCCGACGTGCTGCATGCGGACGTTGAGGTCCTGCATGCCGTGGACGAGGAAGACGCTCGCCTTCACCTTGCTCGCGGCCTTCACGTAGTCGCGCTCGGACCACAGCCTCGTCCAGTCGCCGGAGCGCGGGGCGCCGTCGACGAGCTCCTGCTGCACGGCGTCGCACTTCGCGCGGGCCTCGGGGCTGTTGACGTAGTCGGAGAGCCAGTCGGGGCCCGAGCCGTAGAGCGGGGCGCCCTGGCTGAAGTAGTAGTCGTACCAGGAGGAGATGGCGGCGATCGGGACGATGGTCTCCAGGCCCTCCACGCCGGTGGCGGCGACGCCGTTGGCGATGGTGCCGTCCCAGCTCTTGCCGATCATGCCGGTCCTGCCGTTGGTCCAGTCGGCCTCGGCGCGCTCGCCGCCGGTGCGGCTGGTGTACGCCTTCGCGCGGCCGTTGAGCCAGTCGACGACGGCTTTGGCGGACTGGACGTCGGAGCGTCCGCCGACGTCGACGCAGCCGTCGGAGCGGTTGGTGCCGGCCAGGTCGACGCCGACGAAGGCGTAGCCGCGCGGCACGAAGTAGTTGTCGTAGTACAGCGGCATCCCGACGACGTTCCCGTCGGCGTCGTAGGTCTTCTTCTGGCTCTCGTTGCCGCGCCCGCAGCAGGAGTAGTACGGGCTGGCGTCCATGATGACGGGGATCTTGCGGCCCTGGGCGGCGGGTTCGCGGGGGCGGACGATGTCGACGGCGACGCGGTCGTCCTCGCCGTCGCCGTCCCCGTCGTGTCCGGTGTCCACCCAGACGGCCTCGCGGACGGCGTCCTGGTAGGAGTGGACCGGTTCGCTCTGTCGCGGGGCCGCGGGGTGTGCCGCCGCGACGGGGCTGAGGAAGGTTGCCATGAGTGCGGCCGTGGCCGCCGTCGCGAGCGGTCTCCAGGTCGTGAAGCGCGTGCGTATCGGCATGCGCGGGACGGTACATCGGTCAACTGCCGTACAGAAGAGGGCAACCGGTGGCTCATGACGGCCGCATGGCGATCGTGTGACAGCGGTGGCCGTGGACACCCCCGCACCCACCGGGGCTGAATAGGCTGCGAACAGACCCACCGGTCCTACGACTTGGAGCTTTCGTGCACCGCAGAATCATCGTGCCGGGCGCACTGGGCGCCGCTTCCGTCCTGCTGGCGATCCCGGCTTCGGCGGCGGCCCCCTCCCCCGGCGCTCCGGGCATCGGCGACCCCTACTACCCGGCCTACGGCAACGGCGGATACGACGTCTCCCATTACGACCTGCGTCTGACGTACCGGCCGGACAGCGACCGGCTGGAGGGCACGGCGACGATCCTCGCCCGCACCACCGAGGACCTGTCCCGGTTCAACCTGGACTTCCTGCTGGACGTCGGCGAGGTACGGGTGAACGGCGCGAAGGCGTCGTTCACCACCTCCGGCGAGCACGAACTGGAGATCACCCCGAAGCGACCGCTGGCGAAGGGCACGCCGGTCACCGTCGTCGTCCGCTACGGCGGAGTGCCCTCGTCGAAGGAGGCGTACGGCTTCACCGGCTGGCACCGCACCCCGGACGGGGGCGTCGCCGCGAACGAGCCCGAGGCCGCCTGGTGGTGGTTCCCGAGCAACGATCACCCGTTGGACAAGGCCACCTTCGACGTGTCGGTGCAGGTGCCGGACGGCACCCAGGCCATCTCCAACGGCACCCTGCGGTCGAAGAGCTCACGGCTCGGCTGGACCCGCTGGAACTGGCGGTCCGACAAGCCGCAGGCCACCTATCTGGCCACGCTGGCGGTCGGCCGGTTCGACCTCACTACCGGCACCACCGAGAGCGGCATCCCGGTCGTCAACGCCTACAGCGTGGACCTGGGCGCGAACGACGGCGCGGCGCGGGCCAGCGTGGAGCGGACCGGGGAGGTCGCCGACTGGCTGAGCGGATACTTCGGGCCCTACCCGTACAATTCGCTCGGCGGGTACGTGCCGAACACGGACACCGGGTACGCGCTGGAGACGCAGACCCGGCCGTTCTACAGCCCGCGGCAGTTCGCCAACGGGTCCAACGTGTCCGTCGTCGTGCACGAGCTGGCCCACCAGTGGTACGGGGACCTGGTCTCGGTGCGCGGCTGGAAGGACATCTGGATCAACGAGGGCTTCGCCCGGTACGCCCAGTGGCTGTGGTCCGAGCACGAGGGCGAGGGAACGGCGCGGGAACTGGCCGACTACACCTACGCCTCGCACCCGGCCGACGATCCGTTCTGGACGGTGAGGCCCGGTGACCCCGGTCCGGAGAACCAGTTCGACATCGCGGTCTACGACCGGGGCGCGCTGGCCGTGCACGCGTTGCGCGAGAAGGTCGGGGACGAGGACTTCTTCGCGATCCTGAAGGGCTGGCCCGCGAAGTACGCCCACGGCAACGCCTCGGTCGCCGACTTCCGCCGGTACGCCGAGGAGGTGTCGGGCGAGCCGCTGGCCGCGCTGTTCGACACCTGGCTGTTCCGGCCGTCGAAGCCGGAGGCTCCGGCGGCGCGCGCGGCGTCCCTCGCGAAGGCGGCGGACACGCCCCCGCAGCCCCGGTCGTGGCGGAAGATCGCCGCGACGAACGACGTGCACGCGCACTGACCGGCGGCGCCCGGACTCAGGCGGAGTCCCCGTGGTCGTAGACGGTCACGGGGATGCCGCGTCGTACGAGGCGCTCGTCGATCAGCGGCTCGATCCGGGACCACTTGCCGCCGGCCAGGCCGCAGCCTATGCGGGGCATGTGCACGGACGCGCCGAGTTCGGCCGCCTTGTCGGCCAGGCGGCCGAGCGCGGTGTCGATCGCCTCGTAGCGCACCGGGGCGCCCTTGCTGCCCGTCCGCATACCGCGCTGGCCGATCATGTTGGCCACCCAGACGTACGGCTCGACCTGGACGAACTGGGCCGCGCCGAGCCCGAAGTCGTTGGCGGCGCGGTCGCGGTGCCAGGCGCGGTAGGCGGCCTCCGGCTCCGGCCAGCGGCGGGACACGGCCAGGACGAAGCCCTTGCCCCAGCCGCCCAGGTCGTTGCAGACGTGGGCGATCACCTTGACGCCCTTGACCGACGGAACGGTGGCGTCACCCCGGACATACCTGATCTCCGACATGACACCACCGTAAGGGCGACCACCGACAGTGGCCCGGGACGTCACTCGCGCAGCGCCGACACTTCCCGCTCGGCGTTGTGCGCCACCCGGCGGCGGACGCCGAACCAGCCGGCGACCAGCATCACCGCGATCACCGGGACGAGGTAGAGGGTCTTGCGCCCCACCTCCGGGTCGTTCCACATCAGGACGAGCACGGAGAGCAGGAAGGCGATCGTGGCGATCTCCGTGACCGGGCTCCCCGGCAGGCGGAAGTGCGGTCGGGTGACCAGGCCCGCGCGCGCCCGGCGCACGAAGACCAGGTGGCAGATCATGATGATCACCCAGGTGCTGATGATGCCCAGGGAGGCGACGTTCAGCACGATCTCGAACGCCTTGCTCGGCACCAGGAAGTTGAGCCCGACACCGAGGACGCAGACCGCGCAGGTCAGCAGGATGCCGCCGTACGGGACCTGGGTGCGGCTCATCACGCCGGTGAACTTCGGCGCGGAGCCGGCCACCGCCATGGAGCGCAGGATGCGGCCGGTGGAGTACAGGCCGGAGTTCAGGGACGACATGGCGGCGGTGAGGACCACGAGGTTCATCACGTCGCCGGCCGCCGGGACACCGATCTTGGACAGGACGGTGACGAAGGGGCTCTCGTCGCCGGAGTAGAGCGAGCTGGGCAGCAGCAGGGCCAGCAGCAGGACGGAGCCGACGTAGAAGAGGGCGACCCGCCACATGATCGAGTTCACCGCGCGCGGGACGACCTTCTCCGGCTCGGCGGTCTCGCCGGCCGCGACACCGACCAGCTCCAGGGCCGCGTAGGCGAAGATCACGCCCTGCATGACGAGGACGACGGGCATCACGCCGTGCGGCAGGATGCCGCCGTGGTCGGTGATCATGCCGATGCCCGGCGTGTGACCGCCGACGTCGTGCTGGGTGACCAGCAGGAAGATACCGATCAGCATGAAGCCGACGAGGGTCGCGACCTTGACGATCGCGAACCAGAACTCCATCTCGCCGAAGATCTTCACCGAGATGAGGTTCACGGCCAGGACCACCGCCAGGGCGATCAGCGCGAGCACCCATTGAGGGATGCTCGTGAACATGCTCCAGTAGTGCGTGTACAGCGCGATCGCCGTGATGTCGGCGATGCCGGTGGTCGACCAGTTCAGGAAGTACATCCAGCCGGCGACGTAGGCGCCCTTCTCGCCGAGGAACTCGCGCGCGTACGACACGAAGGAGCCGGAGGAGGGCCGGTAGAGCACCAGCTCGCCCAGTGCCCTGACCACGAAGAAGGCGAAGACGCCGCAGACCAGGTAGGCGATCGCGAGCGCCGGTCCGGCGTCGCGCAGACGCCCACCGGCGCCGAGGAAGAGGCCGGTGCCGATCGCGCCGCCGATGGCGATCATGTTGACGTGGCGGGCCTTGAGGTCCTTGCTGTAGCCGGCGTCGCCCGCGTCCGGGGGCTGCGCGGCCGCCTGGGGATGGGCGGCGGCCTGTGCCGTGTCGACGGCTTCCTTGCTCACGGGTGGTTCCACTCTCTGGTGCGCCCGGGCGGGATGGGCCCGGGTCGTCCGTACAGTGACAAGGCCCGCACCACCCTCGCGGCACAGACCAAGGCAGCACCTTCCCACGACGCTCCGTAGACATGCGGTGGCCCATGTCACAGAGCGTGACTTCTCACATGATCCGTCTAGGGTCTCCACCTGGTGCACAAGAGGTGTCACAGCACTGGTGAGACAGCGATACTGCTGCACATGACGACGAGCGACACCGAGGCGGCGGGCGCCGGGGGACACGGGGGGCACGAGGGGCACACCCTCACCATCGACGAGCTGGCCGCGCAGGCCGGCGTCACGGTGCGCACAGTCCGCTTCTACGGCACCAAGGGGCTGCTGCCGCCCCCGGTCATCGGCCCCCGCCGGGTGGGACGCTACGGCGGCGAGCATCTGGCTCGGCTGGCGCTGATCGAGGAGTTGCAGCACCAGGGCATGACGCTGGCCGCGATCGAGCGGTACCTGAGCCGGCTGCCGTCCGATCTGAGCGCCCACGACCTGGAGCTGCACCGCGCGGTGGTGGCCTCCTGGGCGCCGGAGACGGTGGAACGGGTGGGCCGCGAGGAGCTGGGCCGGCGGGCGGGCCGGCCGCTGACCGACGAGGAGGTGGACCGGCTCGCGGCCATGGACGTGGTGGTGCCCGACGGCGACGGTTACCGCGTCGACGCCGGGCTGCTCCGGCTCGGCGTCGAACTGCTCGACGTGCCCTTCTCCCCCGAGACGGTGCTCGCCGCCCGCACGGCCCTCCTCGCGCACTCCCGCGCCGCTGCCCGGGACCTGTCGCGGCTGCTGCGCGACGCGGTCGCCGAACGCGACGCGCGGGACGTGCGGTCGCTCTCCGCCCATATGCACCCCCTGGTGGTGCAGGCGCTGCTCACCACGTTCCAGCGGTCGCTGCGCCAGGAGCTGCGGGAGTGGCTCGACAAGGAGAGCGGTGAGTGATCGGGCGGCTCAGCGGCCGTCGGTGAAGACCTCCCCCTTCTCCGCCTTCTCCACCAGCAGCGCGGGCGGGTCGAAGCGCTCGCCGTAGCGGTCGGCCAGCTCGCGGGCGCGGGCGACGAAGCCGGGCAGTCCGCCCTCGTAGCCGTTGATGTACTGCAGGACGCCGCCGGTCCAGCCCGGGAAGCCGATGCCGAAGACGGAGCCGATGTTGGCGTCGGCGACGGAGGTCAGCACGCCCTCCTCCAGGAGCCGCACGGTGTCCAGCGCCTCCGAGAAGAGCATGCGTTCCTGCATGTCCTCGAAGGGGATCTCGTGGCCCGGCCGGGTGAAGTGCTCGCGCAGCCCCGGCCACAGGGCGCCCCGCTTGCCGTCCTCGCCGTACTCGTAGAAGCCGGCGCCGCCGCTGCGGCCGGGGCGCTGGAACTCGTCGACCATGCGGTCGATGACGGCCTCGGCGGGGTGCGCGGTCCAGGTGCCGCCGGCCTCCTCCACGGCCCGCTTGGTCTCCTGGCGGATCCTGCGGGGCAGGGTGAGGGTCAGTTCGTCCATCAGGGACAGGACCTTGGCCGGGTAGCCGGCCTGGGCCGCGGCCTGCTCGACGGAGGCGGGCTCGATGCCCTCGCCGACCATCGCGACGCCCTCGTTGATGAAGTGGCCGATGACCCGGGAGGTGAAGAAGCCCCGCGAGTCGTTGACCACGATCGGCGTCTTGTTGATCTGGCGGACGAGGTCGAAGGCACGGGCCAGCGCCTCGTCACCGGTCCGCTCCCCCTTGATGATCTCCACCAGCGGCATCTTGTCGACCGGAGAGAAGAAGTGCAGGCCGATGAAGTCGCCCTGCCGCTCGACGCCCTCGGCCAGCGCGGTGATGGGAAGCGTGGAGGTGTTGGAGCACAGCAGCGCGTCCGGGGCGACGACGTGCTCGATCTCCTGGAACACCTTGTGCTTGAGAGAGGTGTCCTCGAAGACCGCCTCGATGACCGCGTCACAGCCGGCGAGGTCGGCCGCCTCGGCGGTCGGCGTGATCCGGGCCAGCAGCGCGTCGGCCTTCTCCTGGGTCGTACGGCCCTTGGCGACGGCCTTGGCGCACAGCTTCTCGGAGTAGCCCTTGCCCTTGAGGGCCGCCTCCAGGGAGACGTCCTTGAGGACGACGTCGATGCCCGCGCGGGCGCACGAGTAGGCGATGCCGGCCCCCATCATCCCGGCGCCGAGGACGGCGACCCTGCGGACCGTGCGCGGCTCGACGCCCTTGGGACGGTTGGCGCCGGAGTTGACGGCCTGGAGGTCGAAGAAGAACGCCTGGATCATGTTCTTCGCGGTCTGTCCGGCGGCCAGCTCGACGAAGTAGCGGGCCTCGATGACCTGGGCGGTCTCGAAGTCGACCTGGGAGCCCTCGACGGCGGCGGCCATGATGTTGCGCGGCGCGGGGTAGGGGGCGCCGTTGGTCTGCTTGCGCAGGTTGGCCGGGAAGGCGGGCAGGTTGGCCGCGAACTTGGGGTGCGACGGGGTGCCGCCGGGGATGCGGTAGCCGGGCCTGTCCCAGGGCTGGGCGGACTCCGGGTGGGCGTCGATGAAGGCGCGGGCCTTGGCGAGCATGTCCTCGCGGCTGTCGGCGACCTCGTCGACCAGGCCGTTCTCCAGGGCGCGGCGCGGGTTGTACTGGGTGCCCTGGAGGAGCACCTTGAGGAGGGCGTCGGTGATGCCGAGCATCCGGACGGTGCGGACCACGCCGCCGCCTCCGGGGAGCAGGCCGAGGGTGACCTCGGGGCAGCCGATCTTGGAGCCGGGGGCGTCCAGGGCGACGCGGTGGTGGCAGGCGAGGGCGATCTCGTAACCGCCGCCGAGGGCCGCGCCGTTCATGGCGGCGACGACGGGCTTGCCGAGGGTCTCGATGCGGCGCAGGTTCCGCTTGATCGCCATGCCGCCGTCGAAGAGGTCCTGGGCGGTCTCGGGGGTGACCCGGATCAGGTCGCGCAGGTCACCGCCGGCGAAGAAGGTCTTCTTGGCGGAGGTGAGGATGACGCCGCGGATCGACTCCTTCTCGGCCTCCAGGCGGTCGGTGATCACCGCCAGCGACTCGCGGAACGCCTGGTTCATGGTGTTGGCGGACTGGTCGGGGTCGTCGAGGACGAGGGTGACGATCCCCGTGTCGTCCTGTTCCCAGCGGATGGTGGTGGACTCGGTGGTCATCTGGATGTGCTCCTGGTGATCCGTCGGGAGTAGGGGTCAGACGCGCTCGACGACGGTGGCGATGCCCATACCGCCACCCACACACAACGTGGCAAGCCCGTACCGCTTGTCCTGGCGCTCCAACTCGTCCACGAGCGTGCCCAGGATCATCGCGCCGGTGGCACCCAGAGGATGGCCCAGCGCGATCGCACCGCCATTGACATTGACCTTGTCCAACGACAGGCCCATGTCCTTCACGAACCGCAGGACGACCGCGGCGAACGCCTCGTTGATCTCCACCAGATCGATGTCCTCGATGCCCAGCCCCGCCTTCGCCAGCGCCTTGCGGGTCGCCGGAGCCGGCCCGGTCAGCATGATCGTCGGCTCGGAACCGGAGACGGCGGCGGACACGATCCGCGCACGGGGCCGCAGCCCGTAGCGCTCCCCGACCTCCTTGGAACCGATGGCGACCAGCGAGGCGCCGTCCACGATGCCGGAGGAGTTCCCGGCGTGATGGACGTGGTCGATCTTCTCCACCCAGTGGTACTTCTGCAGCGCCACCGCGTCGAACCCGCCCAGCTCGCCGATGTCGGCGAACGACGGCTTCAGCGTCGCCAGCGAATCGGCCGTCGTACCCGGCCGCAGGTGTTCGTCGTGGTCCAGCACCGTGAGACCGGCACGGTCCCTCACCGGCACCACCGACCGCTCGAACCGGCTCTCCTTCCACGCGGCCGCCGCCCGCTCCTGCGACAGGGCCGCGTACTCGTCCACGTCGCGTCGCGAGAAGCCCTCGATGGTGGCGATGAGGTCGGCGCCGATGCCCTGCGGGACGAAGTTGGTGGCGAGGTTGGTCATCGGGTCGTTGAACCAGGCGCCGCCGTCCGAGGCCATGGGAACCCGGGACATCGACTCCACACCGCCCGCGAGGACCAGGTCCTCCCAGCCGGAGCGGACCTTGGCGGCGGCCAGGTTGACCGCCTCCAGGCCCGAGGCACAGAAGCGGTTCTCCTGGACTCCGGCCACGGTGTCCGGGAGACCGGCCGCGATGGCGGCGATACGCGCGATGTCCGACCCCTGGTCCCCGACCGGGCCGACCACGCCGAGGACGATGTCGTCCACGGCCGCCGGGTCCAGGTCCGGGAAACGGGCGCGGATCTCGTGGATCAGACCGACGACCAGGTCGACGGGCTTCGTGCCGTGCAGGGCGCCGTTCGCCTTGCCGCGTCCGCGCGGGGTGCGGATCGCGTCGTACACGTACGCTTCGGTGGTCACGGGCAGACCTTTCACTGAGGGTTTCGGGACGGGGTCGAGAGCCGGGGCGCGTCCCAGTCGCGAGCCACCGCCTCGGTGTCGGTGCCCGGCAGGGCGGGCCCGGTGCGGACGGCGGTGGGGGTCGCGGAGAAGCGGGGAG
>MUMD01000030.1 GCA_002155895.1 Streptomyces rochei
GGACTCGCGCACCACGTCCAGGGTGCGGCGCAGCCCGGCGAGCTTGTCCCGGTGCGGGGTGTGCACCAGCGCCGGCAGCCCGTGGTCGGCGGCGAGCTGCAACTGGGCGGCCAGCGCGGTGTCCTCGGCCGGGGTCATCGAGTCGTAGCCGATCTCCCCCACCGCCACCACCCGGTCCTTGACCAGATAGCGCGGCAGCTCGGCCAGCACCGGAGTGCAGCGCGGATCGTTCGCCTCCTTCGGGTTCAACGCGATCGTGCAGTGATGGGCGATCCCGTACTGCGCCGCACGGAACGGCTCCCACCCCAGCAACGCGTCGAAGTAGTCACAGAAGGAGGCCGGAGAAGTGCGGGGCTGCCCCAGCCAGAAGGCGGGCTCGACCACGGCACGGACACCCGCGGCATACATCGCCTCGTAGTCGTCGGTGGTCCGGGACGTCATGTGGATGTGGGGGTCGAAGATACGCATCAGGACTCCTTGCCGTGGGGGTCGGCCGGGCCGGGAGCGGGAGGCTCCGACTCGGTCAGGGCCAGGACGCGGTAGAGGTCTTCGGGGACGGGACGGCCGGCGGCGGTGCGTTCGGCCGCGTAGTCGGCGAGCATGCGGGCGAGTTCCGTGTCGCCGGCGGCTCGACGGTCGAGGTCCGCCACGCTGTCGAGCGGGACGCCGGTGAACAGGCACTTGAGCACGGCGTGCCGCCACTGGTGGGCGTCCAGGTGCCGGGCCGCGTAGGGGCCGAGGGCGGCGGCGACCAGCCGGGTGTCGTTGGTGCGCAGGGCGTCCTCGACGAGCGGGACGGCGTCGGGGCCGGGGACGAGGTGGGGCAGCGCGTGCAGGACGGCACGGCGTTCGTCCGCGGTGCCCTGGGAGTAGACCCGGGTCAGGGCGTCGGTGCCGGCCCGGGCCGCGTGCAGGACGAGGACGCGCGCGGCGTCGGCGTGGGCGGGGCCGCAGCGGCGGCCGGCCTCGGCCAGTCGCAGCTCCCACACCGAGATGGGGCCGTGGGTGCCGGGGTGGGCTGCCGCCTCGTCCAGGGCCTGGTCCAGCCAGGACCGGGCGGCTCCCCCGAGTTCCGCGCTGAGGGCGGCGCGCAGGTCGGCGGGCGGGACGTGGGCCGCGTGGAGCTGCGTCATGGGTGTGGCTCCCTTCCTGGGGTGTCGGAGGGCTCGCCCGAGCGGGTGGTGCGGGAGGTCGCCGTCGCGGCCCGGCGGAGGAACGGGAGGGAGCGTTCGGCGAAATGGGGGCCCGCGTGGGAGTGCCGGGGCAGTTCGACGACGGTCAGGCCCTGGTAGCCGGTGGCGGCGAGGGCGTCGAGTACCGGCGGGAAGTCGATCTCGCCGTCCCCGAAGGGGAGGTGTTCGTGGACGCCGCGGCGCATGTCCTCGATCTGCACGTGCCGCAGCCAGGGCGCGGCGGCCCGTACGCAGTCGGCGGGCGGCAAGGGCTCCAGGCACTGGCAGTGCCCGATGTCGAGGGTGAGACCGAGGTGCTCGGGGTCGCCGAGGGTGTGCCGCAGCCGGTGGAAGCCGTCGAGGTCGGCCAGGAGGTGTCCCGGTTCGGGTTCCACCGCGAGCGGTACTCCGGAGCCGGCGGCGGCTTCCAGGACGGGGGCGAGGGATTCCGCCAGCCGCTTCCAGGCCGTCTCCTCGTCCGTCCCCGGCGGGGTGATGCCGCTGAAGCAGTGCACGGCGTGCGCGCCGAGGTCGGCGGCGACGCGTACGGCCCGCAGCAGCAGGTCCGTACGACGGGCCCGGTCGCCGGGGTCCGGATCGAGGAGCGAGGGTCCGTGCTTGCGGCGCGGGTCGAGCACATAGCGGGCGCCGGTCTCCACGGTGACGCCGAGGCCGAGCGCGTCCAGCCGGTGCGCCAGGCGGCGGGTGCGGGCGGCCAGCTCGGGGGCGAGCGGGTCGAGGTGCATGTGGTCGAGGGTCAGACCGACGCCGTCGTAGCCGAGGTCGGCGAGGAGGCCGAGGGCGTCGTCGAGACGGAGGTCGGCGAGCCCGTTCGTGCCGTACCCGAAACGGAGGGGGGACGCGGGGGCCCCGTCCCGGGCCGTCGGCGTGCTCGGTGCCGTCTGCTCGTGCCGTGCCGGAGGGGACTGTGGGCTCATGTGATGCTCACCTTCCTCATGGCGGCCCTCCTGGCGAACATCCGGCCCGCCGGGGCCAGGGCGGCGACCAGCAGGGACGCGACGGGGGCGCCGGCGCGTGCGGCCAGTGCGGCCTGGAGCGGGACGGTGGCCCGGATGCCGCCGCCGACGGCGCGCTGGGTGAGCGGGGGTGAGGGGTTGAGCGCGGCGTGGACGTAGGGGCGGGCGGCCGTCGCGGCGTAGGCGGCGGCCAGGGCGGTGGTGAGGGCGCCGTACGTCCCGGTCGGCCGGGCGGGCGGGGTGGAGCCCGACAGGCCGGGGGCGGCTGCTGCCCGCCGGCCTGCCGGGAGTCGGATGCGGCCGTCGGCGACCAGCCGGGTCAGCACCCCGGTGGTCGCCAGGGCCGCCAGCGGGGCCAGGACCGAGCCGCCGGTGGTCTCCCGCCGGGACACGGCCGTGACCGCGAGGGTGTGGCTGCCCAGCAGCGCGGCGGAGGGCAGTGCTGCGCGGGTGCCGCCGCCGGTGGCGGCCGCGCCCAGGAGCAGGTCCAGACCGCGCGCGGCGGCCATCGCCACCGGCCCGGCGGGGGTGTGCTTCAGGCCGAGGTCGTAGGCCCAGACGGTCGCCGCCAGGGGCGCGGCGACCGCCAGGGCGGGGCGCCCCGCTCCGGCGGCCAGCGCCAGGCCGGCACCGGTGAGGACGCCGGCCGCGGTGAGGGCGGCCGCCGGACGGACACGGCCGGACGGAAGGGGGCGGTGGGGGCGTTCCACGGCGTCCTCGGCGCGGTCCGCCCAGTCGTTCAGGGCCATGCCCGCCTCGTACAGGCACAGGGAGGAGCCGATGGCGAGCAGGGTGCGGCGGCCGGGCCGGGCGCCGGCCGCCGCCGCACCGGCCAGGGCGTCACCGGGGACGGTGAACAGCGCGGGCAGGCGCAGCAGTTCCGCCCAGGCGGCGGCGTGTCCGGACCGGGGGACGGAAGGACGGGAGGCGGCGTCGGAGGAGGCCGCCGGGGCGCCGGCCAGGGACGGTGCGTGCTGCCCGGGCACGGCCGGGTCCGCCGCGGACCCGGCCCGTGCCGCGGGCGCCGTGCGGCTCACCGCCGCCCCCCGCTGTCGCCGGCACCGTGCCGTGGCCCATCGGCCGCGCGGTCACCGGGCGTGCCGTCACCGGGTCCTCGATCCTCGGCCGCGCGGTCACCGGGCGCGGTCCCGTACGCCTCGCTACCGGCGGCACCACCCCCGGTTCCGCCGTCCGCCCGGACGCCGGTGTCACCGGGGTCACCGCCGCCGTCCCGCAGCCGACCGGCGAAGCGTTTCAGCTCCGCGTACTGTTCGCCCAGGGACGCCGGGCCGTCGCCGACCGGGTCCTTGAAGTAGAAGCCGAGTTCGGCCAGCGGCCCGGTCAGGCCGCGCTGCTGGGCGCGGGCGGCCAGGCGGGCCAGGTCGAGGACGAGCGGCGCGGCGAGGGCCGAGTCGCACCCCTGCCAGGTGGTCTGCAGCACCATGCGGGCGCCGAGGAAGCCGTCGAACGCGATGTGGTCCCACGCGGTCTTCCAGTCCCCGAGGGCGGGCACGTCGTCGATGTGCACCTCGCCCTCGGGCGCGGCACCCAGGGTGTCGGCGAGGACGCGTTCCTTGCCGGCGTTCTTCGCCGCGGCGGCGGCGGGGTCGGCGAGGGCGGCGCCGTCCCCGCCGCCCAGCAGGTTCGTGCCGGACCAGGCCCGCACCGCCAGCGCCCGCTGGGCGAACATCGGCCCCAGCACCGAACGCAGCAGGGTCTGCCCGGTCTTCCCGTCGCGGCCCGCGTACGGCACGCCGGCCGAGGCGGCGAGCGCGGTCAGCGCCGGGTGGTGCAGGCCGGTGGACGGGGTGAAGTTGACGTAGGCGCAGCCGGCCCGCAGGGCGGCCGCGGCGTACAGGGAGCTGGGCGGCAGGGAGCCGTCGGCGGGCGCGGGCTCGGTGGAGGCGACGTTCACCACGACGGCGCCCGCGAGGTCCTGGCGGCGCACGAAGTCGCGGATGTCGGCGGCGAACGCGTCGATCCACGCGTCGTCGGTGCGGCCCGGTCCGCCGTCGGTGTCACCGGGCAGCGGCCCGCCGGGGCGTATCTCGCGGTCGGCGGCGACGAGTTCGGCGTGCACGGCGGACGGCAGCCCGTGCGGCAGCACACCGCCGGCGGCGAGGTGCTCGGCGCGCTTGGGCAACGGGCAGTCGACGGTGTCGTGGCCGCCGAAGACGAGGGA
>MUMD01000300.1:0-16201 GCA_002155895.1 Streptomyces rochei
CAGCTGGTAGGTCGCCTTGAGCTGGACCTTGATGGTGACCTCGTCGTCGACGGTGTGCCCGGGGGCGCTGTGGCTGACGTGCCAGTCGATGCCGTTGTCCGGGAAGGGCTGGGAGAGCGAGCAGCCCGCCGCCGCGGCGACCGCGTGGAGGTAGCCGACCTGCAGGGTCTCCATGCAGGCGGTGACGGCGAGAGAGCCCCGGGAGGGCGCGGTGCGCTCGGGCAGCAGCCCGCCCCGTTCGGGCTGCGCTATGGCCATGGCCAACAGCCTTCCAGAACTGGTGAATCCCCGCTGCGGGCCTGTGAACTGCACAGACCCTCACTCCTGTTGTGTCCTTCCGGCGTACGGCGCAAACAGCCCGGGTATCACCGAACCGGGACAGAGGACGGAGCGTCAGCTGCCGTGCGTGGACGAGGAGTTGAGTGCCCTATGACGTGCTGGTACGAGGGGCCGCTGGCGGCCTTCGACACGGAGACGACGGGTGTGGACGTCGAGACCGACCGGATCGTGTCGGCGGCACTCGTCGTCCAGGACGCCCCCGGGCTCAGGCCCCGGGTCACCAGGTGGCTGGTGAACCCGGGTGTGCCGGTGCCCGAGGCGGCGACGGCGGTGCACGGACTGACCGAGGAGCATCTGCAGCGGCACGGCCGGTGGCCGGCGCCGGTGATGTGGGAGATAGCCGAGGCGCTGGGCGAGCAGGCCCGCGCCGGGCGCCCGCTGGTGGTGATGAACGCGCCGTTCGACCTGACGCTGCTGGACCGGGAGTTGCGCCGGCACCGCGCCTCGTCGCTGGGCCGCTGGCTGGAGCGGACGTCGCTGCACGTGCTGGACCCGCGGGTGCTGGACAAGCACCTGGACCGGTACCGCAAGGGCCGCCGCACCCTCACCGACCTGTGCGCGCACTACGGCGTCGAGCTGACCGGCGCGCACGACGCGGCGGCCGACGCCCAGGCCGCGCTGGAGGTCGTACGGGCGGTGGGGCGCCGCTTCCCGTCGCGGCTGGAGCGTCTGTCCGCCGCCGAGCTGCACACGCTGCAGGCGGTGTGGCACGCGGGGCAGGCGCGGGGACTGCAGGCGTGGTTCGCGCTCAACGGGACGGAGGAGGCGGTCGACCCGGCCTGGCCCCTGCGGCCGGACCTGCCGGCGGCGGCGTGACCTCAGGTCCGGCCCACGGTGACTCCGGGGGCCGGGGTGTGGGTGGCGGAGCCCCACTTCGCGCGGCGAAGCCGCGCAGAACACAAAGAGAGCGACGCGGTCCGCGTTGTCTGCGGACACACGTCGCTCTCGCGAGCGTGGGCGATACTGGGTTCGAACCAGTGACCTCTTCGGTGTGAACGAAGCGCTCTCCCACTGAGCTAATCGCCCGGGAACGCACTGAACAATACAGGGACCGGCGGGCTTCCTTCAAACCGCTTGCCGACCGCCGTCCAGGTGGGCGGCCAGCCCGCGCCGTCCCGCCCGCATCATCAGCCGGTGGTTGGCCCGGAACAACGGCCGCCCCGGCACCGCGAGACGCCGCAGCAGCGGCTTGCGCACGACGACCTCCTGGTCGTAGCGGGCGAGCGTGCCGGAGCCCCGCTCGGTGACCGTCCAGCGGGCCCAGCCCTCCAGGTCGCCGCTCATCGTCACCTCCAGCACCCCCGCCGCCGGGTCGCGCCTGCCCTCGCGCAGGGTCGTGGTCAGGTCGTACGGGAGCAGTGAGCGGACCCGGAGGACCGCGGTGGTGTCGTCGAGCCGGGTGACCTCGCGGGTCTGGGGCCACCAGCGGGGGTAGTCCTCGAGCCGTTCCAGCTCCCGGTAGACCGCCGGGGCGGGCGCGGGCAGGGTCCACAGGCTGAGGAATCGGTAATGGTTCCGGTCCACCCGGTGAGTGTGCCCCCGCCCGCGCCCGTCAGGCGCCGACTACGGCATCCGGTCCCCCAGAAGTGCCAGGTTCTCGATGGCGGCGAGGCCGTAGAGGGCGGTGTCGTTGGTGGAGACCCAGGTCGCCTCGCTGCCGGGCACCAGGGCGGTCGGGCCGCTCACCTTCTCCGTCTTCCAGGGCGCCGATTCCTTGTAGCCGTCGGAGTTGTAGAACTTCTGCCAGGCACGGGCGGCGAGCTGGGCGTCCCCGGTCCGCACGGCGGCGTAGGCGTCGAGGCGCGAGTGGCCCTGGAAGAGGATGAGGCTGCCGAAGTTGCTGCCGTAGCGGGCCGCCTGTTCGGTCTTGGAGGCGTTGAAGTAGCGGCAGTAGTCGTAGTACGCCTCGTTGAACTCCGGCATGTCGACCAGGTCGATCAGTTCGGCGCACAGTTCGTTGAGGCCGAAGACGGCCGACAGGTGGGAGACCTCGACCTTGGGGGTGTCGGCGATCGCGAACCGGCCGGTGTCCAGGTCGTACAGGCCGCTGCCCTGGACGAAGCCGTTGGGCTGGGCGGCGATGGTCTCCATGGTGGACAGGACGCGGGCCTTGGCCTTCTCCCACTTGGGGCCCTTGCGTTCCCACTCGGTCAGCCACGCCGAGACCAGGCCGCTCCAGTCGGTGCCGAAGCCGATCGACAGGGCGTTGCGGTCGGGGGTGTAGGGCTCGGTGCGGATCTTGCGGAGCGGGTCGAGGGCGAGGAAGGTCTCGTCGGAGTCGACGTTGGCGTGCATGAGGTCGCCGACGCGTTCGTCGGCGGTGAGGAAGTAGTAGAAGCGCCGGTAGGTGGTGTTGGCGATGCGCTGCTGCTTGGCGCTGTCCGCGTAGTGCTGGACGCCGTGGCGGGTGCCGAGGCCGGCCCACTCGCCCAGGTGGTAGACGTCGACCTCGCCGGTGTGGCGGGTCATGGCCTCGGCGAAGCGGAAGATGTCGGCGCGGCCGGAGCGCAGGTAGGCGTACCAGAGCCAGAGGTCCGGGGAGAGTTCGGAGTTGTCCCAGGCGTAGCCGCCGATGTCGTAGCGCCACTGGTGCCGGGCGGTGTCGTAGGTGTGCATGATGTCGCCGTAGTCCCAGAAGCCGTACCAGCGACGCTGCTCCACCTGGTCCTTGTAGTAGGTGAAGAGGAAGTCGAGGTGGTCCTCGATCTTCGCCTTGGCGGGTGTGGAGCGGTCCGGCTCGGAGTAGAGGCCGGGGCCGAAGACTCCGGCCTTGATGAGCTGGGCCGGCGGTGCCGCCAGCTGCGGCAGGACGCGGACCGCCTCGACCTGTTCGGCGAGTGTCTCGGCGCTCGGGGTCGCGGCGTTGGCCCAGAACAGCAGCTCGGAGGTGCGGGCGATGCCGTAGGGGGTGCCGAAGCCGGGCTCGTAGTCCTCGTAGGTGATGTTGAGGCCCTCGATCTGCTCGGGGAAGGTGTCCTGGCCCATGCCGTCGTGGTAGAAGCGCAGGTCCATGGGCTGGGCCTCGGGCGACCAGAGCCAGAGGGTGACCTCGGCCTCGTCGGTCTGCGCGTCGCGGATGTCGAGCTGGGCGGGGTACTTCTCCCAGAAGTCGCGCAGGCCGAAGGAGAGGCCGCCGCTCACTCCCCCGACGTAGCCGAAGCCGGAGGCGCGTCGTCCGCCGCCGGCGCCGATCCAGCCGTGGCCCTTCTTGGTGCGCTTGCGCAGGGTGAACCCGTCGGCGGAGAGCTGGGAGAGGGTGTAGTCGCCCCACTCCGGGATGTACTGCAGGCGGGTGGTGACGCGCTGGTCCCAGGTGGACGGGTCGGGCAGTTTCTCCCCGGCGAACTGGGCCGCCTGCACGGCGGCGCCCGGGTCGCGGCGCAGTCCGGTGATGCCCTTGACGGCCTCGCGCAGCAGACCGGTGCCCTCGCCGCCGATGCGGATGTGGCGGTCGTAGGACTCGTCGCGCATCGGGACGGAGAAGCGGACGCCGAGGCCCCGGACGAAGTCGCCGCTCGCCTTCCCGGGCTCCTGCTTCCCGTCGAAGGTGATGGTGTGCACCATGCGGAAGGAGTCGGCGCCCGCGTAGAAGTACAGACGGATGGAGAAGGGCAGCCAGCCGCGGTTGCCCTTGCGGTGCTTGCCGTCGATCCGGACGACGGCGCGGACCGGGCCCTCTTGTTCGACCTTCACCTCGTCGACGGCGCCGTCGAAGCGCTCGTACTTCACCGTGCCCTGGTCGCCGTCCTCGATCTCGGGCTGGCGCAGCAGGACGAGGCGGCCGTTCCTGGCGATCTCGGTGGAGCCTCTGGTGACCGACTTGATCAGGGTCGATCCGGACGTGCCGATCCTGGCGGTGATGACGCCGGTCGATATGTCGATGGTGCCGCCGCGCCGGTCGACGGTGACCTTCCGCGCGGGGGCGGCGGGGCTGCCGGCGGTGAGGGTGAGCTTGCCGTTGCCGGAGCCGACCGCGTGCGCCGTCCACTTCAGGGAGCCGTCCGGCCAGTAGGCGAGGGGCCAGGACTGGGTCGGTACGGCCTTGCCGTCGGCGTCGGTGACGGCGAAGGTCTGGTCCTCCCGGTAGGTGCCCTTGGGCCAGGGGACGCCGACGGTGGAGCCGGGGGCGGCGCCGAGGCCGCCGTCCTCCAGCCAGGTGAGGGTGACGGGGCTGTCGTCGGCCGCCGCGGCGGCGGGGGCGGCCTGCGCGTTCTTGGCGCCGAGGGCCCAGCTGAACTGGGCGGCGGCTCCGGCGACGGCGGCCGCCTTGAGGAGGGACCTGCGGGGGATCGGGGACATGGCCTTTCCTTTCCGTTCCGTGCGGGGGCGAGGGCGGTCAAGGTGTCAAGGTGTCAAGGGCATGACAGAGAGAGGCGCGGCGCCGGGGCGCCGGCCCTGATGGGGACGCTGCGGTGGGTCAGCGGCGCCGGTAGCGCTCCTCCACGGCGACCGCGGCAGCCGCCACGGCGCCCAGGACGGGGACCGCCAGCGGCGCGCTGAACCAGGCGGAACAGACGACGACGGCCAGCCCGCCGACGATCAGGAAGGAGCCGGCCGGGTCGAGCACGGTGCGGCGGCCGGCCCGCGCGAGCAGCGACCGCCAGGAGGCGCCGGGCCGCCAGGCCGCCGCCGCGCGGAGCCCGGCGACGGCGGCGCCGATCAGGGCGAGCACGCCCACGGCGCCCACGAACGGGCCGCCCGGCAGCCCCTCGCGCACCGCCCGCACATCCACCCAGACCAGGGCCAGGGCGGCCCAGCCGGCGACCCCGACCAGCCATCCGCGGCGCACCGCCGACCGGAAGTCCGCGGCGAACTCCCGCCAACCGCCCCGCTCGTGGGCGAGCCGGCGCCCGAGGTGCCGGGCCCCCGCCGCGAACGCGGCCGGGTAGGTGACCAGCGGCAGCGAGGCCACCGCGATCCACACGCCGGTGAGCAGGCACTCGGCGAACAGGGCGAACCCCTCGGCGAACCGCGACTCGCCCCGCTCCCCCGCCCGCTCCGTACGGGCCTTCGCACGCACCTGGGTCACGATCGGTTCACCTCAGCCCTTCAGGCCGGACGTCGCCATGCCGTCGATCAGATAGCGCTGGAAGGCCAGGAAGAAGGCGAGGACGGGCAGCAGGGCCACGAGCGACATGGCGATCATGCCGCCGTAGTTGGCCAGCCCTTCCTGGTCCACGAACATCTTCAGGCCGAGGGAGACGGTGTACTTGCTGGGCTCGTTGAGGTAGATCAGCGGGCCCATGAAGTCGTTCCACGCGTTGATGAAGGTGAAGATCGCGCTGGTGATCAGGGCCGGGCGGCACAGCGGCAGCACGATCGACCAGTAGATACGGAAGTGCCCGCAGCCGTCCAGGCGCGCCGCCTCGTCCAGCTCCTTGGGCAGGTTCCGCATGAACTGCACCATCAGGAAGACGAAGAACGCCTCCGTGGCCAGGTACTTGCCCAGCAGCAGCGGGGTGTACGTGTTGATCATGTCCATGTTGCGGAAGAGCACGTACTGCGGGATCAGCAGCACGTGGTACGGCAGCAGCAGGGTGCCGATCATCAGCGTGAAGAGCAGGTTGCGGCCGGCGAACCGGATCTTGGCGAAGGCGTACGCCGTCAGCGAGCAGGACGCCACGATCCCGATCACCGAACCCACCGCGAGGACGAGTGAGTTGACGAAGAAGGTGGAGATGGAGATGTCGGCGATGCCGTCGGCGAGGCCGGTGTAGTTCGAGATGATCGGGTCGGCCGGGAACAGGTCCAGGCTGCCGACGATGTCCCCGCTCTCCTTGAAGGAGCCGCCGATGACCCAGATCACCGGGTAGAGGATCACCGCGAGGATCGCCAGGGACCCCAGGTGCCAGGCGAGCGAGCCCGGCAGTCTGCGCCGCAGGGCCCCCTTCGCGGACGGGGCCGGCGTGACGTCGGTGGCCTGCGCGCTCATCGGACGCCCTCCTCGTAGTGCACCCAGCGCTTCTGCGACCAGAACAGCACCGCGGTGACCAGGGCGACGCCGACCAGCAGCATCCACGCCATGGCCGAGGCCAGGCCCATGCGGCTGTTCTCGAAGCCCTGCACGTACAGATAACAGGTGTAGACCATGGTTCCGTCGGCCGGACCGCAGGAGTTGCCTCCGGCGCCGCCGCCGACGATGTAGGCGGAGCTGAAGATCTGGAAGGAGTGGATGGTCTCCAGCAGGACGTTGAAGAAGAGGACCGGGGAGATCATCGGCAGCGTGATGTTCCAGAACTGCCGCAGCTTGCTCGCCCCGTCCACGTCGGCCGCCTCGTACAGCTCGCGCGGCACCTGCTTGAGGCCGGCCAGGAAGATGACCATCGGGGCGCCGAACTGCCAGACGGTCAGCGCCACCAGGCTGTAGATGATCAGGTCCGGGTCGCCGGTCCAGCCGCCGACGTCGATCCCGAACAGCCGCTGCGTACGGTCGACGACCGCGTCGTCCGAGAAGATCGCCTTCCACACGATGGCCACCGACACGCTCGCGCCGATCAGCGACGGGGCGTAGAAGGCGGCCCGGTAGAAGGCCTGCCCGCGCCGTTTCTGCGCCAGCAGCAGGGCCACACCGAGCGCGGCGAGCAGCTTGATCGGGGTGCCCACGACGACGTACCAGAGGGTGACCTGGACCGAGTGGCGCCAGCGCGGATCGCCGAACATCTCGGAGAAGTTGTCCAGGCCGATCCACCGGGGCGCGTCGAACAGGTTGTAGTCGGTGAACGCGAAGTAGAGCGAGGCGACCATCGGTCCCGCGGTCAGCAGCAGGAACCCGGCGATCCAGGGGGACATGAAGAGGTAGCCGGCCAGGTTCTCCCGGCGGCCCCGCCGCTTCAGATCGGCGGGGCGCCGGGACTTCACCGGACCGTGCCGCGGCTCGGAGTCCATGTCCAGGTCCTCCCTCGCGGGGGCGTGTGTCACGGCGCTTCCCATCAGCCGGCGAGAGCCGTCTTCGACTCGGTGAAGAACTGCTTGACGGCGTCCTGGACGGACCGCTCGCCGAGCGCCATCTCCTCGGCGATGCGCAGGAAGGCGGCCTCGCAGATGTCGGCGCCGTTCGGGTGCGGCGTGATGGTCTCCAGGACGCCCGCGTCGACGAGCGACTGCTCGTACGCGGCGATCGCCTTGTTGACCGGGTCCGTGGGCCGGTACGCGTCGTACTGGACCTGGGTCGTGGGGACGCCCCGGTCGTAGCCCATGATCTTGGCGACCTCGGGGTCGTGGACCATGAAGTCGATGAACTGGGCGACTTCCTTCGGGTGCTCGGTGCGCTTGTAGCCGCTGAGCATCAGCGAACCGAGGTACTGGCCGGTCCGCTTGCCGTCCGTGCTGGGGATCGGCGCGAGCCCGTACTCGCTCTTGCCCTCGGAGGTGTAGCGGACGGTGAAGTTGTCCCAGGTGAACTCGCTGCCGGCCAGCTCCGCGGAGAGCGCCGACTTGGGCTTGATCTGGGCGACCTTCTTCGGGTCGGCGAACAGGCCGGACTTCACGCCCTTCTCCGCCTTCGTCCACCACGCGGTCAGATCGGTCTCGGAGAAACCGAGTCCGTCCTCGGTGAAGAACGCCTTGCCGTTCTGCCGCAGATACAGGTCGTAGAGGTACATGACGCCGTACATGCCGCTGTCACCGGCGCGGCCCGTCCGGTCGCGGATCCTCGTCATCGCCTCGTCGAAGTCGTCCCAGGTCCAGCCCTGTTCGGGCTTGACGCCGGCCCGGGTGTAGACCGGCTTGTCGATGACGAGCGCCATGGAGTTCGAACCCACCGGCACGCCGAGGAGTTTGCCGTCGATCTCACCGAACTTCTCCAGGCCCGCCCGGAATCCGTCCATCGAGAGATTGCCCGCCTTCACCTGTTCGCTCAGGTCGAGCAGGACATTCTTGGCGTCGTATTTCCGGAGAAATCCGATGGCGTTCTGGAAGACGTCCGGCGGATTCCCTCCGGAAGCCTGCGTGTTGAACTTCTTCCAGAAGTCGGTGTACGGCTGGAAGTCGGTCTTGACCTTGATCTTCGGGTACTTCTTCTCGAAGAGCGCGATGGTCTTGTTGATGCGTTCCGCCCGGTCTTCGGCACCCCACCAGGAGTAACGAATCGTCACCGTTCCGTCCCCGGAACCACTGCCGCCGCCGCAGGCGGTGGCGGTCGCCCCCAGCCCCGCGACGGCCAGCGAGGCCCCCGCCGCTTTGAGGATCGTCCGCCTCTCCACATTCCTGCCCTGCTGCATATGAGCCTCCCCGCGACGTTGCGTCCGCCCCATGAATCGTTTCAAGTAAGCGCTTGCTGCCACAAGGTACGGAGGGCCCACGGGCGCGTCAATGATTCGGACAGGAAATGACGGGCGGCGGCTCGCGGCGGCGGGAGCGGCCCGTCCCGGCGCATCGGCCAGGCACCGCGAGGAATCCCCAGGTCGGAGCGGTGTGACCGACGGGTCGAACATGACGGAAGCCGCCCGCACCCGCGGCACCGAAGGTCACGGTTGGGTGAAGGCGGGCGGAAGCGGAACGCCCGGGAGCCCGGACGCACCGCACACGAAGGCGGCCCGGCTCACGATCGTGAGCCGGGCCGCCTGATGATCCGGTGGGCGATACTGGGTTCGAACCAGTGACCTCTTCGGTGTGAACGAAGCGCTCTCCCACTGAGCTAATCGCCCGGACGCAGGAAGAACATTACCCCATGTCAGGGGGTGCCCGTGACCAGCGGGGGCCGGGTCACCGGCCCCCGCAGCGGATCACTGGTCCTCGATCTTCCAGGGCAGCTGGAGGCCGAACTTCCACAGATAGACCCCGGCCACCGCGGCCACGATCACCAGACCGACCGAGGTCAGGATGATGTTCCGCCGCCGCACCTTCGGGTCGAGGGCTCGCTGGGCCGCCTCGGTGACCTTGCGCTTGGTCCAGCGCAGGACGAGCTGGGCCCAGACGAACTCGGTCGCCCAGATCGCCATGCCGCCGAAGATCACGACCCACCCCGGTCCGGGCAGGACGAGCATGGCGGCGCCGGCCGCGACGACCGCCAGGCCGACGATGAAGACGCCGACCTGCCAGCTCAGGTGCAGGGCGCGGCGCGCCTTGATGAATTCCGGTGCACGCGATCCGAGCGCCTGCGCGGGCGCCGCCTCGTCGTCCGTCCCCGTACGGTCTTCCGCCACGGCCGCCTCGCCGGGCTTGTTACTCCCCGTGTTCATACGGCCAAACACTACCGGAGCGAAAGCTGTCACCGGAATGGGCGCAGGACCCGAACGGCCACTCGGCCGGAAGGGTTACCTAAACACACGCAAAACACGCAGAGGGGTTTACAACGGCACCGTAGGTGGCATGTCGATTTCGCCGACGTGCGAATCCCCGAGCGCACACTGAGCGAAAGGCCCTGGCGCTTATGAACACCACGGTCAGCTGCGAGCTGCACCTGCGCCTCGTTGTGTCGAGCGAGTCCTCCCTGCCTGTCCCCGCAGGCCTGCGGTACGACACGGCCGACCCCTACGCCGTGCACGCCACCTTCCACACCGGAGCCGAGGAGACCGTCGAGTGGGTGTTCGCCCGCGACCTCCTCGCCGAAGGTCTCCACCGCCCCACCGGGACCGGCGACGTCCGTGTCTGGCCGTCCCGCAGTCACGGCCAGGGCGTCGTGTGCATCGCCCTCAGCTCCCCGGAGGGCGAGGCGCTGCTCGAGGCCCCGGCGCGGGCTCTGGAGTCCTTCCTGAAGCGCACAGACGCCGCCGTGCCGCCCGGCACGGAACACCGGCACTTCGATCTCGATCAGGAGCTGTCGCACATCCTGGCGGAAAGCTAGGGCGATCTCCGCGAAGCCGCCCGTCGCCGTCGACTCGGGGTGACGGCACGGGCCCGGACAACCGCATCACGGCACACACCGGCGTCGTCGCCGCGGGAGACCGCGGGGGCGGCGCCGGTGCGTGTTGGGGTGACGGTGCGTGTTGGGGTGACGGTGCGTGTGCGGTGACGTGAGTGCGCGGTGACGGTGGGTGCGCGGCGGCGCCGCTGGGCACGCGGCGATGCCGGGAACGGAGGGCCGGCGACCGTCGTTCTACGGGCATGCGGCGACGGGGAGCGGCATCGGAGCCGGTCCGCCCGTCGTGGAAGCCACTACCATCGGCCAGCATCGGCGGGCGCCCGCCCGACCCCAGGCCAGGGAGCGAGATGTGCTGATCACCCACGACACCCGGTGCGCCCTCGACACCGTGGTGGATCTGGTGAACACCGTGCCGGAGGACGAGGCGGCTCCGGACGGACTGCCGGACGTCTCGGCCCTCCAGGATTTCGTCGGAACGCACGAGATCAGCGACGTCGGCGTGCTCTCGGAACTCGACCTCTCGGCCGTGCGCAAGATCCGCGGCCGGTTCGCGGCCGTCTTCGCGGCTCCCGACGCGCGTGCCGCGGCGGGTCTGATCAATGATCTGGTCGCCGCCGCCGGCACCACACCGCGGCTCACCGACCACGACGGCTACGACTGGCACATCCACTACTTCGCCCCCGGCGCCTCGGTCGCCGACCACCTCGCCGCCGACTGCGGCATGGCGCTCGCCTTCTTCGTGGTCGCCGGTGAGCAGGAGCGGCTGCGGCGGTGCGAGGCCCCCGACTGCCGGCGCGCCTTCGTCGACCTCTCACGCAACCGCTCGCGGCGGTACTGCGACAGCCGCACCTGCGGGAACCGCTTGCACGTGGCCGCCTACCGGGCGCGGCGCAAGGAGGCGGCGGGCTGACGTACGCCGCGGCCCGCCGGAAGAGACGGAGGGGCGACGCGGCCCCCGGCGGGTGACGCCGGGGAGCGCGGGTACGGCTCAGAGCAGCAGCAGATCGTGCAACGCGGCCATGAGCAGCAGACACCCGATCACCGCAAGGAAGATCATGAGCGGTGGCTGGGAAAGGGCGAAGAGGCAGCCTCGCGGTTCGCTGTGCGTCCGCGTGGTTTCGCTCTGTCTCGTGTCCAGCTGGGGGTCCAGCTGAGTGGTGTCCGGCATCTCGCCGTGATGATGACCCAGCGGCCGGGACGTACGCGATCAACACGCCAACGACGACCGGGAGTTCGTTGAATTCCGCAAGGTCCGTTCGGATCTTGATCATTACGGAGCGCCCGCTGACGGCCTCGGACCGCTGTGTCGTTTCAGCCTTCCCCGCCGGCACCGGCGCACGGGGTCATATCCCGTGCTTCTTGAGGATGGCCTCGATGTCGCTGAAGTCGTCGTCGCCGCCGGACTTCTCGGCCGGCCGGGGCGCGGGCCGGGCCGCCGCACCGGAGCCGGGACCCAGCGAGGGCTCCGAGGCCGCCGGCGCCACGGCGTCGCGGCGAGCCGCCGCCCTGGCCTCCTTGCGCTCCTTGCGGGTGCCGCCCCGCCTGCGCTCCACGGCCCGTGTCGTCATGAACAGCACCCAGGACACGCCGAGCACCCCGAAACCGGCCCAGGCCACGGGGCTGAACGCCGTGTCCGCCAGCCACTCGACGACACCGGTCATCACCAGGCCGACCGGGATCAGCGCGTAGGCGGCGATGCGGACCGCGGTGAGGAAGCGCCTGCGGTACGCGGTGACCGCCGCGATGCCCAGGCCGGCCGCGGACACCGCGGAGCAGACGGTCTCGGCAATCATCCGGTCCTCCAGGGCGGGTCGGTCGGGCATGAGTGACTTCGTCCCTTCCATCCTGCACCGTCGGGACACTCTCGGGCCATGCCGCGGCTCCGAGATCAGGGAGATCTAGGGGTCGGCTCCTCCGCAGGTGCCGGTGGCCGGGGGCCGACGGCCGCCGTACCCTGCACCGTCGGGACACTCTCGGGCCATGCCGCGGCTCCGAGATCAGGGAGATCTAGGGGTCGGCTCCTCCGCAGGTGCCGGTGGCCGGGGGCCGACGGCCGCCGTACGAGGTGGTCGGGACGCCGCTTCCCGGGCTGGGAGAATGGGGCCATGAGCGACTCCTCCCCCGCCCGTTCCGCCGTGCCCGTCCTCGACGTCTGGTGCGAGCTCCAGTGCCCGGACTGCCACACGGCCCTGGACGATCTGCGCGCCCTGCGCGCACGCTACGGCGACCGTCTCGAGCTGCGGCTGCGCCACTTCCCGCTGGAGAAGCACAAGCACTCCTTCGCCGCCGCGCAGGCCGCCGAGGAGGCCGTGGCCCAGGGGCAGGGCTGGCCGTACGCCGAGGCCGTGCTGGCCCGGGTCGCGGAGCTGGACCGGAAGGGAGAGGCGTTCCTGGTCGAGGTGGCCCGGGAACTGGGACTGGACGCGGAGGAGTTCGACACGGCCCTGATCGACGGCCGGCACATCCTGATCGTCGACGCCGACCAGGCCGAGGGCAAGGCGATCGGCGTCACCGGCACCCCCACGTACGTGATCGGCGGGGAGCGGCTCGACGGCGGCAAGAGCCAGGAAGGGCTGCGCGAGCGCGTCGAGCGGATCGCGGACCGGCTGCTGGCCGAGGCCGGGGACTGACGGTTCCGCGGCGGTGCGGGGACGGCCCGGCGGTGCCGTCCCCCCGGAAGCCGGCCGGCGTCTCGCTCGCGCCGTGCGCCTACGGCAGCGGCTTGCTGTAGTAGCCGACGGTGGTCGCGTAGCCGAGCGACTCGTAGAGGTGTTCGGCGGCGGTGTTGCCCGCGAAGACGTTCAGGCCGATCAGGCGCCGGCCGGCGGCGACGGCCTGGGCCTCGGCCAGCAGCATGAGCGTGCGGCCGTGTCCCCGGCCCCGGTGCGCCGCGTCGACCTCGACGTCGAAGACGAAGGCACGGTCCTCCTGCAGCCCCAGCCACAGCACGCCGACCCGCTCCTCTTCGTGCTCCAACACGCTGATCAGCATGTTCTCGCTGTCCCGCCCGTGCGGCAGCAGCTGCTCGTGGTCACTGCGCGCCTTGGCGTACGCCGCGTCCTCGGGGACGCCGCGCTCGATCCAGGTACGGGCGTAGTGCTCCGTCTCGTATGCCTGCCAGGCGGCGAACTCGTCCGCCGTCATCGCCCGCGCGCGGCTGCCGGGGGGCAGGGCGGGCGCGGCGTCGCCGAGCGGTTTGGTCATGGCGCGGTTGCGCAGGACGTAACCGAGCGCGTCCGCGAGCCGTCGGCCGGCCTCGGCGTCGGCGGCCAGGCTCACCTGGATCTGACGGCAGCCCCAGCCCCGCGCGACCTCCTCCGCGGCGAGGGCCGCGACCGTGCCCCGGCCGCGCCTGCGGTCGGGCTCGTCGATCCGCAGCCGGTGGATCACGGCCACCGCGTCGCCGAAGGCCCGCGAGGTGCCGAGGTGTATCGCGCCGACGGGCCGGCTGTTCACGCACACCTGGTAGTGGCGCGAACGCGTCCCGTCGGCGGCTCGCTGAAGCGGCTCGGTCGGCCGCAGGGTGGTGGTCATCACGGGTGTTCTACCCGGCGACGGGGCTCGAGTCAGCCTGATTTTCCGGGTCCGGCCCGGACCCGGACGGAGCCTACGGGTCCAGATCGTCCCCGGAGCGCTCCTCGAAGATCCGCATGGCCTTGGCGGTCACCGGCCCCGGAGCGCCGGGCAGTTCACGGTCGTCGACGCGGTGCACGGCCTGCACGTCGCGCAGGGTCGAGGTGAGGAAGACCTCGTCGGCCCGTCCGAGGACGTCCAGCGGCAGGTCGGTCTCCCGGGCGCCGGTCCACTCGACGGCCAGGGCGCGGGTGATTCCGGCGAGGCAGCCGGAGGCGACCGGCGGGGTGTGGATCTCGCCGTCGAGGACGACGAAGACGTTCGATCCGGTGCCCTCGCACAGCTGCCCCACCGTGTTGGCGAACAGCGCCTCGCTGGCGCCCCGTTCGCGGGCGCGGGCCAGGGCGACGACGTTCTCGGCGTAGGACGTGGTCTTCAGTCCGGTGAGGGCGCCGCGCTCGTTGCGGGTCCACGGCACGGTGATCACGGCCGTGGAGTCGGGGCGCCGGCCGGTCTCGCCGAGGGCGACGACGAGGGTCGTGCCGTGCTCGCCGCGGTCCGAGCCGAGGGGGCCGTGGCCGCCGGTGTAGGTGATGCGCAGCCTGCCCAGCGGCATGGGGTTGGCCTCCAGGACGGCGGCGCAGGCGCGGCGGACCTCGTCGAGGTCGGGGTCGGGCAGGCCGAGGCCGCGGGCCGAGCGGGTCAGCCGGTCGAGGTGCCGGGTCAGGGCGAACGGCCTGCCGTCCACCGCCTTAACGGTCTCGAAGATGCCGTCGCCCACGGTCAGCCCGTGGTCGAGGACGGAGACGCGGGCGGACTCGATGTCCTGGAGCCCGCCGTCGAGCCAGATCTTCACGCCTGTATTCCCTCTCCACTCACCTCGTACGTCCCCGACGCTACCGCGAGCAGCCGCGCCGCCTTCAGTTCGGTCTCCCGCCACTCCCCCTCCGGGTCGGACCCCCAGGTGATGCCGGCGCCGGTCCCGAAGCGCAGCAGCCCCTCGGCCCGGTCGAGCCAGAAGGTGCGGATGCCGACGGCCAGCTCCGCGGTGCCCCGGTCGGCGTCGACCCAGCCGATGCCGCCGCAGTAGGGGCCCCGGGGCGCGGTCTCCAGGGCGTCGATGATCCGCAGCGCGCTGGACTTGGGGGCGCCGGTGACGGACCCGGGCGGGAAGGCCGCCGCGAGCAGTTCCGGCCAGCCGGCGTCGGGGCGCAGCTCGCCCCTGACGGTCGAAACGAGATGGACCAGGCCCGGGTGCTTCTCCACGGCGCACAGGTCGGGCACGCTCACGCTGCCCGTGGCGCAGACCCGCCCGATGTCGTTGCGGACGAGGTCCACGATCATCACGTTCTCGGCGTAGTCCTTCTCCATGAGGTCGGCCTCGGTCCGCCCGGTCCCCTTGATCGGTCCGGACTCGACGGTCCGGCCGTCCCGGCGCAGGAACAGCTCGGGCGAGGCGGTGGCGATCTCGACGCCGTGTCCCGGCAGCCGGAGCGTCCCGGCGTACGGCGCGGGGTTGCCGCGGGCCAGCAGCGCGGTGAGGGCGTCCACGTCGGCGCCGGGGTGGACGGGCGCCGAGAGGACCCGGCAGAGGTTGGCCTGGTAGACCTCGCCGGCCGCGATGTGCTCGCGGATGCGGCGTACGGCGGCCGTGTACGCGGCGCGGTCGAGGGAGGACGTCCACGCCTCGACCGCCGGCCCGCGCCAGCGCCCCGGCGCGGGCGCCTGAACCGGTCGCTGCCGTACGTCGCCGAAGCGTGCGCAGGTCAGACGGCCCTCGAAGTCCGCGCAGACGGCCCAGAAGCCCTCGGAATCCAGGGCGGCGGGGTCGCTCGTGACGTCGAGGAGACCGGTGGCGAGACGGTCGCCGAAGCGGGCGAGGGGAGGGAGGTCGAGCACGTGTCCGAGTCTAGGACGGTGGCCCCGAGGTGGCCCGAACGTGTCCTTCCGGGTGCCCTGACCAGGCCCGCGAGCGGGGGCGGCGCAGCACGCTGCACAAACGCGTTTTTGTACTGGCACCGGAATCCGCTAGAGTTCAACACGTCGCCGGGACGCGGAAGCGGACCGAATCGACAGGCGGACGTAGCTCAGTTGGTAGAGCGCAACCTTGCCAAGGTTGAGGTCGCGAGTTCGAGCCTCGTCGTCCGCTCGCAGGAAGAGGGGGCCTCCCGGGTCCCCTGCACTCCTGGTGGAGTGGCCGAGAGGCGAGGCAACGGCCTGCAAAGCCGTCTACACGGGTTCAAATCCCGTCTCCACCTCCAAGGACGATTAGCTCAGCGGGAGAGCGCTTCCCTGACACGGAAGAGGTCACTGGTTCAATCCCAGTATCGTCCACTGGTCCGCAAGGATCACCGATCCGTACGGATCCCCGCGCGATTAGCTCAGCGGGAGAGCGCTTCCCTGACACGGAAGAGGTCACTGGTTCAATCCCAGTATCGCGCACGCAGTACCGCACCTGGTGCTCCCAGGACGATTAGCTCAGCGGGA
>MUMD01000300.1:16209-16530 GCA_002155895.1 Streptomyces rochei
TTCAATCCCAGTATCGTCCACACCGCCCGAAGCCCCCGGCCGTCTCCACGGCCGGGGGCTTCGTCGTGGCTCGGTCCGGCGCGATCAGCTGGAGAAGAGCATGTGGCCGAAGCTCTTGTGGCGGTGGTGGCCGTGGTGGCCGTGGCCGCCGTGCGGGGCGCCCCAGGCGGGCGCCGGAGCGGCCGGGTACGCCTGCGGAGCGGCGGGCGGAGGCGGCGGGGCGGGCTGGGACCACTGGGCCTCCAGGCGGGTCAGCGACTCCAGTTCGCCGTAGTCGAGGAAGATTCCCCGGCAGCCGCTGCACTGCTCGATCTGGACGCC
>MUMD01000301.1 GCA_002155895.1 Streptomyces rochei
AAGTTCTCCATGCCCGGCATGATGGACACGGTCCTCAACATCGGCCTCTCCGACAAGTCGGTGCAGGGACTGGCCCAGCAGGCCGGCGACGACCGCTTCGCCTGGGACTCCTACCGCCGCCTGATCCAGATGTTCGGCAAGACCGTCCTGGGCGTCGACGGCGACCTCTTCGAGGAGGCCCTCGACAAGGCCAAGCAGGCCAAGAAGGTCACGGTCGACACCGAGCTGGAGGCCGCCGACCTCAAGAAGCTGGTCACCACCTTCAAGAAGATCGTCAAGAAGGAGGCCGGCCGGGACTTCCCGCAGGACCCGCGCGAGCAGATGGACCTCGCCATCAAGGCGGTCTTCGACTCCTGGAACGGCGAGCGCGCCAAGCTCTACCGCCGCCAGGAGCGCATCCCGCACGACCTGGGCACCGCGGTCAACGTCTGCTCCATGGTCTTCGGCAACCTCGGCCCCGACTCCGGCACCGGCGTCGCCTTCACCCGCGACCCCGCCTCCGGCCACCAGGGCGTCTACGGCGACTACCTCCAGAACGCCCAGGGCGAGGACGTCGTCGCCGGTATCCGCAACACCGTCCCGCTGGCGGAGCTGGAGTCGATCGACAAGAAGTCGTACGACCAGCTGATGCAGATCATGGAGACGCTGGAGAACCACTACCTGGACCTGTGCGACATCGAGTTCACCATCGAGCGCGGCCAGCTGTGGATGCTCCAGACCCGCGTCGGCAAGCGCACGGCGGGCGCGGCCTTCCGCATCGCCACCCAGCTCGTCGACCAGGGCCTGATCGACGAGGCCGAGGCCCTGCAGCGCGTCAACGGCGCCCAGCTCGCCCAGCTGATGTTCCCCCGCTTCGACGAGGACGCCAAGGTCGAGAAGGTCGGCCGGGGCATCGCGGCCTCCCCGGGCGCGGCGGTCGGCAAGGCGGTCTTCGACTCGTACACCGCCGTCAAGTGGTCCCGCTCGGGCGAGAAGGTCATCCTGGTGCGCCGCGAGACCAACCCCGACGACCTGGACGGCATGATCGCCGCCGAGGGCATCCTGACCTCGCGCGGCGGCAAGACCTCCCACGCGGCCGTGGTCGCGCGCGGCATGGGCAAGACCTGTGTCTGCGGCGCCGAGGAGCTGGAGGTCGACACCAAGCGCCGCCGGATGACCGTGCCCGGCGGGCACATCGTCGAGGAGGGCGACGTCATCTCCATCGACGGCTCCTCCGGCAAGGTCTACCTGGGCGAGGTCCCCGTCGTGCCGTCTCCGGTCGTCGAGTACTTCGAGGGCCGCATGCACGCGGGCGCCGAGGACGCCGACGAGCTGGTCGAGGCCGTGCACCGCATCATGGCCTTCGCCGACCGCAAGCGCCGGCTGCGGGTGCGCGCCAACGCCGACAACGCCGAGGACGCGCTGCGCGCCCGCCGGTTCGGCGCCCAGGGCATCGGCCTGTGCCGCACCGAGCACATGTTCCTCGGCGACCGGCGCGAGCTGGTGGAGCGGCTGATCCTGGCCGACACCGAGGCCGAGCGCGAGGAGTCGCTGAAGGAGCTGCTGCCGCTCCAGAAGCAGGACTTCGTCGAGCTGTTCGAGGCGATGGACGGCCTCCCGGTCACCGTCCGCCTCCTCGACCCGCCGCTGCACGAGTTCCTGCCCGACATCACCGAGCTGTCGGTGCGCGTCGCGCTCGCCGAGTCCCGCCAGGAGCCGCACGAGAACGAGCTGCGCCTGCTCCAGGCCGTGCACCGCCTGCACGAGCAGAACCCGATGCTGGGCCTGCGCGGCGTCCGTCTCGGCCTGGTCATCCCCGGCCTGTTCACCATGCAGGTGCGGGCCATCGCCGAGGCGGCGGCCGAGCGCAAGGCCGCCAAGGGCGACCCGCGCGCCGAGATCATGATCCCGCTCGTCGGCACCGTCCAGGAGCTGGAACTCGTCCGCGACGAGGCCGATCAGGTCATCGCCGAGGTCGAGGCGGCCACCGGCGCCAAGCTGAAGCTCTCCATCGGCACGATGATCGAGCTGCCGCGCGCCGCGCTGACCGCCGGCCAGATCGCCGAGGCCGCCGAGTTCTTCTCCTTCGGCACCAACGACCTCACCCAGACCGTGTGGGGCTTCAGCCGCGACGACGTGGAGGCCAGCTTCTTCACGGCCTACCTGGAGAAGGGCATCTTCGGCGTCTCCCCGTTCGAGACCATCGACAAGGACGGTGTCGGCTCCCTGGTCGCCGCCGCCGCGAAGGCCGGCCGCGAGACCCGTCCCGACCTGAAGCTCGGCGTCTGCGGCGAGCACGGCGGTGACCCGGAGTCCGTCCACTTCTTCCACGAGGTCGGCCTGGACTACGTCTCCTGCTCCCCGTTCCGCATCCCGGTGGCGCGGCTGGAGGCCGGACGGGCGGCGTCGCAGTCGAAGGGCAGCGACCACCGGTAGGACCCCGAGAGGGGCGCGATGCCCCGGAGCCGCCGTCTGTCACCCGACCACCCTCACCGATCGGCGGCGGCTCCGGTTCACGGAAAGAGGCGGCACCCTTGTGCGGGGGTGCCGCCTTTTCCGTCGTCCCGCGCTTCCCCGCGCGTCAGCCGGCGCCGTCGCTGCGGCGGCGGCGCGTGGCCAGCAGCAGCCCGCCGCCGGCCAGCACGACGGCCGCGCCGCCCGCCGCGATGTACGGCGTGGTGTCGTCGCCGCCGGTCTCGGCGAGGTCGGTGCCCTGGTCCCCGGCGGCCTGCTCGCCACCGCCGGAGCCCTCGGCGTTCCCGTCGTTCCCGGAGCCGGCCCCGGAGTCCGTGTCCTTGCCGTCCGCGTCCTTGTCGTCGGCGGGCACGAAGTCCGCGGGCGGCTTGTCGCAGCCGACGCCGTCCTTGTCGCGGTCGAGGTGCTCGCCGTAGTGCTCGTCGCCCTTCGGGATGTTGGAGTACCCGGCGTCGTACGCCTCGGTGCAGTTCTCGAACGGGTGGGTGCCGTCGTGCGCCTGGGCGGCGGCGGGCAGGGCGGCCAGGGCCACCGCGGCCAGGGCGACGGCGGCGGGCTTGCGGAGCAGCTTCATCAGGAGTCCCGGGAATGGTGTGGTGGAGCGGACGTGAGGTGACGAAGCTATTGAGGTGAGCGGGGTGTGGTGGAGATATGAAGGACTCGTGATGGGAACGTGATGTGACCGGACGGTAGCTCTCCGCTGTCTCCCGGCTGCCCGCCGGCGGGCTACGCCCGGAAGGGCCCGCGCACCTCGTAGGTGATCCCGCCGGAGGAGCTGCCGCTCGTGCCCCGCTGGCTGGAGAAGTAGAGCCGGGTGCCGTCCGGCGAGAAGGCGGGGCCCGTGATCTCCGAGCCGGACTGGCCGTCGACGCGCAGGAAGGGGGCGATCACGTCGCTCGGCGTGATCACGCAGATCTCCATGGTGCCGCCGTCCTCGGCCACGAACAGGTCGCCCGAGGAGCTGCCGGTGACGTTGTCCACGCCGGTCAGCGGGGCCGTGCCGGACGTCACCAGGGAGTCGTCGTAGGCCAGCTCGATGGTGCGGGCCGCGGCGTCGTACTGCCAGACCCGGTTGTCGCCCTTGGTGGTGAACCAGCAGGTGTCGTCCGCGTAGTAGCAGCCCTCGCCGCCGTTGAACCGCTTGGCGCCCGAGACCTGGTAGCGGGTGGCCGTGGCGCCGGACGGGTCGGGCACCTTCGCCCAGGTGACCGGTCCGCTGGTGCCCGAGCCCGCGACCAGCACCTCCAGCGTGCCGGCGGACAGGTCGCCCCAGGTGGTGGGACGGAAGCGGTAGAAGCAGCCGTCGCTGACGTCCTCCGTCAGGTAGACGGCCTCGCGGACCGGGTCGGCCGCCGCCGCCTCGTGCTTGAAGCGGCCCATGGCGTCCCGCCGCACCGCCGCCTTCACCCCCCACGGGTCGGTCTCGTAGACGTACCCGCGGTCCACCTCCTCGCAGGACAGCCAGGTGTTCCACGGCGTCCGGCCGCCCGCGCAGTTCTGCCGGGTGCCGGAGAGCACCCGGTACGCCGACGTGATCGTCCCGGTGGAGGAGAACTTCACCGCGCTCGCCCCGCCGGAGGGGTTGATCTCCGAGTTGGAGACGTAGATCCAGCCCGTGCCGTCCGCGTAACAGGCGCCGCCGTCCGGAGCGTTGTGCCAGGTGTACGAGGTGCCCGCGACCTTCTGGCCGGAACGGGCGATCACCCTGCTGGTGAAGCCCGCGGGCAGCCGGATGCCGTTGGCGTCGGGCGCCCCGAGCGCCCCGTACGGGCCGCTGCCGGGCTGGGCGGGGGCCGCGTGCGCGGCACCGCGCCACAGGGCTCCGCCGAGCACGGCGGAGCCGCCGACGACGGCCGTGCGCAGGAGGGTACGACGTTCCACTGCTGCCTCCGGGTGTCCTGACCGGGGCCCGCCGCCGGACGGCGGCGGGAGCGTGCGGCTACGGACCCTAGAGCGGCCTCATTGACGGTGCATGGACAACTCATGACGGCTGGGCGGCGCGCGCCCTCAGCGGTCTGCGGCCACCACGGTGAACCGAAACCGACAGGACACCGACAGGACGGCGGGGCCTACACCGCCTTCACCTCGTAGGTCCGCACCCGCACCGACTCGTCGTCCAGGCACACCCCGGTCGCCAGGTCGAAGCGCTGCTTGAGCAGCGGGGAGGCGACGAAGGGGCGGCCCCGGTGGGTGCCGGTCAGGCCGCGGGAGAGGACCGCGGCGCCGGTGAACGGGTCCCGGTTGTCGATGGCGTACAGCTCGCCGCCCCGGTCGCGGAACAGGGCCACCTGGCCGCCGTCGGGCAGCAGGGCCGCCACGCCCCGGCCCGGGAGCAGGGCGCCGAGGTCGCAGGCCGTGAACCAGTCGTCCGCCAGCCGCAGCAGGACCTTCAGGTCGGTCGTCTCGGGTGCCAGGGTCATCGCCGGGTGCTTCCTTCCAGGAGGTCGAGGTCGTCTTCCGCGGGGCGCCGCAGGCCGATGTCCAGCAGCGGCAGGTCGGGCTTGATCTGGTCGCGCTCGGGCACGAAGCCCACGACCGGGTCGGGGGTGTCGGGCGCGTTCACGAAGGACACGAACCGGGCCAGCTTCTCCGGGTCGTTGACGGTCTCGGCCCACTCGTCGCGGTAGTGCGAGACGTGGGCCCGCATCAGGGCCTCCAGCTCGTCGCAGATGCCGAGCGAGTCGTGCACGACGACGTCCCGTACGTGGTCCAGGCCGCCCGGGATGCGCTCCAGCCAGGTGGAGGTGCGCTCCAGCTTGTCGGCGGTGCGGATGTAGAACATCAGGAACCGGTCGATCAGGCGCACCAGTTCGGCGTCGGACAGGTCCTGCGCGAGCAGGTCCGCGTGGCGCGGGGTGGCGCCGCCGTTGCCGCCGACGTAGAGGTTCCAGCCGTTGGCCGTGGCGATCACCCCGAAGTCCTTGGACTGGGCCTCGGCGCACTCGCGGGCGCACCCGGAGACCGCCGACTTCAGCTTGTGCGGGGACCTCAGCCCCCGGTAGCGCAGCTCCAGGTCGATCGCCATCCGCACCGAGTCCTGGACGCCGTAGCGGCACCAGGTCTGCCCCACGCAGGACTTCACCGTGCGCAGCGACTTGCCGTACGCGTGCCCGGACTCGAAGCCGGCGTCCACCAGCCGCGCCCAGATCATCGGCAGCTGCTCGACGCGGGCGCCGAACATGTCGATGCGCTGACCGCCGGTGATCTTCGTGTAGAGCCCGAAGTCCCGGGCGATCTCGCCGATGACGATCAGCTTCTCCGGCGCGATCTCGCCGCCGGGGATGCGCGGCACGACGGAGTACGAGCCGTTCCGCTGGAGGTTGGCCAGGAAGTGGTCGTTGGTGTCCTGGAGGGCCGCCTGCTCGCCGTCCAGGACGTAGCCGCTGGCGCCGATGGCCGGGGCGAGGGAGGCGATGATCGAGCCGACCGTCGGCTTGCAGACCTCGCAGCCGTCGCCGCCCCGGGCGCCCTCGCGGCCGTGCCGGTCCAGCAGTTCCCGGTAGGAGGTGATCCGCAGGGCGAGGACGATCTCGTACAGCTCCTCGCGGGTCTGCGCGAAGCAGCCGCACAGGCCCTTGTCGACCTCGACGCCGCTCGCCTCCAGTTCCGCGGTGACCAGCTGGCCCAGCACCTTCAGGCAGGAGCCGCAGCCCGTGCCGGCCTTGGTGCACTTCTTGACCTCGGGCACGGTCGTGCAGGAGTGCTCCGTCACCGCGCCGCGGACCGTGCCCTTGGAGACGTTGTGGCAGGAGCAGATCACCGCGTCGTCGGGGAGGGCGGACGGGCCGAGCTGGGCGGGCGCCCCGGCTCCGGCGGGCAGCACCAGGGACTCCGGGGAGACCGGCGGGACCGATCCGGTGAAGGCGCGCAGCGTGCCGTAGGCGTCCGCGTCACCGACCAGGATGCCGCCGAGCAGCGTGCCGTCGCGGGCGACGACCAGCTTCTTGTACAGCCCCGCGCGGGAGTCCGAGTAGACGACGTCCAGGCAGTCCTCGGCGGTGCCGTGCGCGTCGCCGAAGGACGCCACGTCGACGCCGAGCAGCTTCAGCTTGGTGGACAGGTCGGCCCCCGTGAAGGACGCCTCCCGGTCCGCGATGGTGGCGGCGGCGGTCTCCGCCTGCTCGTACCCGGGCGCCACCAGCCCGTACACCCGGCCGTCGGCGGCCAGCGCGCACTCGCCGATCGCGAACACCCGCTCGTCGGTCACCGTGCGGCACTGCTCGTCGACCGTGATGCCGCCGCGCTCGCCGACCGCCAGTCCGCAGTCGCGGGCCAGCTGGTCGCGCGGCCGGACACCGGCGCTGAACACGACGAGATCGGTGGCCAGTTCGGAGCCGTCGGACAGCTTCATGCCGGTGACGGCGCCCGTCGCCCCGTCGACCACGATCTCCTGGGTGCCGACGCCCGTGTGGACGGACAGGCCCATGCCCTCGATGGTGCGCAGCAGGGCCGCGCCGCCGCCCTCGTCGACCTGGACCGGCATCAGGCGCGGGGCGAACTCCACGATGTGCGAGGTCAGCCCGAGCCCCTTGAGCGCGCCGGCCGCCTCCAGCCCCAGCAGCCCGCCGCCGACCACCGCGCCGGTCGTCGCGGTCTTCGCGTACTCCTCGATGGCGAGCAGGTCCTCGATCGTGCGGTAGACGAAGCAGCCCTCGGCGTCCTTGCCGGGCACCGGCGGCACGAAGGGGTAGGAGCCGGTGGCCAGCACCAGGACGTCGTAGCCGACGACCAGACCGGAGCGGGCGGTCACCGTGCGCGCCGCGCGGTCGACGCTCTCGGCCGGGTCGCCGACGCGCAGCTCGATGCCGTGCTCCTCGAGGAAGGCGAGGTCGGTCATCGACAGGTCGTCGGGGGTCTTGCCCGAGAAGTACGAGGTGAGGTGGACGCGGTCGTAGGCCGGGCGCGGCTCCTCGCACAGCACCACCACGCGGTGGGTGGCGGTCAGGCCGCGCTCGGCGAGCGCCTCCAGGAAGCGCTGGCCGACCATGCCGTGGCCGACGAGGACGATGGTGGGGGTGGGCCCCGGGGCGGTGGTCATCAGGAGCCTCCGTCATGGGTGAGCAGGTGGAGCAGGGGGCCGCCGTCGGACGGGAGCGGCTCTGCTCCCTCCCAGGCGCGCGCGAGCGCGCCGACGGTGCCGAGTTCGCCGACCAGGACCCCGCCGACCAGCCGGTCGTCCCGGACGACGACCTTGCGGTAGGTGCCCCGGGTGGCGTCGGCGAGCTGCACGACGTCGTCGCCGGGGCGGGGGTCGGTCTCGCCGAACGCGGCGAGGTCGAAGGGGCTGTCGGGTCCGGTGAGGGTCAGCCTGGTCAGGGAGCGGGTGCCGGTGTAGCGGGCGGTGGTGCCGTCCCCGGCGAGCAGTCCGGCGAGCGCGCCGGCCTGTTCCAGGGCGGGGGCGGCGAGCCCGTAGACGCGTCCCGCGTGCTCGGCGCAGTCACCGATGGCGCGGATGTGCGGGTCGTCGGTGCGCAGCTCGTCGTCGACCAGGACGCCCCTGCCGACCTCCAGTCCCGCCTCCCGCGCCAGCCCGACCCGCGGGCGGACCCCGCACGCCAGGACGACGACGTCGGCGCCGAGCGCGTACCCGTCGGCCATCTCCACCGACCGCACCGCGCCGCCGACGCTCCGCACGTCCCGCACCCGGCACTCGGTGTGCACCTCGACGCCCAGGTCCTCCAGGTGCCGGCGCACGAGCGCGGAGGCGGCCGGGTCGAGCTGGCGTTCCATGAGCCGCTCGGACTGCTGGGCGAGGACGACCTGCGCGCCGCGCACGGCCAGCGCGCGGGCGGCGGACACCCCGAGCAGCCCGCCCCCGATCACGACCGCCCGCGCTCCCGGCCGCAGCGCCTTGGACAGGGCCAGGCAGTCGTCCATCGTCCGGAAGGCGTGCACGCCCTCGGGCAGCTCCCGGTCCGGGGTGAACAGGCCGCGCAGCGGCGGCAGGACGGGGTTGGAGCCGGTGGCCAGGACGAGCGTGTCGTATGCGATCACGGAGCCGTCGGCGCAGCGGACGACGCGCCCGGCCCGGTCGATCCCGGTGACCCGGCCGCGCAGCAGCCCGGCCGGCGCGGGCAGGGCGACCACTTCGGGGCCGTACCGTCCGGCCAGTACCTCGGCGAGCAGCACCCGGTTGTACGGGCGGTGCTCCTCGTCGCCGACGACCAGCGCGGGCGTGCCCAGCTCGGCGAGCCGACGGGCGAGCGTGACGCCCGCGAGTCCGGCGCCGATCACCACCACACGCGTATTCGAGGTCATGGCGTCGAGACTGCGGTGCGGGTGTTACCCGGTGGCATCGCGACTGTTTCCCACGGGGAACGCTGCCCTCAGCGGGTGCGGGGGAGGGGTGTGAGGGCCTTCCGCCGGGCCGGTGGCCGGGCCCGGGGCGGGGCCGGAGGGCCCGGCAACCTCAGAAGTCGCTCATCTCGATGGACGGCACATCCATCCCGTCCATAGGGTCACGATCATGCCCGACATAACGCTGACCACGGTCGTCCTGCTCTGTCTCGCCGCGCTCGCGGCCGGCTGGATCGACGCCGTGGTCGGCGGCGGCGGGCTCCTGCTGCTGCCCGCGCTGCTGTTGGGCCTGCCCGCCGGGACACCGGCCGCGCACGCGCTGGGCACCAACAAGGCGGTCGCCATCGTCGGCACCACGGGCGCGGCGGTGACGTACGCCCGCAAGGCCCCCGTGGACGTCGGCACCGCCGTGCGCATCGGTCTGGCGGCGCTCGCCGGATCGTCCGGCGGGGCCTTCTTCGCGGCCGGGATGAGCACTGAGGTGCTCAAGCCCGTGATCATGGTGGTGCTGCTGGCGGTCGCGGCCTTCGTGATCCTGCGCCCCGCCTTCGGCACCGCCCCCGCCACCGGTCCCGCCACCCGCCGCCAGACCCTCGCCGCGATCGGCCTCGCGGGCCTCGGCATCGGCTTCTACGACGGGCTCATCGGCCCGGGCACCGGCACCTTCCTGGTGCTGGCCCTCACCGCCGTCCTCCACCTGGACCTGGTGACCGCCTCCGCCACCGCCAAGATCGTCAACTGCTGCACCAACGCCGGCGCCCTGGCGATGTTCGCCTGGCAGGGCGCGGTGCTGTGGCAGCTGGCCGCCCTGATGGCCGTCTTCAACCTCGCGGGCGCCACCCTCGGTGCCCGCACGGCGCTGAAGCGGGGCAGCGGGTTCGTGCGGATCGTGCTGCTGACGGTGGTCTTCGCGCTGGTGGCGAATCTGGCGTACGAGCAGTGGATCGCCTAGCGGGTCTCAGCGGCTGCCGGTCAGGTGCGCGAAGACCACGACGTTGCCCTGGTAGCCGGTGCTCCGCGAGTAGGCGCCGCCGCAGGTGATCACGCGCAGTTCCGGCCGGTCAGCGGCGCCGTACACCTTCTCGTCGGGGAAGTCCTTCGCCGCGTACACCTCGACCGCGTCGACCGTGAACACCGCGACGCCGCCGTCGCGCCGGTCGATCTCGATCACCGAGCCCTTCTCCAGCGCGCCGAGCCGGTAGAAGACGGCGGGACCCTCGGCGTTGTCGACGTGCCCGGCGACGATCGCGGTGCCGGTCTCGCCGGGGGTGGTGCCGGCCTCGTACCAGCCGGCGAGGCCGGCCTGCTCGGGCGGCGGCACGTCGAGGCTGCCGGACGGTGTCAGCCCGAGGCCGGTCGTCGGGGCGTCGACGCCGATGGCCGGGATGCGGACGCGTTCGGGCGGCGAGGGCGGCAGCGCCGGTGCCGCGGGCGCCTGCCCGGCCCGTCCCGCGCCGGTGCGGGCCTGTGCGGCCGACGGCTGCGGCGGGGCCTCGGTGCCGGCGGCGTCGAGCAGCAGCCACACCCCGCAACAGAGGGCTGTCGCGGTGACCGCCGCTATCGCGGAGTTGCCGACCCTGCGCATGACGCGACCCCTCTCCCTCGGGTCCCTCGGGGGGTTCCCCTGCCCCCTCCGGGCCGCGAGGGGCGTCGGACCCGGAGGGGGTGGGGAAGTGCGGTACCGGCGGACGGGCAGCGGAGGGTGCCCGTCAGATCCCGTCGCCTCTCGCCCGGCGATGCAGGAGCCAGGTACCGCCCGCGGCGGCGACGGCCAGAGCCGCCACACCGGCCGCGGTCTGCACGGGGTCGGAGCCCAGGGCGCCGCCGACCCCCGTCTTCACGCTTCCTCTGGGGTGCACCTGCTCACGGGCGGCGGTCAGCGTGACCACCAGGTCACCCGCCACCCGCTTGCCGCTCCCGCCACAGGTCGCGACGATCTCGTACGTGCCCGGCTGCGCGCTCGGCGGCACCTGGAAGCCGCCGGTCGTCTCGCCCTCCCGCGCGCCCGGCGCCAGCGGGAACTCACCGGCGCCCACCGCGCTGGCGTCGCCCGCCGCGCCGTCCTCGCCGCACGCGGTCGTGTGCACCGTGGCCCGTTCGCCCGGTACGACCGAGGCGGGACGCACCTCCAGGCCACCGGTGGCCCGGGCGTCCCCGGCGTACGCGGGTGCCGGGGAGGCGAGGCCGACGGCCGCGACGGCGAGCGCGGTGCCGGTCAGCAGGCGGGCGGTACGTCGCATCGGTGCTCCTTCGAGCTGTTCGGTGGCCCCTGCCCTACCGAGGAAAGTGGCACCCGGCACGGTCCGCTCCCCGAGAGCGGGCCGCGGATGGGACGAACGGGTGTCGCCCGCGCTCCCGGCACCCCCGGGCGGGACGCCGTTCGGGCAGGTCACGGGCGCGCCGGGGGCGCACCCGGGGGAAGTTGCGCGGGTGCGCCGCCCGCGCGTGTGAACGGGTGACCGTGCCGCCGAACGGGACCGCCCCGGCTCCCCGGCGGCAGGTGGTGCCGGGGAGCCGGGGCGGGGCGGGGGCCCGCGTCGCGCGTCAGCCCACGTTCACCGCGCTCCAGGCCGCCCCCACCGCGGCGTACTCCGCGCTGTCGGCGCCGTACAGGTCCTCCGCCGCCTTCAGGGTGGCCGTGCGGGCGCCCGCGTAGTCGGTGGAGGAGGTCATGTACACCGTCAGCGCCCGGTACCAGACGTCGCCCAGCTTCTCCCGGCCGATCCCGGAGACGGTGGAGCCGTCGCAGGTGGGGGAGTCGTAGCGCACGCCGCCCACCTCCTTGGCGCCGCTGCCCTCGGCCAGCAGGTAGGCGAAGTGGTTGGCGATCCCGGAGGAGTAGTGGACGTCGAGGTCGCCCGCGGTCGTGCTCCAGCAGTCGGCCGAACTGCCGTCCCGGCTCGGCCGGTCCATGCGGCGCAGGGCGTCGCGGCCGAAGCCGGGGCGGACCACCTTCTCGCCGATCAGGTAGTCCCCGGGGTCGGTGGCGTTGTCCGCGTGCCACTCCACCAGCGCGCCGAAGATGTCGGAGGTCGCCTCGTTCAGCCCGCCGGACTCGCCCGAGTACGTCAGTGCCGCCGTCGACGAGGTCACGCCGTGCGTCATCTCGTGGGCGGCGACGTCCAGCGAGACCAGCGGACCGAAGGTCGTGCCGTCCCCGTCGCCGTACGTCATGCAGAAGCAGCCGTCGTCCCAGAAGGCGTTGTTGTACCGGGTGCCGTAGTGCACGCGGTTGTACGAGCCCCTGCCGTCGCCGGCGATGCCGCTGCGGCCGTGGACGTCCCGGTAGTAGTCCCAGGTGACGTCGGTGCCGTACTGCGCGTCCACCGCGGCCGACGCGCGGTCGTCGGCCGTGCCCGTGCCCCAGTGGTTGTCGGCGTCGGTGAGGACGGTCGAGGGGGCGCGGACCAGGCAGACGCCGAGGACGCACAGGTCGGTCCGGTTCTGGGCGTCACCGGTGTACGTGCCGCCGCGTGTCGGGTCCTTCAGCTGGTACGACGACCCGGACGGCGTGGTCCGCAGCGGCACCGTGCCGCCGTACAGCGACTTCCCGTCGCCCTCGGCCGCCGACTCCAGCGCGTCCCAGGCGTCGATCCGCGCGCCGGTGCCCGCGTCGGTCAGCACGGTGCGCGCGACCGGGTTGCCGAGGGGGTCCAGCGCGACGGCGTTCGTCCGCCAGGCCAGCCTGGGGGCGCCGTGCAGGGCGTCGACGACCAGCTCGGGCTCGGCGGTGAGCCGCTTCAGCGACGCGCCCGGGTGCGCGGCGCGCAGGGCGTGCGCGGCCAGGTCGGCGGCCCGGGGCGCGGACAGGCCGGGGGTGACGGTGGGCAGGGAGACGGCCGCCCGGGTCGCCCGGTCGGCACCCAGGTAGCCGCCGTCGGGGGCGAGGTGGACGACGAAGTCGCCGCCCAGGACGGGAAGTCCGCGGTAGGTGCGGTCGTAGCGGACGTGCTGGGTGCCGTCCGCGTCGACGACGACGTCACGGACCTCGGTCTCCTGGTCCGGTGTCAGACCCAGGGCGGAGGGCCGGTCCGCGAGGACCGGCCCTCCGCCCTGGG
>MUMD01000302.1 GCA_002155895.1 Streptomyces rochei
CGGCCAGTTCGGGCCGTACGCGCGCCGCCCCGGCTTCGGCACCCTCGCCGAGGCGATGAGCGGTTTCGCCGCGATGACGGGCGAGCCGGACGCGCCCCCGACGCTGCCCCCGTTCGGCCTCGCCGACTCCATCGCCGCCCTGGCGACGGCGTACGCCGTGATGACGGCGCTGGCCGCCCGGGACCGCACCGGCGAGGGGCAGGTCGTCGACATGGCGATCATCGAGCCGATCCTGACCGTGCTGGGACCGCAGCCCACCTGGTACGACCAGCTCGGCCACGTCCAGCCCCGCACCGGCAACCGCTCCCAGAACAACGCCCCGCGCAACACCTACCGCACCGCCGACGGCACCTGGGTGGCCGTCTCCACCTCCGCCCAGTCGGTCGCCGAGCGGGTGATGCGGCTGGTGGGGCGGCCGGAGCTGATCGAGGAGCCCTGGTTCGGGTCGGGCGCCGAACGGGCCCGGCACGCCGACGTGCTGGACGCGGCGGTCGGCGACTGGATCGCCCGGCACAGCCGTGCCGACGTGCTCGCCGCGTTCGAGAAGGCCGAGGCGGCCGTCGCCCCGGTGCAGGACGTGCGGGACGTGATGGCCGACCCGCAGTACCGGGCCCTGGACACGATCACCACCGTCGACGATCCGGAGCTGGGCCCGCTGCGCATGCAGAACGTCCTCTTCCGGCTCTCCGCCACCCCCGGCGCGATCCGCTGGGCGGGCCGCCCGCACGGTGCGGACACCGAGGAGGTGCTGACCGAGCTGGGCCTCGCCCCGGCGGACGTGAAGGAGCTGCGTGAGGAGGGCGTCGTATGACCACACCCGCGCTGACCTGGCTGTACGCCCCCGGGGACCGGCCTCCGGTGGTCGCCAAGGCGCTGGTCTCCGGTGCCGACGTGGTGGTGATCGACCTGGAGGACGCGGTCGCCCCCGACCGCAAGGAGTACGCACGCGAGGCCACCGCCGAACTGCTCGCCGAGCCGCAGCCGGTGCCGGTCCACGTCCGCGTCAACGCCCTGGACGGTCCCCTGGCCGCGGCCGACCTGGCGGCGCTGGCCGCGCTGCCGGGGCTGTCCGGGCTGCGGCTGCCCAAGGTGACCTCCCCCGAGCAGGTCGCGCGCGTCGCGGCCGACACCGGCGGTCCGCCCCTGTACGCGCTGCTGGAGAGCGCCCTGGGCGTGGAGCGGGCGTACCGGATCGCCGCCGCCCACCCGTCGCTGCGCGGCATCGCCCTCGGGGAGGCCGACCTCCGCGCCGACCTGGGGGTACGCGGGGACGCGGGGCTGGACTGGTCGCGCGCGCGGGTGGTCGTGGCCGCGCGGGCGGCGGGGCTGGCACCGCCGTCGCAGACGGTGCATCCGGACACCCGGGACCTGGAGGGCCTGGCGGCGTCCTGCGCGCACGGCCGGGCCCTGGGCTTCCTCGGCCGCGCGGCGATCCACCCCCGCCAGCTGCCGATCATCGAGCGGGCGTATCTGCCGACCGAGCGGGAGCTGGAGGAGGCGGAGACGATCGTGAAGGCGGCCACCGCGCAGCCGGGGGCGCTGGCGCTGCCGGACGGGCGGTTCGTGGACGCGGCAGTGGTGGCGACCGCCCAGCGCACGCTCTCGCTGGCCCGGCGGCCCGCGTTGTCCTGACACGCGAAGGGCGCCCGGGAGGTCCCGGGCGCCCTCGGCGGCGTGCGACGGCCGGGCTACGCCTTCTTGGCCGAGTCGGCCCCGTCCTTCACGTCCCGCACGTCCTTCTTCGCGACCCGCTCGGTGCCTTCCCCATCAGCCCCGGCCGCCGCCCCGCGCTCCCCGGCACCCGCGGGCGCGTCGGAGTCCTTCGCGGAGTCCTGAACCTTCCGGGAGTCCTCGGCGTCCGCGGCGTCGCCGGCACCGGCGTCCACCGTCGCGTCGTCCGCGGCGGCGTCGCCGTCGGCGCGCTCCGCGCCGGGCTCGACCACGGCCTCCCGGCCCGGCCGCTTCCGCGCCGAGAGCACGATGTACACCACGGCGAGCAGGAAGACGAGCAGCGCGGTCCAGTTGTTGAGCCGCAGGCCCAGGATGTGGTGGGCGTCGTCGACGCGCATGTACTCGATCCAGAAGCGGCCCGCGCAGTAGGACGCGACGTACAGGGCGAACGCCCGTCCGTGCCCCAGCTCGAAGCGGCGGTCGGCCCAGATGACGAGCAGGGCGACGCCGATGCACCACAGCGACTCGTACAGGAAGGTCGGGTGGTACGTGCCGGGCACCCGTCCGTCGGCCGAGGAGGTGATCTCCACGGCCCAGGGCAGGTCGGTGGCCTTGCCGTACAGCTCCTGGTTGAACCAGTTGCCCCAGCGGCCGATGGCCTGCGCGAGGGCGATGCCCGGGGCGACGGCGTCGGCGTACGCGGGCATCGGGACGCCCCGGCGGCGGGCGCCGATCCAGGCCCCCACCGCGCCGAACGCGATCGCGCCCCAGATGCCGAGCCCGCCCTCCCAGATCTTGAAGGCGTCGACCCAGTCACGGCCCTCGCTGAAGTACAGCTGGTAGTCCGTGATCACGTGGTAGAGCCGGCCGCCGATCAGGCCGAAGGGAACGGCCCAGACAGCGATGTCGGCCACCGTGCCGGCCCGGCCGCCGCGGGCGATCCAGCGCTTGTTGCCGAGCCAGACGGCGACGAAGACACCGATGATGATGCAGAACGCGTAGCCGCGCAGCGGAACGGGGCCGAGGTACAGCACCCCGCTCGACGGGCTGGGAATGAAGGCAAGTTCCATGGCAGGGTCGACGCTACCGTGTCGGGCGCCGCCCGCGGCGGGCAGCCCGGCTACGGGTCCGTAACACCGTCCGCTACTTGTTGGCGTCCTCCACGAGTTGCTTGAGCTTCGCGGGGGTCATGGAGCGGTCCTGGTAGATGTTCTTGCCGTCCAGCAGGACGGTGGGCGTGCCGCTGAAGCCGCCGGTGCGGAAGGCCTCGTTGGACTTCTCCACCCAGCTGTTGTGCGTGCCGTTCTTCACGCACTGCTGGAACGCGGCGGTGTCCAGGCCGTCGACCTTGCCCGCCAGGTCGATCAGCTTGCCCTCGTCGGCGTAGGCGTCGTCGGGCTCGGGGGGCTGGTTGGTGAACAGCACGTCGTGGTAGGCCGGGAACTTGCCGGCGTCCTGGGCGCAGGCCGCCGCGTTGGCGGCCTTGCGGGAGCCGGTGCCGCCCATGTTGCCGTCGATGATGGTCGCGAGGTGGTACTCGACCTTGAGCTGCCCGGCGTCGGTGAGCTCGTGGATGGTGTCGCGGTACGCCAGCTCGAAGGCCTGGCAGGCCGGGCAGCGGAAGTCCTCCCAGATGACGAGCGTCGACTTGGCGCTCTCCTTGCCGACCGGGATGGCGAGACTGTCCTTGCCCTGGGCGCCCGAGGGCGCCACGACGGGGCCGGACGCCTCGCTGTCGTCCTTGCCGGTGTTGGCGGCGATCACGCCGACCACGGCCGCCAGCCCCAGCACGCCCACGACGCTCGCGCCGACGATCAGCGCCCGGCGGCGCTTGTCCCTGGACTTCTGCTTCTCGCGCTCGGCCGCAAGCTTCTGGCGGGCGGTGCGCTTTCCCTCTCGGTTCTTCTCGCTCACACCCCGCAGAACGAACCGGGGAGGCGCACCGCGCCTCCCCGGCCCCAGGTCCACCCGTACGAGGGACCCCGGTCACCTGCGTGTCGTCACGCCTGTCCGCGCACGCCCTTCGCCAGGTCGGCGGCGAGGGCGCGGACGCCCTCCACGCCGGCCGCGGCGTCGGGGGCGTCCAGCATGCGCTTGACGAACGCCGAGCCGACGATCACGCCGTCGGCGAAGCCGGCGACCTCGGCGGCCTGGGCGGCGTTGGAGACGCCGAGCCCGACGCAGACCGGGGTGTCGGTGGTGGCGCGGGTGCGCCGCACCAGGTCCTCGGCCTGCGCGCCGACCGACTCACGGGTGCCGGTGACGCCCATGAGGGAGGCGGCGTAGACGAAGCCGCTGCCGGCCGCGGTGATCTCGGCGAGCCGCTCGTCCTTGCTGCTGGGCGCGACCACGAAGACGGTGGCGAGCCCGTGCTTGTCCGCGTGCTCCCGCCACAGCGCCGACTCCTGGACGGGCAGGTCGGGCAGGATGCACCCGGCGCCGCCGGCCTCGGCCAGCTCGGCGGTGAAGCGCTCGACGCCGTAGCGGTCGATGGGGTTCCAGTACGTCATGACGAGGATCGGCTTGCCGGTGGCCGCGTGTGCCTCCCGGACCGTGCGCATCACGTCGGCGATCTTCAGACCGCCGCGCAGGGCGATGTCGTCGGCGGTCTGGATGACCGGGCCGTCGAGGACCGGGTCGCTGTGCGGCAGCCCGACCTCCACGACGTCGGCGCCGCCGTCGAGGGCGGCCTTGACCGCCGCGATGCCGCCGTCCACGGTCGGGAAACCGGCCGGGAGGTAGGCGATGAGGGCGGCACGGCCCTCGGCCTTCGCCGCGGCGAGGGTGTCGTCCAGCAGCCGCACGTTCCCGCTCACTTGACGTCCCCCTCGATCTCGGCGGTGCCGGAGGCGTCCTCGGTGACCTCGGCGTCGGTGTCGTACAGCCCGAAGTAGCGGGCGGCGGTGTCCATGTCCTTGTCGCCGCGGCCGGAGAGGTTGACGACGATCAGCCCGTCCCCGCCCAGCTCCTTGCCGACCTCCAGGGCGCCGGCCAGCGCGTGCGCGGACTCGATGGCCGGGATGATGCCCTCGGTGCGCGACAGCAGACGCAGCGCCTGCATGGCGGCGTCGTCGGTGACCGCGCGGTACTCGCCGCGGCCGGAGTCCTTGAGGTAGGCGTGCTCGGGGCCGATGCCCGGGTAGTCGAGGCCGGCCGAGATCGAGTAGGGCTCGGTGATCTGGCCCTCCTCGTCCTGGAGGACGTAGGACCGGGAGCCGTGCAGGATGCCGGGCTCGCCGGCGGTCAGGGTGGCCGCGTGCTCGCCGGTCTCCACGCCGTGTCCGGCGGGCTCGCAGCCGATGAGGCGGACGTCCGCGTCGGGGATGAAGGCGTGGAAGAGGCCGATGGCGTTGGAGCCGCCGCCGACGCAGGCGACCGCGGCGTCGGGGAGGCGTCCGGCCTGTTCCAGGAGCTGGCGGCGGGCCTCGACGCCGATGACGCGGTGGAAGTCGCGGACCATCGCCGGGAAGGGGTGGGGGCCGGCGACGGTGCCGAAGAGGTAGTGGGTGCGGTCGACGTTGGCGACCCAGTCGCGGAACGCCTCGTTGATCGCGTCCTTCAGCGTGCGGCTGCCGGACTTCACGGCGATGACCTCGGCGCCGAGCATGCGCATCCGGGCGACGTTGAGGGCCTGGCGCTGCGTGTCGATCTCGCCCATGTAGATCGTGCAGTCGAGGCCGAAGAGCGCGCAGGCGGTGGCCGTGGCCACGCCGTGCTGGCCGGCGCCGGTCTCGGCGATCACGCGGGTCTTGCCCATGCGCTTGGTGAGCAGGGCCTGCCCCAGCACGTTGTTGATCTTGTGCGAGCCGGTGTGGTTCAGGTCCTCGCGCTTGAGGAAGACCCGGGCTCCGCCGGCGTGCTCGGCGAAGCGGGGGACCTCGGTGAGCGCCGAGGGGCGGCCGGTGTAGTGGACGAGGAGGTCGTCCAGCTCCCGGGCGAACTCGGGGTCGGACTTGGCCTTGTCGTACTCGACGGCGACCTCGTCGACGGCGGCGACGAGGGCTTCGGGGATGAACTTGCCGCCGTACGCCCCGAAGTAGCCCTCGGGGCTGGGAGTCCGCCCCTCGGGGTCGGGGACGAAGAAGTTGCTGGGCATGCGTGTACCTCACGGTGAGTGTCCGGTTCGGGCAGATTCGCCGTGGGGCGGGGGAAGTCAGGCCGCCGCGGGCCGTTCGCGCGCTCGCGACGGAGTCCCGGATTCAGCTCGGCCCCGCGCCCCTGGCGGGGCGCCGGTGCCATCGCATGCCGTTGACCTGCCCCGGCTCGTCCCCGATGACGTACCGCACCCGGCGGCCGTGCACCCGGCGGGCGGGCGCGCGGCAGCCTCGGGGCCGGCAGCCGCGCGCGAGGCGGGCGTACGGGTCCCGGGCGGCCGGGGGAAGCGGGAGTGTCATCGCGGGCAAGCCTACCGGGGGTCAGCCCCGCCCGTGGCGCAGTGCCGGGTGTTCGCCGGCGGCGACGAGGTCGGCGACGGCGGTCTTGGGGTCGCGGCCGGTGACCAGGGACTCGCCGACCAGGACGGCGTCGGCGCCCTCGTTGGCGTAGGCGATGAGGTCGTGCGGGCCGCGGACGCCGGACTCGGCGACCTTGACGATGTGGGCGGGGATCTCCGGGGCGACGCGCTCGAACGTGCCGCGGTCGACCTCCAGCGTCTTCAGGTTGCGCGCGTTGACGCCGATGACCTTGGCGCCGGCGTCCACCGCGCGCTCGACCTCGTCCTCGTCGTGGACCTCGACCAGCGGGGTCAGCCCGATGGACTCGGCGCGCTCGATCAGCGACTCCAGCGCGGGCTGCTCCAGCGCGGCGACGATCAGCAGTGCGAGGTCGGCGCCGTACGCGCGGGCCTCCCAGAGCTGGTACGAGGTGACGATGAAGTCCTTGCGCAGGACCGGGATGTCCACGCGGGCGCGGACGGCCTCCAGGTCGGCCAGCGAGCCGCCGAAGCGGCGCTGCTCGGTCAGGACGGAGATGACGGCGGCACCGCCCGCCTCGTAGTCCGCGGCGAGGCCGGCCGGGTCGGCGATGGCGGCCAGCGCGCCCTTGGAGGGGCTGGAGCGCTTGACCTCGCAGATGACCTTGACGCCGTCGCCGCGCAGGGCGGACACGCCGTCCTTGGCGGGGCGTGCCTTGGCCGCGCGCTCCTTGAGCTCGTCGAGGCTGACGCGCGCCTGCCGCTCCGCGAGGTCGGCACGGACTCCGTCGATGATCTCGTCGAGCACACTCACGCGAGCGGCCCCCTTTCAGACGGCGGTACGTATCGGAACGTATGGTCACTGCGATGGTATCCGGAGCGGAGCGCCGGTCCCGCATCCGGTCGCCCCCGGTTCCACTACCTGGACACCCGGCGGATGATCAAGGACGGAGCCAGCCACCGAAGGGCAGGTTCCGGACAACCGTGAAGGCCAGCATCAGCGCGCCCGCCGCCCAGAGGTGGACGGGTCCCAGGTCGATCCGCAGGGGCCGCCCGCGCGCCGTGCGGACCACCCAGACGGTCCAGAGCACGGCGAGGCCGAGGTAGGCGAGGACGGCCGGGGCGTTGGCCTGCAGCGCGGTCGGCAGGTCGCCGTGGACGAAGGCGTGGGCGCTGCGCAGGCCGCCGCAGCCGGGGCAGAGGACACCCGTGAAGCGCAGCAGGGGGCAGACCGGGTAGTGGCCGGGCTCGTTGGGGTCCACGCTGCCGACGTAGGCGAAGGCGCCGGCCACCGCCGCGAGGACCCCGGCGGGGACGGCGAGGCGGCCGAGCAGGGCGGGTCCGCGCGTGGCTCGCGGGGGCACCGTCGTGCCCCGGACGAGGGTCCTGCTCGGCGTCGGTTTCCCGGTCTCGGCGTCCACCCTGCGCATTCTGCCTCCGGGCGGGCCCGCGCGCACGCGAGGGGCGGGCCGGCACGCGTGTGCCGGCCCGCCCCTCGGGAGGTGTCGTCGCCCGGTCAGCCCTTGGCACCGACCGGCTTGCTGTCGCCGGCGACCTGGTGCACGGGGTGGGTGTGGCGCGGCTGGCCGAGGCCCATCATGCGCATGATGCCGCCCACGGCACCGCCGAGGAGGACGATCGCCATGCCGACCCAGAAGCCCACCGGCTGGGCCGCCACCATGAACACGCCCGCGATGCAGAAACCGATGAAGGCGATGATGACACCCGTCCAGGCGGCCGGGGTGTGACCGTGGCTGCTGCCCGCCATTGCTTGCTCCTCGTTGCTGTGTGCCAAGTCTGAGCAGGATGCTCGGACTCATTGTCCCGCACGGGCGCGCACGCCGTGAGCGGGGGTGCTCCCCACGCGTGCGTGGCGCCGGGTCCCCTCCCGGGGTGCCCAGCCGGGGGCGGGTGAACCGCGGGTCAGGCTCCGGTCGGGTCCTCGCCGCGGTCGAGGGCCTTCCAGAGGTCCTCGGGGCGGTCCGGGTCGACGGTCTGCGGCCCCCGGCGCGGGCGCGGCGTGCCGTCGCGCTCGTAGCGGCCGGACATCGCGGGCCACAGGCGTCCGTAGCGCAGGGCGAGCAGCCCGGCCAGCAGCAGCAGGGCGCCGCCGACGGCCGCGACGTAGGGCCAGGCGGTGTGGGTGAGGGCGTCCACGGTGGCCGAGGTGTCGCCGGCGGCCTCGGCGGCCTTGTCGTCCAGGGCGGAGCTGTCGGAGGCGCCGGCCAGGGCCGCGACGACGGTGCCCGCGCCGCTGAGCGTGAGCACGGCGGCGACGGCGAACCGGCCCGCGCGGCGCACGGCGAAGACGGCGACGAGCGCGGCGAGGCCCACTATGGCGAGCGCCGCGGGTACGCCCGTGACGTCGCTGCCCTTGGCGGTCAGCGGGAAGGCGCCGCCGGCCACCGTCGCGGTGCCCTCCGACCACTCCTGCCGGGTGGCGAGCAGGGCGACGGCCGCGCCGAGCGCGCCGCACAGCAGGGCGACGGCGAGGCTCCGGCGGCCGGACCGGGCGGGTCCTGCGGCTGGGGTACGGGGGTGAGGAACAGCTGTCACGTACTCCACTATCACCCGAACCCCGGGCGAACCGTCACCCGGGGTTCGGAATCCGCAGCGTGAGAATGGCCCTACCGCCCCAGCCGGTTGGCCGTGTGCACCGCGCGGAGCACCGCCGCGGCCTTGTTGCGGCACTCGGTGTCCTCGGCGACCGGGTCGGAGTCCGCGACGACGCCGGCGCCGGCCTGGACGTAGGCGGTGCCGTCGCGCAGCAGCGCCGTGCGGATGGCGATGGCGGTGTCGGAGTCGCCGGCGAAGTCGAGGTAGCCGACGCAGCCGCCGTACAGGCCGCGCCGGGACGGTTCGAGTTCGTCGATGATCTGCAGGGCGCGCGGCTTGGGGGCGCCGGAGAGGGTGCCGGCCGGGAAGCAGGCGGTGAGGACGTCGAAGGCGGTGCGGCCGGGGGCGACGCGGCCGGTGACCGTCGAGACGATGTGCATGACATGCGAGTACCGCTCGACGGACATGAAGTCGACGACCTCGACGGAGCCGGGCTCGCAGACCCGCCCGAGGTCGTTGCGGCCGAGGTCGACGAGCATCAGGTGCTCGGCGCGCTCCTTGGGATCGGCGAGCAGCTCCTCGGCGAGGGCCTGGTCCTCCTGCGGGGTGGCGCCGCGGGGGCGGGTCCCGGCGATGGGGTGGACCATGGCGCGCCCGTCCTCGACCTTGACCAGCGCCTCCGGCGACGATCCGACGACGTCGAAGCCGTCGAGGCGCAGGAGGTACATGTACGGGGAGGGGTTGGTGGCCCGCAGCACCCGGTACACGTCCAGCGCGCTCGCCGTGCAGGGTGTCTCGAAGCGCTGGGAGGGGACGACCTGGAAGGCCTCGCCCGCGCGGATGCGCTCCTTGATGTCCTCGACGGCCTCCTGGAAGTCGGGGCCGCCCCACAGCGCGGTGTACTCGGGCAGCTCGGAGGGCGGCAGCGCGGCCGGGGGCTGGGCGACCGCGCGGGTGAGGTCGGCCTCCATGGCGTCCAGGCGGGCGATCGCGTCGGCGTAGGCCTCGTCGACGCCGGTCTCCAGGTCGTTGTGGTTGATCGCGTTGGCGATCAGCAGGACCGAGCCCTCCCAGTGGTCCATGACGGCCAGGTCGCTGGTGAGGAGCATGGTCAGCTCGGGCAGCCGCAGGTCGTCGCGCTCGCCGGGGCCGACCTTCTCCAGGCGGCGCACGATGTCGTAGCCGAGGTAGCCGACCATGCCGCCGGTGAAGGGCGGCAGGCCCAGGTCGTGGGCGAGGTCGCGCGGGGTGTGCAGGGCCTCGACGGTGGCACGCAGGGCGGCGAGCGGGTCGCCGTCGGTGGGGACGCCGACGGGCGGGGTGCCCTGCCAGTGGGCCTGCCCGTCCTTCTCGGTGAGGGTGGCGGCGCTGCGGACGCCGATGAAGGAGTACCGGGACCACTGGAACGCCGTGCGGCCGTTCTCCGCGGACTCCAGCAGGAAGGTGCCGGGGCGCTCGGCGGCGAGCTTGCGGTAGAGCGCGACCGGGGTGTCGCCGTCGGCGAGGAGCTTGCGGCTGACCGGGATCACCCGGCGGTCGGCGGCCAGCTTCCGGAAGGTGTCGAGGTCCATGACGTCCGTGTCCATGGGGGCAGACCCTACTGATCCGCGCCGGGCGTGCCGGTGCCCGTGCCGTCGGTGCGGGCGGTGCTGTCGGCGCCGGCGGTGCCTTCCGCGAGCAGCACGTCGGCGTCGAAGCAGGTGCGGGCGCCGGTGTGGCAGGCGGCGCCGACCTGGTCGACCTTGACCAGGACGGTGTCGGCGTCGCAGTCCAGGGCGACGGACTTCACCCACTGGAAGTGGCCCGAGGTGTCGCCCTTGACCCAGTACTCCCGGCGGCTGCGCGACCAGTAGGTGCAGCGCCCGGTCGTCAGGGTGCGGTGCAGCGCCTCGTCGTCCATCCAGCCGAGCATCAGCACCTCCCCGGTGTCGTACTGCTGGGCGATGGCGGGCAGGAGGCCGTCGGCGCTGCGCTTGAGGCGGTCGGCGATCTCCGGGGCGAGCGGGCTGGGCCGCCGGGGCGAGCTGCTGGTCATGGGGCCCATTGTGCCGCGCGGGACTGACACGCCACCGCGCCGTCCATTGGGCGGACCCGGCGGACCGCCGTAGGCTGACTCCATGTCGACTTTCGCCAAGCGTGAACGACTTCTGCTCGCGGACCTGTTGGAGACGGCGGGTCCGGACGCCCCGACGCTCTGCGAGGGCTGGCGCACCCGTGACCTGGCCGCGCACGTGGTGGTGCGCGAGCGCCGGCCGGACGCCGCCGGGGGGACGCTGATCAAGCAGCTGGCGTCCCGGCTGGACCGGGTCATGGACGAGTACGGCGCGAAGCCCTACGAGGAGCTGATCCAGCTGATCCGCACGGGTCCGCCCCGCTTCTCCCCCTTCCAGCTCAAGCAGGTCGACGAGGCGGCGAACACGGTGGAGTTCTATGTGCACGCCGAGGACGTCCGCCGCGCCCAGCCGGACTGGTCGCCGCGCGAGCTGGACCCGGTCTTCCAGGACGCCCTGTGGTCCCGGCTGGAGCGCGCCGCCCGGCTGATGGGCCGGGGCATCCCGACGGGTCTGGTGCTGCGCCGCCCGAACGGCCAGACGACGGTCGCCCACCGGGGTACGCCGGTGGGCGACCGTCGTCTG
>MUMD01000303.1 GCA_002155895.1 Streptomyces rochei
CTTCATGGTGGTCGTCACCGACGTGTGGGCCGCCCACCGCTTGGTGCGCCCCTTCTTCGGCACCGGCGTCCTGGGCGGCTTCACCACCTTCTCGACCTACGCCGTCGACATCCAGCACCTGCTCCGCTCCGGGGAGGCCGGTACCGGCCTGGCCTACCTGGCCGTCACCGTCGTCGCGGCTCTCGCGGCGGTGTGGTGCTCGGCGAGCCTCACCCGGCGCCTGGTCTGCGGGAGGCGGAAGTGAACTGGCTGCTCGTCATGGCCGGAGCCATGGTCGGGGCGCCCCTGCGCTATCTGACCGACCGGGCGGTCCAGGCCCGGCACGGCACCGTCTTCCCCTGGGGCACCTTCACCGTCAACGTCGTCGGCTGCCTGGTCCTCGGCACCCTCGCCGGCGCGGCCACCCACGGCGCCGCCTCCGCATCGGTGCAGCTGCTGGTCGGCACGGGCCTGTGCGGAGCCCTGACCACCTACTCCACCTTCTCCTACGAGACCCTGCGGCTGGCCGAGAACGGCGCGAGGCTCCTCGCCGCCGCCAACGTCCTCGCCGGCGTCGTCGCCGGCCTGGGCGCGGCCTTCCTCGGCACCGCCCTCGCGGACGCGCTGTGGTCCTGACCCGCACCGCACCGCCGTGGCGGCGGCCCCGCTTCTCAGGCGCACCGACCAGGGCCGCAGGAGGAACGATGTCCGAGGGTGGAGCACGCGTCTGATGGGAACCCACGTCCTGGGGCCGGTGGCCCCTCCGTTCCTCCGGCACCGAGGACGCCGCCGGCCCGGGTATCCAGGCGTCACCGCGAGGCAGGAGCGACGACCGTGACCCTCTCGATCACTCACCGGGATCCCGCGGCGCTGGGAGGCGACGGCAGCATCCTCATGCGCCAGCGCCGGGACCACGCCCGGCTCGACACGATGATGAACCGCTGGTTGGCCGGGGGTCCGGCTGACGAACTCGAGGCCCTGTGGCGGGACATCGTCCAGCTGGTGTTCAGCCATGCCTTCGCGGAGGAGACCGTTCTGTGGCCCGTCCTGCGTCGAGTGGCCCCCGACGGCGAGGAGCTCACCGGTCGCGTGGAGGAGGAGCACCAGGCGATCAACGAGCTGGTCGCACGGGTCGAGAAGTCACCCGACGACCCTCGGCGAGCGGAGTGGATCCGGGAGGCGTTCACCCTCATCCGCCAGGACATCCGAGATGAGGAGGACGAGCTGCTGCCCCTTCTGCGGGACGCGTTCGACGACCGCCGGTTGCGGCGGATCGGCGCCGCGTGGGAGACGGTTCGGGCGACCGCTCCGACCCGCCCCCACCCCGGCGTGCCGCGGCGCCCGCCGGGCAACGCCGTGCGAGGTGTCCCCCTGAGCCTTCTCGACCGGCTGCGTGACGTCGCGCCGGTCGGGGGCCTCACCGCCCGCCGCGTCGCGTTCACGGCCTTCGCCGCCGCAGGAGCCGCGGTCGCCGTGTTCCGCGCGGTACGTGCCCCCCGTCGTCCGGGGGGCCGCTGACGCCGGGGAATGCCGCTGTTCACGCGGTGCCGAAGGGCCCGCCTCACCGGTCGCGATCGTCGGCGGTTCGTCCGTGGCGGGAACCGGTGTACGCGGCGTCGCGGAGGCGTCGCAGCCGTTCGGTGGGGTGCAGGCCGGGCAGGTGGTGCGCGTAGGGGTCGTAGGACACGGTGCCGGTGGGCGGAGCGGTGTGCGCCGCCTCCAGGCTCAGCGTGGCGAAGGTGCGCCAGGGCTCGTCCGGGGCGGCCGCCCTCAGCGCGAACCGGACGGGCCGGCGGGCGAGTTCCTGCCACAGCGTCGGCCGCACGTCCTCTCGGCGTGCGTCGGGGTCGTGCACCGGGAAGGCCGCCAGCACGCGCGCGCGATCACCCACCCGGTACGACAACAGGGTCGAGTACGGCCCCTTGAGGGCGTCGGACCGGGGGAGAGGCAGGTGGCGGCCGAACCGGCCGGGGCGGCTGGACGTGAACAGCAGGTCGAGCGCGCTGCCCGGACCGTCGGCGCCCTCCACGCGCACAGCCAGTCCCAGACCGTCCGGCAGCCCTCGGGGGAGGCCCAGCGCCCGCGACCAGCGCACCGTCACCGGGTAGGAGCCGGACCCGTCCAGCCACGGGACCCCCCACCCGGTCCCCGCGTCGGGGACGGTCAGCGTTCCCGTGCAGAGCACCCCGTGAGGGTGCAGGGCCGGTGCCGACCGCCACCGCGCCAGTCGCCGGGCGAGGACGTGAGCGACCCGATCGATGATCATGCGGTCCCTCACGACCCGGGGCGGATGACGGCGCGTACGCAGCCGTCGGTCTTCTCCTTGAACATGTCGTACGCCGTGGGCGCCTCGTCGAGCGAGAGGGTGTGGGTCGCGAGCTGCGCCGTCTCGATCTCGCCCGCGGCCAGCCGGTCCAGCAGCATCGGGATGTAGCGCTGCCCGTGCATCTGCGCGCCGCGCACGGTGAGCCCCTTGTTGATCACGGCGCCGAGCGGGAACTTGTCGACGGCGCTCGCGAAGACGCCCAGGATGAACACGGTGCCCGCCTTGCGGCAGGCGTGGATGGCCTGGCGTACGGCGGTGGGCCGGTCGGTCTGGAGGCGGAGCTGCTGTTTGACCTGGTCGTACAGGTGCATCGGGCCGTCGCTGTGCGCCTCCATGCCCACGGCCTCGATGCACACGTCGGGGCCCCGGCCCCCGGTGCGCTCGCGCAGCTCGGCTGCCACGTCCGTGGTGGTGTAGTCGATGGTCTCCGCGCCGGCGTACCGCTCGGTCATGGCCAGCCGCTCGGGGATGCGGTCGATGGCGATCACCCGCTCGGCGCCCTTGAGGACGGCCGCCCGGGCGGCCATCTGCCCCACGGCGCCGCAGCCCCACACCGCGACCACGTCACCGGGCTTCACCCCGGCCAGGTCGGCGCCCATCCACCCGGTCGGCACGGAGTCGGAGACGAACAGGGCGCTGGTGTCGTCGACGCCCTCGGGGACCTTGAAGGCGCCGTAATCGGCGAAGGGCACGCGGACGTACTCGGCGTGGCTGCCGCGCAGTCCGCCCATGGCGTGCGAGTAGCCGAAGATCCCGGCGGTCTCGTAACCGAAGAGGGCCTGGCCGATGCCCGGGTTGGTGTTGGTGTTGTCGCACAGGGACCACAGATCGTTGGCGCAGTACCAGCAGCGTCCGCAGCCGACGAAGGAGCAGACGACGACCCGGTCGCCGACCTTGTGCCTGCGCACGGCGGAGCCGGTCTCGACGACCTCGCCGACGAACTCGTGGCCGATCACGTCACCGGCGCGCATCGCCGGGATGTAGCCGCCGATGAGGTGCAGGTCGGAGCCGCAGGTGGTGCCCGCGATCAGCCGCACGATGACGTCCTGGTCGTTGCGCAGCTCCGGATCGGGGACCTGCTCGACGGACAGCTTGTTCACGCCTTCCCAGCAGAGCGCCTTCACAGCACTCCCTCCCCACCCGAGCGACGGGTGAACACCTCGACCAGCCTGCCGCCCGGCGTGGGGCGGGTGGTGGGCGGCGCGTCGGGCCGCAGCACCTCTCCCGCCTCCAGCAGGGACTTCGCGTCCCGCAACGCGCGCCGGAGTTCCTGACGTGGGTCCTGCCCGGTCAGCCGCGCGGGCACGGAGGCGGACGCCGCGGACACGGGCTCCTTGAAGCGCACGGCCAGTTCCGTGCCGCGGTCGCCCGGTGCCGGGCGGATCCGCACGTCGATCCGCTCCGCCAGTCCGTCCAGAGGCGGCGGCAGCATGCCTTCGGACCCCACGTCCATGGGCGGCCGATTGACCGTGACGGTGAGCCAGCGGTCCTGCCTCCACTCGCCGGTCCGGGACCGCCGCACGGCCGTCACTCCGGCGACCGCGACCGGAACCGCCCACCACAGCTTCCTCATCGAACGCCCTCCGCTCCGGTGCCCGACGGCCACCGTCCGGCGCCGGGTTTCCGTAGCCCCGCGGACGAAACGGCCACGGTCACCGAGGCCGGTACTCGCGCCGTCCCCGTCGTCACCCGTCCGACTGGAAGATGGGGCCGTTCGGCCTGCCGTCGGCTGGGTGCGGGCGCGGTCGCGTACCGGAGAGAACTACCTTCCACGGGGGCTGGACACACCCTGCCCGAGACCCAGGGCCGAAGAGGGGGGCCGTCGCCGTCCGACGGCCGACCACCAGGCGCTCCGCCGAGTGAGGAACGTGATGGCGACCCATACCGAGCCGGTGGCTCCCGTCCCCGTGGCCGAGCGCCGTGGCCGGGGCCGCGTCGTGGTCACCTGGCTGACCACGACCGACCACAAGAAGATCGGCCACCTCTACCTGATCACGTCGTTCGCGTTCTTCCTGATCGGGGGAGCGCTGGCCATGGTGGTGCGGGCGGAGCTGGCGCGGCCCGGTCTTCAGATCGTGTCGGCGGAGCAGTACAACCAGTCCTTCACGATGCACGGCACGATCATGCTGCTGCTGTTCGCCACTCCCACGTTCGCCGGGTTCGCCAACGCGATCATGCCGCTGCAGATCGGGTCCCCGGACGTCGCGTTCCCGAGGCTGAACATGCTGTCGTACTGGCTGTTCGCCTTCGGCGGCCTGATCGTGCTCGGCAGTTTCCTCACCACGCAGGGCGCCGCGGACTTCGGCTGGACCGCCTACCCACCGCTCAGCGGCGGTGAGCGCACCCCGTACACCGGCGGTGACCTGTGGATCATGGGGCTGGCGCTCTCCGGCTTCGGCACCATCCTCGGCGCGGTCAACTTCATCACCACGATCATCTGCATGCGGGCGCCCGGCGTGACCATGTTCCGCATGCCGATCTTCACCTGGAACGTGCTGCTGACCTCGGTGCTCGTCCTGCTGGCCTTCCCTGTGCTGGCCGCCGCCCTGCTGGTGCTGGAGGCGGACCGCCAGTTCGGTGCGCACGTCTTCGACGCGGAGAACGGCGGGGCGATCCTGTGGCAGCACCTCTTCTGGTTCTTCGGCCACCCCGAGGTCTACATCCTCGCCCTGCCCTTCTTCGGGGTGATCACCGAGATCATCCCCGTCTTCTCGCGGAAGCCGATCTTCGGTTACATGGGCCTGGTGGGTGCCACCATCGCCATCACCGGCCTGTCGGTGACGGTGTGGGCGCACCACATGTTCGCCACCGGCGCCGTGCTGCTGCCGTTCTTCTCGTTCATGAGCTTCCTCATCGCCGTGCCCACCGGGGTGAAGTTCTTCAACTGGATCGGCACCATGTGGCGGGGCTCGCTGTCCTTCGAACCGCCGATGCTGTGGGCGGCCGGCTTCCTGGTCACGTTCCTGTTCGGCGGGCTGACGGGGGTGCTGCTGGCCTCGCCGCCGATCGACTTCCACGTCACCGACAGCTACTTCGTCGTGGCGCACTTCCACTACGTGCTCTTCGGCACGATCGTGTTCGCGATGTTCGCCGGCTTCAGCTTCTGGTGGCCGAAGATGACGGGCACCATGCTCGACACCCGCCTGGAGAAGGTGCACTTCTGGACGCTGTTCGTGGGCTTCCACACCACGTTCCTGGTCCAGCACTGGCTCGGCGCCGAGGGCATGCCCCGCCGCTACGCCGACTACCTGGCCGCCGACGGCTTCACCGCCCTCAACACCGTCTCCTCCGTCGGAGCCTTCCTCCTGGGCCTGTCCACGCTGCCCTTCCTCTACAACGTCTGGAAGACCGCCCAGCACGGCAAGCGGATCGAGGTCGACGACCCCTGGGGCTACGGACGCTCGCTGGAGTGGGCGACCTCCTGCCCGCCGCCCCGCCACAACTTCGTCACCCTGCCCCGCGTCCGCTCCGAGTCCCCCGCCTTCGACCTGCACCATCCCGCGCTCGCCGACCTCGACCAGGCGGAGAACACCGGACAACGCGACGCGCTCGACACGAGCGGCCACAAGGGCGACCGGAGATGACGGACGGGCACCTCCGCGGTCCGGTCTCCGGCGCGACCTCGGACATCGCGGCGGAGGCGGAGGGCTTCCTCCTGGCCCGGGAACACCGGCAGGCCGCACACCGGGAGGCGCAGGCGCTCTGCGGCGCACTCCCCTGGCTGACCACCGCGCAGGCGGAGGATCTCACGCGGCACTATGTCGCCCACCGTCTCCGCCTCTCCCACCAGATGTTCGAGGCGACCCTGCGCCGTGCCGACGAGCTGGGCCGGGAGTACGAGGTCCGGTACCTGCGGCTCCGACGCGACCTGCTCAGACGCCACGGTGTCTGGGCGTCGTGCCTGCTGGTCTGCGCGGCAGCCGTCAGCGGTGCGCTGTGCACGGTGGCCCGCTGAGCGGACCCGGCCGACGCACCTCCGTCCGAGGCCGGGGAGCAGGTGAGTCGGGGGCGCGCTGGGTACTCGGCGCCGCATGATGAAGCGCGCACTGTGGCAGGGACTGCTGGCCGGTACGACCGGAGTGCTGGCGATGACGCTGGGTGAGAAGGCGGAGCAACGGCTGACCGGCCGGCCCGACTCCCACGTCCCCGCCCGCACACTGGAACGCCTGACCGGAATGCGGGAGTACTCCGGGCGTCAGCCGGTGCCGGTGAACCTGGCCATGCACGCGGGGCAGGGCGCCCTCCTCGGGGTCCTGCGGTCGGTGATGGCGCACGCCGGGCTGCGCGGGCCCTGGTCGTCGGGGAAGTTCGCCGTCGTCCGGGTCACCTCCGACCAGATCCTGGAGAACGCCACCGGTGTCGGCGCCCCGCCCCAGACCTGGCCCCGCCGCGAACTCGCCGTCGACCTGCTGCACAAGACGGTGTACGCCTTCGTCACCGGCGCCGTCGCCGACGCCCTGGCCGCCCGGTCGGGCCCCGGTCCGGGACAGCGGCACGCCGCGATGCGCCCCGGCCGTCAGTCTGACGTGGGACCTCTGCCCCGGCGCCGGTGAGCACCGGGCCGGGCCCGCGCGGCGTGGTCACTCGTCGGTCGTCCTGGCCACCAGCGCGCTGTACGTGAGTTGCAGGGCGTCCGCGCCGGCCAGCGCGGTGAGCGCGCCCATGGCGGTGCGGGTGGCGCGCGGCCAGAGCAGCTGTCCGGCGGTGAGGGTCGAGGCCACCCAGACGCTCATGCAGAACGGGCACGTCAGCAGCTCGCCGACCGTGTCCTTGGCGCCCTCGGTGCGCGCCTCCTCGTGCAGCTCGGCCGGGCCCTGGGGACCCTGGAACGTGGTGAAGGGGGCCCGTAGCGGGCTGGTCACCGACGCCTTGCTGAGCAGCCGGCTCAGCCGGAACGTCGCCACCGCCGTCAGTGCCACGTCCCAGGGCTCGGGCCGGTCCGGCAGCGGACGACCGCGCGTGCCGACCACCGCCGCCCACCCCGCCGTGTAGACGCCGAAGGCCGCCATGGCCGCCGCGTAGCCGCGCAGCGGGCGGTCCTCTCCCGCCGAGTAGGTGCGTTCGGTGCGGTGCAGCCGTCGCCTCAGCCGCGCCACGACCCCGTCGTCAGTTTCCGTGCCCATGACCCTCGTCCTCCGCTGCCCGCTCCGCTGCCCCGGCCGTTCGGTCCTCGTCCGCGTCCTCGGTGCCGTCCTCGCGGCGCAGCCTGATCTCCACGTGTCCGTCGACGACGCGGGTGTCGAAGGCGGGCTGGGGCGCGGTGGCGGGGCCGCGGACGTTCCAGCCGTCCGAGAGCCGGAAGACGCTGCCGTGCCAGGGGCACTCCACGCACCCGTCGGAGACCGTGCCCTCGGACAGCGGGCCCGCCAGGTGGCTGCACCGGTCCGCCAGCGCGTGGAAGGTGCCGCCGGTCTCGCGCACCACCAGGACCGGAACGTCGTCCACGGCGCGCCGCACGGGCCGGCCGGCGGGGAACTCGTCCACGGTGCCGATCCGGCGCCAGCCTTCGCCGACGACATGGGGTACTTCCTCGGCGTGGTTGGCTCCGGAAGCCTGTCGGTAGGCGAGGTGGCCGCCGAGCATGCCGCCCAGGCCGACCGCCGTCAGCCCGAGGAAGCCGTACGCGCGGCCCGCCGCGGTCCGTCCGGTGAGGCGGCACAGGAGTGAGGCGCCGTACAGCCCCACGGCCGCCGTGTTGGCCACGGCGTGCACCAGTCCCACCCGGGTCTGCTGCCGGTGGAGTTCGGCCCAGTCGACCGCGCCCGCCAGCGCGGCGGGGCCGGCCGCGGCCAGTCCGACGCCCACGAGGAGGCCGGCCTCCCGGGTGCGGCCGGGCAGCAGGTCGAGGACAGCGGCGGACATCCAGCTGCCGATCGGCACCTGGACCATCAAGGGGTGCACGGGGTGTCCCAGCCACCTGCCGTGCAGCGCGTCCCGCGCGCGGCCCAACGGGAGGGCCCGCACGCTCCCGGTGAGTTTGTCGATCGCCGCGTCAGCCCTGGGGTCACGTTCCAGGGCGTCGAGCAGCCACAGCATCCGGTTCTGGCCCATGAGTCGGCGACCCGCCTTTTTGCTCATGCGCGCTGGGTCCCCCGGAGGATAGGGGACAAACAGCCGGCTCAGGGGGCCGGTTCCGCGTCCCGGCCGACCGGGCGGATGCCCCGGCCGGCCAGGAGGGACGCGGAGCCGACGCGAGGTCGACGCGGGGTCGACGCGGAGTCAGCCCTTGCCCATGGCCTGACGCACCGCGTCCTTGGTGCGGTCCATCAGCGCGGCGACCGGTCCCAGTGCCATGTTCTTCGCCCCGGACTCGACGCCCGGGTGGGGCCGGGTCGGCGCCATGGCCTCGGCGGCCTTGATGGCCTTGGCCATCGCGGCGAGGTTGGTGACGTCGGTGCTGCGCCGGATGTGGGTGAACTCGTAGCGTTCCTCGGCCCGCGCGTGCTCCTGGACGTCCTTGCGCAGCTTGAGCAGCCGGGGCATGAACTTCGGGTCGTCGGTGTCCATGTCGTCCAGTGCGGACAGGGTTTCCTTGGCCGCCTTCTCCTCGGCGAGCCGGTCCTTCACCACCTGCTCGCCACCGGGGAAGCCCTTGCGGGCGAAGGGATGGACGACCTCCTCCTCGGCGGTCTCGTGCACCGCGAGCAGGCGCACCAGGCGGCGGAAGGCGTCCCGGCGTTCCTCGCCCTTGGCGGCCTCGACCTCGTCGAAGAGGTTGCGGATGTCGCCGTGCTGGCGCATCAGCAGGGAGACGACGTCGTCGTCCTCGGCCATGTCGTCCCCGGCGTGCGGGGTGTGCAGCTCGGACATGTCGGCCTCCCCTACTTCTCGCGCTGCGTGGGGTCGGGGTGCTCGCCCTCGGTCTGGACGCGGTACTCGCGGCCGAACATCTCGTCGTGCTGGGTCATCACCCGGTCGCTCGGGGGCGCCTCGCCGCCGTGGATCTGTTCCTGCATCTTCTCGAACCGCTCGTGCGCCTCCCGGACGTATCCGGCACCGAGCGTCGTCAGGTCCATCTGGGTGTCCAGCAACTCGCGCAGATAGCCCTTGTTCGGCTCGAAGGTGAGCACGTTGGGCAGCTCGGGGGCCAGCACGGAGGCGGGGTCGCGGCCGTCGTGCCGGCGCATCAGGTCGCAGGCGGCGTGCAGGTGCTCCAGCTCCATGTTCAGGTGCAGCTCCCAGATCGCCTTGACCTTGGGGTCGCTCTCCTGCTCCATGAAGGAGTAGTACAGGTAGCACTCGTTGTACTCGTGGTTGACCAGCTGCTCCCACCACGTCTCACCCGGGTCCACCAGGGACTCGTAGTGGGTGACGTGCTCCTCCTCGATCAGCCCGATCTCCTGGTAGAGCTGGCGGGCGATCGGCTCCATGTAGGTGGGGCCGGTGTTCATGTAGAAGTTCATGGTCTGCTGCTCCGCCGACATGATCGTCAGGGCGTGCAGCTTGGAGAGCGGGTTTGTCTCGTCCTTGGCGTACGGGTCACGGACGTTGTCGACCGGATCGCGGTGGTGGAACCGGGTGGGCCGGCCGGGCATGACCTCGGTCAGGTTGTCGACGATCGACTCCGCCTTGCGGTGCTCGATCATCTCGTACAGGTTCGCGTACCGGTACAGGTGGTCGAAGTCCTCCAGCACACCGAACTGGTACGCCTGCTTCAGGTACGGGTCCGGTTCCATCCGCGCCACCCACGCCGTCAGGTCCACCGCCACCTGCTCGTAGGCGATCGTCGTCTCCAGCACCGAGGAGACGCCCGGGAGCAGCCAGTTCACGACCTTCTGCTGCTGCGCCTCGATGTAGCGGACCCGGGCCAGCTGCCGCTTGACCTCCGGGTCGACCGTGTTCCGGGCGAGCTGGTGGCTGAAGAGGATCGCCTCCACCTCGATGCCGTTCATCGTGATGATCCGGCAGCGGGTGTAGGGGTCGCAGTGGTCCGGGTCGATCGGGTCCACGTTCAGCTCGCGCCAGCTCCGTAGCTGGCGGTCCAGCGGGATACCCCGCTGCTCCAAGGGATTGAACGTCATGGGCCGTGCCTCCTGACGACGAGGGGGGATCCGCGCGCCGCCGGAGTACCCCGTGTCGGGCGACGGGCACAGACGGATTCCTCAGTCTGTTCACGACGGGCGAGTTCCAGCCACCGCACACATCCGCAGGGCCGCACGGTCCCCCTGGTGGGCCAACCGAGCGGGCGGACGCCGTGCGCATCGGCGATCGTGTCCTCGCCTCGCCTCGCCTCGCCGGACCCGGCACTTCCGTGATAGGCGCGGTAGGCAATACCGCGAGCGCGCTTTCAGCGAGCGGAGGCGGCGGTGCAGCTTTCCCGGTGCCGTGCGTCAGGCATTGGTAGGGGCCACTGTTGATTCGCTCGCTACAGCTACCTGTTACGGCAATGCGACCCTTCGAAACAGGCCCCGCCGACTTGCATACCGCCCGCGCCATCGAGCGCATCCGGCTGGGATCGGCCATCAACTGGCGACCGCTGGTGAGGGACGTGCTTAGTCGAAGCGAAGATCGGACAACTGCTTGCCGACCAGAGTGGCGTCCTCGGTGGGAAGGGGATCGGTCGCTCTGGTGATGAGAACGGAGGCCATCTCCCGGCCCGCCCTGCGTACGCGGGCGGACAGACCTTCCGTATGCGCGCCGCTGCCGGATCCCCAGTCCTCCGACGCCGCGTATACGCCGGTGGGGAGGACCACGGCTTTCAGATAGGAGAAGAGGGGACGCATGGCATGGTCCAGTACCAGAGAGTGCCGGGGCGTACCACCGGTCGCACTTATCAGGACCGGCTTGCTTGCGAGGGCAGCTGGGTCGATCAGGTCGAAGAAGGACTTGAACAGTCCGCTGTAGGACGCTGAGAACACTGGCGTCACAGTCACGAGACCGTGGGCGCTGGTCACCGCCTCGATCGCTTCGGCCAGCGGCGGTGGGGGAAACCCGGTGACGAGGTTGTTGGCAATAGCGCCAGACAGGGGGCGCAGTTCGATGACCTCCACCTCCGTCTTGTGGCCTTGAGCAGCGACCTCGTCGCGGACCGCCTCTGTGAGACGGTCGGCCAGCAAGCGGGTGGACGAGGGGGAGCTCAATCCCGCGGACACAGCGACCAGCTTCATACGGCGGTCGCCTCCTTGGAGGCTGCTTCTGCGGTGGCCAGCAGGGAGGCGTGGGTGGGGGCGTCCGGCACCTCGGCCGGGCGGTTCTTGGCGAACTCCTCGCGCAGGACCGGCACGACCTCTTCGCCGAGCAGGTCGAGCTGTTCCAGGACGGTCTTCAGGGGCAGCCCGGCGTGGTCCATCAGGAACAGCTGGCGCTGGTAGTCACCGGCGTAGTCGCGGAAGGCGAGCGTCTTCTCGATCACCTGCTGCGGCGAGCCCACCGTCAGCGGCGTCTGCGCGGTGAAGTCCTCCAGCGACGGCCCGTGCCCGTAGACGGGGGCGACGTCGAAGTAGGGGCGGAACTCGCGCACCGCGTCCTGGCTGTTCTTCCGCATGAACACCTGGCCGCCCAGGCCGACGATCGCCTGCTCGGGGGTGCCGTGCCCGTAGTGGGCGTAGCGGTTGCGGTACAGCTCGATCATCCGCTTGGTGTGGTCGGCCGGCCAGAAGATGTTGTTGTGGAAGAAGCCGTCGCCGTAGTACGCGGCCTGCTCGGCGATCTCCGGCGAACGGATCGAGCCGTGCCAGACGAAGGGCGCGACGCCGTCCAGCGGCCGGGGCGTGGAGGTGAAGCCCTGCAGCGGGGTGCGGAACTTCCCTTCCCAGTTCACCACGTCCTCGCGCCACAGGCGGTGGAGCAGGGCGTAGTTCTCGACCGCGAGGTTGATGCCCTCGCGGATGTCCTTGCCGAACCAGGGGTAGACCGGGCCGGTGTTGCCGCGCCCCATCATCAGGTCCACCCGGCCGTCGGCCAGGTGCTGGAGCATCGCGAAGTCCTCGGCGATCTTCACCGGGTCGTTCGTGGTGATCAGGGTGGTGGAGGTGGACAGGATCAGCCGCTCGGTGCGGGCCGCGACGTAGCCGAGCATCGTGGTCGGGGACGACGGCACGAAGGGCGGGTTGTGGTGCTCGCCGGTCGCGAAGACGTCCAGGCCGACCTCCTCGGCCTTCAGCGCGATGGCGACCATGGCCTTGATGCGCTCCCGCTCGGTCGGCGTCCGGCCCGTGGTCGGGTCCGGGGTGACGTCACCGACGGTGAAAATACCGAACTGCA
>MUMD01000304.1 GCA_002155895.1 Streptomyces rochei
TCGTCGGCCAGGACGGGATGGCGCTCAGCGGCGGCGGGGGAGACGACGACTCCCGGGAGATTCCGGTGACCGAGCAGGTGGAGCAGCCCGCCAAGGTCATGCGGATCGGCAGCATGATCAAGCAGCTGCTGGAGGAGGTGCGCGTCGCGCCCCTGGACGAGGCGAGCCGGGCCCGGCTCAAGGAGATCCACGCCAGTTCGGTGAAGGAGCTGGAGGACGGGCTGGCCCCCGAGCTGGTCGAGGAGCTGGAGCGGCTCTCGCTGCCCTTCACGGACGACGTGACCCCGACCGACGCGGAGCTGCGGATCGCCCAGGCTCAGCTGGTCGGCTGGCTGGAGGGCCTGTTCCACGGCATCCAGACCACGCTGTTCGCCCAGCAGATGGCCGCACGGGCCCAGCTGGAGCAGATGCGCCGGGCGCTGCCGCCGGGCGTCGGCCAGGAGGGCGAGGAGCCGCACCCGGGCGGCCGCTCCGGCGGCCCCTACCTCTAGAACCTAGGGGCCGCTGACGCGTCCCTCGACGTCCCGGACGACACGAAGGGCCCGGCGGCATCGGCCGCCGGGCCCTTCGTCGTGGCGCGTGATCAGGAGGACGGCGGGTTGCCCGTCGACACCTTGAGCTGGATCGTCGGCATCTTGTCGGGGTCGACGTCCGTGCCGGCCACCGGGAACTGGTCCCGGACCGAGCCCTCGCCGTAGGTGTTCTCGTCGACCTGGACGACCTCCATCGTCCAGCCGGCGGCCTGGAAGCACTCCTTGACCGAGCCGATGTACTTGAAGGTGAAGTCCGGCACCTTGATCTTGTCAGGGTCGTTGTACGACTCCTGGGGCTCCGTGCACTCGTCCTTCTCGATCGTCTTCGTCGTGTCCGGCCCGCGGTAGCCCGCCGCCTTCGACGGCGACGCCGACCCGCCGGCGGTGGGGTCACCGCCCTTGGGGTCGTCCCCGCCGTCGTTCATGGTCAGCGCGCCGATCAGGCCGCCGACGACCAGGACGGCGACCGTGATCGCGCCGATGACCAGCGCCTTGCCGGACTTGCGGCCGCCCCCGGAACCGCCGGCGGGGGCGGAGGGCGTGAGGTTGTACGGCGGCGGTGTCTGGGCGCCCTGGTGCTGCGACGCGTACGGCGACGCGGCGGGCGTCGGGTAGCCGCCCTGCTGCGGGTACCCGTACGCAGGCGAGGGCGCGGGGGTGGGGCTGCCGTACGGGTTCGGCGTCGGCTGGTAGGGCGTCTGGACCGGGCCGGTGGGCGCCGGGGCGCTCTGGTCGACCGGCGGGAACACCGCGGAGCCGACGCCCGCGCCGCTGGAGGTCTGCGCGCCGGGCACGATGCTCGGCGGGGCCGCCTGGAAGGAGGCCGCCACCCGCAGGCACTCGTCGCGCATGGCCTCGGCGCTCGGGAAGCGCTCGTTGGGGTTCTTCTTGAGCGCGCGGGCCACCAGCGCGTCGACGGCCGGGGGCAGCGAGCGGTTGACCGACGAAGGAGCCACCGGCTCCTCCTGGACGTGCGCGTACGCGATGGCCAGCGGGGAGTCCGCGTCGAACGGGAGGCGCCCGGTGGTCAGTTGGAACAGCATGATGCCGACCGAGTACAGGTCGGAGCGGGCGTCCACACCGCGGCCGAGGGCCTGCTCCGGCGACAGGTACTGCGGGGTGCCGACGACCATGCCGGTCTGCGTCATCGAGGTCACGCCGGACTGCATGGCGCGGGCGATGCCGAAGTCCATGACCTTGACCACGCCGCGCTTGGTCATCATCACGTTGCCCGGCTTGATGTCGCGGTGGACCAGGCCCATCTCGTGGCTGATCTCCAGCGCCGCCAGCACGTCCGCGGTGATCTTCAGCGCCTTGTCGGCGGGCATCGCGCCCTGCTGCCGGACGTCCTCGTCGAGCACCGAGCCGAGCGGCCGTCCCTCGACGTACTCCATGACGATGTACGGCGTCGTCATGCCGCCGAGGTCGTCCTCGCCGGTGTCGAAGACCGAGACGATGTTGGTGTGCGTGAGCTTGGCCACTGCCTGGGCCTCGCGGCGGAAACGCTCGCGGAAGGCCTGCTCGCGGCCCAGCTCGGTGTGGAGCGTCTTGATCGCGACCTGCCGGTCCAGCACCGAGTCGTACGCCAGGTGCACCGAGGCCATGCCGCCCTCGCCGAGCAAGTCGCGCAGCTGGTAGCGGCCGCCGGCTAGTGCCTGCCCCGCGTACCGGCCCTGTCCGGCGTCCTGGCTCATGTCTCCGCGTCCCCCATTGGCGTCGGCGCCGTTGGCGGCGGCACGCACGCTCGTGATCGAAAGTGCTATTCCCGGCCAAGTCTGCCCCAGGGCACCGACACGTCAAGCGCGGTGCCCGTTCCGTGACCGTACGCGAAAGAAGCGTCGCGGAAGCGTTACAGCCGGCGTACCGCCGGTACACGGAATTTGCACGGCAGTACGGAACCAGGGTTTCATGACCGGTCCGTCTCGATGCCGGTCCCGGCAGCCCATCTCGGACCGGAGGCTTGCGCGGAGGCTGTAGCGTGGCCGACGGAGACCGTAACAACACCGCGCGTACCGCGGGCAGAAACGACGGCGAGGACTGATGGCACAGCAGCAGCGCGCCCAGGGCCCGTCCGAACCCGAGGCATCTGGCGGCGGTATGTCTGACGCGCCGGAGAACTGGGGCAACGGCGGCCTGGTCGGCGACGGCCGGTACCGGCTGACCCGCAGACTCGGGCGGGGCGGCATGGCCGAGGTGTTCGCCGCCGAGGACGTCCGGCTCGGACGCACCGTGGCGGTCAAGCTGCTGCGCGCCGACCTCGCCGAGGACCCGGTCTCCAAGGCCCGCTTCACGCGCGAGGCCCAGTCGGTGGCCGGGCTCAACCACCACGCCATCGTGGCCGTGTACGACTCCGGCGAGGACTTCGTCGGCGGTCAGTCCGTGCCGTACATCGTGATGGAGATCGTCGAGGGCCGCACCATCCGCGACCTCCTCCTCAACGCGGAGGCGCCCGGCCCCGAGCAGGCGCTGATCATCGTCTCGGGCGTCCTGGAGGCGCTGGCCTACTCGCACCAGCACGGCATCGTGCACCGCGACATCAAGCCGGCCAACGTCATCATCACCAACAACGGCGCCGTGAAGGTGATGGACTTCGGCATCGCCCGCGCCCTGCACGGCGCGTCGACCACGATGACGCAGACCGGCATGGTCATGGGCACCCCGCAGTACCTCTCCCCGGAGCAGGCCCTCGGCAAGGCCGTCGACCACCGCTCCGACCTGTACGCGACGGGCTGCCTGCTCTACGAACTGCTCGCGCTGCGCCCGCCCTTCACCGGCGAGACCCCGCTGTCGGTGGTCTACCAGCACGTCCAGGACATCCCGACCCCGCCGTCCGAGGCCTCCGACGCCTGCCCGCCGGAGCTGGACGGCCTGGTGATGCGCTCGCTGGCCAAGGAGCCCGACGACCGCTTCCAGACCGCCGAGGAGATGCGCGGGCTGGTCCAGTACGGGCTCCAGATGCTCTACGAGCAGGGCGGCCACACCGGCACCTGGAACACCGGCCCGGTCGCCGCGCACGACGGCCGGCACACGCCCGCCGCCGGTCTCGCGGGCACGACGGTGATGCCGCACCCCGAGCACGGCGCCTCCGGCACCCAGCAGATCCCCCAGCCGATCCTGCCGGGCGGCTACCGCGCGGGTGACGACGGCGGCTTCGAGAACCACGGCAACAAGGGCAGCGGCCGGGGCAAGCTGTGGATACTGGCCGTGCTCGCGGTGATCGCCATCGCCGCCGGTGTGGCGCTGGCCATGAACAACGACGACGGCGGCAAGGGCGGCCCCGACACGGACAAGAGTCCGACGGCGACGACCTCGCAGAGCCCCGGTTCCGAGTCGCCCAGTTCCTCGCCCAGCGACGAGGAGACGCAGGAGACGACCGACCCGGGCACGGGCCAGAACAACGGCAACGGCGGGACCGGCGGGGACTGGGACCAGCCGTACACGCCGTCGTACACGCCGTCCTACACGGCGACGGACGAGCCGACCGGCGAGCCGACCGACGGCCAGACGGACCCGTCCACGCCGACCGACGGCGGTGAGCCGACGGACGGTGGTGAGCCCACGGACGGCGGTGAGCCGACCGGCGGCACCGGCGGTGGTGAGCCGACCGGCGGCGCCGGTGGTGGCGAGCCGACCGGTGGCGCCACCGCGCCGGGCGGCGAAGGCGGCGGCTGACCGGGAACCACTCCCCGCGCGCGTGCGGCCCCGCAGGGGGCCTCACGCGCGCGCGGCGTTTCACGCCGCCCCGCCGGCCGTCACAGCGCGCCCGCGCCCTCCTCCGTCATGGACACCGACCCGAACCGCGGTTCGATCCGCAGATAGACCGGCTCGAACGGCTCACCGTCCACCCGGCCCGGTGCCGGGCCGAACCGGTCGATCTCGGCGGGACTGGGTTCGTACGTCTCGCACCGGCCCACGACCTGCACCGTCCACAGGCGCTCCCCGGGCGCGGCGGAGGCGAGGTTGTCCGCGCCGTACGCGACGACGCTCCCCGCGCACACCCGGTGGTACCCGCAGCTCCTCGGCATGCGCAGCAGGACCCGGCCGTCGGCCACGATGTGGCGCGCGAAGGCGAGGAAGGGCAGGGCGCGCAGGGTGGTGGCCGCCCGGCCGTAGGCGGTGCGGCCGAGCAGGCCGACGGCGAGCTGTGCGTCGGAGGGCATGCCCCCACTGTGCGCGGGCGGACGGGCGAGGGGACAGAGTCGGCCGCCCCGGCAGGAGGGGACGTAAGTCCCGAATAAGAGTCCGCCTCCCGGTCCGCGTGGCCTCAGCGGTTCTCGGCCTGCAGCCGGGCCACGAAAGCCGCCGCCTGGGAACGCCGCTGCATTCCGAGTTTGGCGAGCAGGCTCGACACGTAATTCTTGATCGTCTTTTCGGCGAGGTGCAGCCGTTCACCGATCGCGCGGTTGGTCATTCCCTCGCCGATCAGATCCAGGATGCGGCGCTCCTGCTCGGTGAGGCCGGCCAGCCGGTCGTCCGTCCGGGTGCCGCCGTCGCGCAGCCGCTCCAGCACCCGCGCGGTGGCCGCCGGGTCGAGCAGCGACTTGCCCGCGGCCACCTCCCGGACGGCGCCCAGCAGCTCGGCGCCGCGGATGTCCTTGAGCACGTATCCGGAGGCACCCGCCATGATCGCGTCGAAGAGGGCCTCGTCGTCGGCGAAGGAGGTCAGCATCAGGCAGCGGACGGACTCGTCCAGGGAGCGGATCTCGCGGCACACCTCCACGCCGCTGCCGTCCGGCAGCCGCACGTCCAGCACCGCGACGTCGGGCCGGGCGGCCGGGACCCGGGCCAGCGCGTCGGCCGCCGTGCCGGCCTCGCCCACCACCTCGATGTCGGGCTCGCCCGAGAGCAGATCGTGCACACCGCGGCGGACGACCTCGTGGTCGTCGAGCAGGAATACCCGGATTTTTCCGTCTTCGCGCACGCGCTCAGTGTCACACACCGACTCTTCCCGTGCCCGGGGTGGCCGGGATAACGTGCCGTTGTTCCGGCCCCCTGCGAGGCTGTGACCAGTAAAACTCCCGCACTTCGCCGATTTACTTGGAAATCCGAGTAAAAACGCAGGTCAGGAGGGGTTTCACAGAAATGTGGAGCACTGGGTAACGTGCTGTTCGCAGGGCGCTCGCCGGGGCACCTGTCACGCCTGTTCCCGAACGGGCCGCACCCACCCTTGTGCGTCCGCCGGGCCGCAGGTGAGCCGCACTGGCTTCCGGCGAACCCGGGGGCCGGACCGACGGAGGAGCACACGTGACCGAGAGCACTGCCGCGCGCAAGCCGCGACGCAGCGCCGGAAGCAAGGCGGCCGGTACGACCGGCGGCAAGGCCGGCACCACCGGCGCCAAGCGCACCACTCGCAAGACCAGCACCACTGCCGCGAAGGGCTCCGAGACGGAGCTGGTGCAGCTGCTGACGCCCGAGGGCGAACGGATCGAGCCCGCCGCGGACTCCGCCTACGCCGAGTACGCCCGGTACGTCGCCGACATCACCCCCGACGAGCTGCGCGGCCTGTACCGCGACATGGTGCTCACCCGGCGCTTCGACGCCGAGGCCACCGCCCTGCAGCGCCAGGGCGAGCTGGGCCTGTGGGCCTCCCTGCTGGGCCAGGAGGCCGCCCAGATCGGCTCCGGCCGGGCCACCCGCGAGGACGACTACGTCTTCCCCACCTACCGGGAGCACGGCGTCGCCTGGTGCCGCGGGGTCGACCCGACCAACCTCCTCGGCATGTTCCGCGGCGTGAACAACGGCGGCTGGGACCCCAACGGCAACAACTTCCACCTCTACACCATCGTCATCGGCTCGCAGGCGCTGCACGCCACGGGCTACGCGATGGGCGTGGCCAAGGACGGCGCGGACTCGGGCGTGATCGCCTACTTCGGCGACGGCGCCTCCAGCCAGGGCGACGTGAGCGAGGCGTTCAACTTCGCGGCCGTCTACAACGCCCCGGTCGTCTTCTTCTGCCAGAACAACCAGTGGGCGATCTCCGAGTCCAACGAGAAGCAGACCCGGGTGCCGCTCTACCAGCGCGCCCAGGGCTTCGGCTTCCCCGGCGTGCGCGTCGACGGCAACGACGTCCTCGCCTCCCTCGCGGTCACCCGCTGGGCCCTGGACCGCGCCCGGCGCGGTGAGGGCCCGGCGCTGATCGAGGCATACACCTACCGGATGGGCGCCCACACCACCTCGGACGACCCCTCCCGCTACCGGCACGACGACGAGCGCGCCGCCTGGGAGGCGAAGGACCCGATCCTGCGCCTTCGCCGCTTCCTGGAGTCCGCACACCACGCGGACGAGGGATTCTTCGCGGAACTGGAGGCGGAGAGCGAGGCGTTGGGCAAACGAGTGCGCGAAGTGGTCCGTGCCATGCCGGACCCGGACCGGTTCGCCATCTTCGAGAACGTGTACGCGGACGGGCACGCGCTCGTCGACGAGGAGCGGGCCCAGTTCGCCGCCTACCAGGCGTCGTTCGCAGAGGTCGAGGGGGTCTGACATGGCAGCCGAAAAGATGGCGCTGGCCAAGGCGATCAACGAGTCGCTGCGCCGCGCGCTGGAGTCGGACCCCAAGGTCCTGATCATGGGCGAGGACGTCGGCAAGCTCGGCGGCGTCTTCCGGGTCACCGACGGCCTGCACAAGGACTTCGGCGAGGACCGGGTCATCGACACCCCGCTGGCCGAGTCCGGCATCGTCGGCACCGCCATCGGCCTCGCCCTGCGCGGGTACCGGCCGGTGGTGGAGATCCAGTTCGACGGTTTCGTCTTCCCGGCCTACGACCAGATCGTCACGCAGCTGGCCAAGATGCACGCCCGCTCGCTGGGCAAGGTCAAGCTGCCGGTCGTCATCCGCATCCCCTACGGCGGCGGCATCGGCGCGGTCGAGCACCACTCGGAGTCCCCGGAGGCGCTGTTCGCGCACGTGGCGGGCCTCAAGGTGGTCTCCCCGTCGAACGCGGCGGACGCGTACTGGATGATGCAGCAGGCCATCCAGAGCGACGACCCGGTGATCTACTTCGAGCCCAAGCGCCGGTACTGGGACAAGGCCGAGGTCGACACCGAGGCGATCCCGGGCCCGCTGCACGGGGCGCGCGTGGTGCGCGAGGGGACCGACCTCACGCTGGCCGCGTACGGCCCGATGGTCAAGCTCTGCCAGGAGGTCGCCGACGCGGCGGCCGAGGAGGGCCGCTCGCTGGAGGTCGTCGACCTGCGGTCCCTCTCCCCGGTCGACTTCGACACGATCCAGACCTCGGTGGAGAAGACCCGCCGTCTGGTCGTGGTCCACGAGGCGCCGGTGTTCCTGGGGTCGGGCGCGGAGATCGCGGCCCGGATCACGGAGCGCTGCTTCTACCACCTGGAGGCCCCGGTCCTGAGGGTCGGCGGCTACCACGCGCCGTACCCGCCGGCGCGGCTGGAGGAGGAGTACCTGCCCGACCTGGACCGGGTGCTGGACGCCGTCGACCGCTCGCTGGCGTACTGAGGAGAGGGTCGTGACGACGATGACGGAAGCGTCCGTGCGCGAGTTCAAGATGCCCGACGTGGGCGAGGGACTCACCGAGGCCGAGATCCTCAAGTGGTACGTGCAGCCCGGTGACACGGTCACCGACGGCCAGGTGGTGTGCGAGGTCGAGACGGCGAAGGCCGCCGTCGAACTGCCCATCCCCTACGACGGTGTGGTGCGCGAGCTGCACTTCCCCGAGGGCACCACGGTCGACGTGGGCACGTCGATCATCGCGGTGGCCGTCGGGGACGGCGCCGCGGCGGAGCCGGTGCGCGAGGCCGAGGCCCCGGCAGCCCCCGAGGCGGAAGCCGCACCGGAGGCGGAAGCCGCCCCCGAGGGCCGCCAGCCGGTCCTGGTCGGGTACGGGGTCGCCACCTCCTCGACCCGCCGCCGCCCCCGCAAGGGCGCCCAGGCCCCGGCCCAGGCGGCACCGCCGGCGGCCGCCGCGATCCAGG
>MUMD01000305.1 GCA_002155895.1 Streptomyces rochei
GCGGGAGGCCAGCCCAGCGGGAGGCCAGCCCAGCGGGAGGCCAGCCCGGCGGGTGGCCGGCCCGGCGGGTGGCCGGCCCGGCGGATGGCCCCACGGGCGGCTAGCGCTGCGGCAAGTGCCTCGCCGCGAAGTCCAGTTCCAGCCTCACCTGCTTGATGCGCTCGTCCACCACCAGCGAGCCGTGGCCCGCGTCGTACCGGTAGACCTCGTGGACCGCTCCCCTGGCCTGAAGGCGCTCGACGTAGTTCTCGACCTGGCGGATCGGGCAGCGCGGGTCGTTGACCCCGGCGGAGATGTAGACCGGGGCCTTGACCTGGTCGACGTAGGTCAGCGGGGAGGACGCCTCGAAGCGGTCGGGGACCTCTTCGGGGGTGCCGCCCAGCAGGGTGCGGTCGAGCGCCTTCAGGCCCTCCATCTCGTCGTGGTACGCGGTGACGTAGTCCGCGACCGGGACGGCGGCGATGCCCAGGGTCCATGCCTCCGGCTGGGTGCCGAGGCCGAGCAGCGTGAGGTATCCGCCCCAGGAGCCGCCGGTGAGGACCAGGCGCTCCGGATCGGCGAGACCCGAGGTCACCGCCCACTCGCGCACCGCCGCGATGTCCTCCAGCTCGATGAGGCCCACCCGGTGCTTGAGGGCGTCGGTCCAGGCGCGGCCGTAGCCGGTGGAACCGCGGTAGTTGACCCGGACCACCGCGTACCCGTGGTCGACCCAGGCGGCGGGGCCCGCGGCGAAGGAGTCGCTGTCGTGCCAGGTGGGGCCGCCGTGGATGTCGAAGACCGTCGGGAGCGGGCCGCTCGCGCCGGCCGGCTTCTGGACCAGGGCGTGGATGCGGCCGCCCGGGCCCTCCACCCACACGTCCTCGACCGGGACCGAGCCGGGCGACTTCATGCCGGGCGGGTCCAGGACGACCCGGCCGCTGGTCGAGCGGACGGCCGACGGCTCGGCGGCCGAGGACCACAGGTACTCGACGGTGCCGTCGGGGCGGGCCGTCGCCCCGGACACCGTCCCGGCCGGGGTCTCGATCTCCACCAGCTCGCGCTCGGCGAAGTCGTACCGGAACAGCTCGCTGCGGGCCTCGAAGCCGTGCACGATCAACAGACCGCGGCCGTCCGGGTACCACTCGGCGCTGACGTCACCGGGCAGCTCCAGCGCGAGGTCGGTCTGCTCCCCCGTCGCCACGTCCCACACCAGGGGCTCCCAGCGGCCCCGGCGCTGGTGGCCGATGAGCAGGCGGGTGTCGCCGTCGACCGGCGCGAAACCGAGGACCTCCAGGCCCAGCTCCTCCTCGCCGCCCCGGGTGTCGTCCAGCTCGGCGACCGTGGTGCCGTCGGGCCTGAGCACGCGCAGCGCCGAGTGCATCGCGTCGCCGTGCTCGGTGTGCTCGATGGCGATCAGCGAGCCGTCGTGGGAGAGGTCGCCGACGCCCGCGGACTCGCGGTGCCGGTAGATCTCCACGGGGGCGCCGCCCTCGCGCGCGAGGTGGATCGTCGTACCGTCCTCGTCGGTGGAGCGGCCGATCACCGCCGTGCGCCCGTCCCGGCCGAGGGCGAGACCCGCCGGATAGGAGGGGTCGAGGCCCGGCACCGCCGGCTCGTCCTCACCGCCCGTGAAGGGCTGGCGGCGCCAGACGCCGAACTCGTCGCCGTCCTTGTCGTCGAACCACCAGATCCACGCGCCGTCGGGCGAGAGCACACCGTCCGTGGTGCCGTTGGGCCGGTCGGTGACCTGGCGCTGCTCACCGGTCGACCGGTCCCAGGCGTACAGCTCGTACGTCCCCGTCGCGTTGGACACGAACAGGGAGCGGTCCGGCGCGTCCTCCGCCCAGTCGGGCAGCGACACCCTCGGCGCCCGGAACCGCTTCTCCCAGTCGGGCATCTGCTCGCCCTGCGTCTGCCGCCGCTCGTCCGCGTCCACGTCCGACGGAACGGACCCGTTGCTCTCAGTCATGGCCCCATACTGCCTTCCCCCGGGGACAACGCGCAGATCAGATCCCCAGCCTGTGGAAAACTCCGCGCGCCGGCGGAACCGCGCCGCCCTTTTCCACAGCCCCGCGAGCGGGTCGCCCGGCCGCGCCCCGTACCGTGGAGGGCGTGTACCGGTTTCTGCTGACGCCCCGCTGGTGGGGGATCAACGTCTTCGTCGTCCTGGCCATCCCCTTCTGCATCTTCATGGGTTCGTGGCAGCTGGGCCGGTTCGAGGACCGGGTCCAGGACCACGAGACGGCCACCACCCAGCAGGACTCGGACCGCCGGGAGGCGGCCCGCCCGCTGGCGGAGCTGCTGCCCGTGGACAAGGCGACCGTCGGCGACCAGACGACGGTGAGCGGCCGGTACGCGGACCAGTTGCTGGTCCCCGAGCGACAGCTGGACGGCCGGGAGGGCTACTACGTCCTCACCCTGCTGCGCACCGACGGGGGCAAGGCGCTGCCGGTCGTGCGCGGCTGGCTGCCGGGCGAGCCCGACGCGGCGAAGGCACCGGCGCCGCCCACCGGCGAGGTGACCGTCACCGGAGCCCTCCAGGCGGCCGAGTCGGTCGGCAGCAACGGCGTGAGCCCGCGCACCGGCTGGCCGGACGGACAGACCGGCGCGATCAGCGCCGCGACCCTGCTGAACCTGGTGCCGTACGACGTGTACGACGCGTGGATCACCCTCAACGAGGGCGACTCCGGGATGCGGGCCGTGCCGGTGAGCGCGCCGCAGAACACGGGGCTGGACCTGAAGGCGTTCCAGAACCTCGGGTACACCGCCGAGTGGTTCGCGTTCGTGGGCTTCGTGATCTTCATGTGGTTCCGGCTGCTGCGCCGCGAGGTCGAACTCGCCCGGGACGCCGAGCTGGGCCTGGCCCCGGAGGACGGGGACGACGAGCGGGGCGAGGTCCCGGACCGGGAGGAGACCGGCCGGCAGGCCAGCCCGTCCGGCGTCTGACTCCGGACGGGCCGCCGACGGTTACGACGCGGCCAGCACGCCCGTCCAGTACACGGTGCCCGCGCACGCGTCGGACACCGTCGCCGTCGCCGAGCCCGAGCCGCCCTCCGGGGTGTACGTCACCGCGACGCTCCCCGCGGCCGGGCCCTCCCCGGTGACCAGCTGGGTCGTGGTGCCCGGCTCGCCGCCCTCTCCGCCGCCGCCGGTCGAGGCGCCGCCCGCGGCGGTCGTGTCACCGCTGGGCGAGGGCTCGGGCGAGGGACCGCCGGTGGCGCCGCCCGTGCTGCCGCCGGTGGTCGGACAGGTCTCCGAGGGCACCCAGGCGAACTGCACCTCGTACGCGGAGGCCGGCGCCAGGGTCAGCGAGGCGGCCTCCAGGGACGGGTCGGGCAGGCCGGCCGCCGCGTCCCCGGCCGCGTGCCGCGCGGTGCCGATCCTGGCGGCGTCCGCGGCGCCCTGCGGGGTGGCCACGACACTGCCGGGGCCGACCACGACGCAGCCTTCCGCGGAGACGTTGGTGACGCGGAACGAGCCGTAGACCACGCCGGTGGAGTCGGGGCCCGAACTGCTCGCGACGGCCGGGCCGAGCTGCTTCGCGGTGCACGCGGGGACGTCGACGGCGGCGCTCGCGGAGGGGCCGGTGCCGGGCGCCGCGCCGGTGGCGGCGCCGCTCTCCTTGTCCTCGGGCTGCTTCGTCGGGTCGTCCTCGTCCTTGCCCTCGGCCGTGCCCGCGGAGCCGGCGATGCCGCTCTGGCCGCCGGCCGGGTCCTTGCCCTGGGAGGCGCCGCCCTGGGCCTGCGAGGCGTGCCCGGCGACGGAGGGGTCGGCCCCCGGGCCGGTGGTCTTGGAGACGTGGACGAGGGCCGGGACCGCGGTGCCGATGAAGAGGGCGGCGGCCGCCATGCCGACGGCGGCCTGACGCTTGCGGGCCCTGCGGGCGGGCACCGCCCGGCGCAGGTGTTCCAGGGTGCCGTCGCTCGGCTCGACGTCCCGGACGGCCTGGTGCAGCATCCTGCGCAGGACCAGTTCCTCGGAGTCCAGGCCGTCGGGCTCGGACGCGGCGAGGGCGAGGCCGTCTCCCCGCGAAGGCCCCTCTTCCGGGGGCTCGGGGCTTCGAGGGGCGGGGCCCTGGTCGGCGGGGCCGTGGTTCACAGTTCCGTTCCCTGCGTGCGTGTGCTTGTGCTCGTCCGGGGCGTCGCGCCGCGCATCGTGGCCGTCGCTCATGCCGGTGCCTCCATGGCGACCCTGAGCGCCGCGATGCCGCGCGAGCCGTATGCCTTGACCGAGCCGAGGGATATGCCGAGCGTCTCGGCGACCTGCGCCTCGGTCATGTCGGCGAAGTAGCGCAGGACCAGTACCTCGCGCTGGCGGCGCTGGAGCCCCTTCATCGCCTTGATCAGCGAGTCGCGCTCCAACTGGTCGTAGGCGCCCTCCTCCGCGCTCGCCATGTCCGGCATCGGCTTCGACAGCAGCTTGAGGCCGAGGATGCGGCGGCGCAGGGCCGAGCGCGAGAGGTTGACGACCGTCTGGCGCAGGTACGCCAGGGTCTTCTCCGGGTCGCGGACGCGTTTGCGTGCCGAGTGGACCCGGATGAACGCCTCCTGGACGACGTCCTCGCAGGAGGCGGTGTCGTCGAGGAGGAGGGCGGCGAGGCCGAGGAGCGACCGGTAGTGCGTCCGGTAGGTCTCGGTGAGGTGGTCGACGGTCGTGCCCGCCGCCACGGCGTCCTCCGCGCCGTCACGCTGGTTCGATATGCGGGCCGACCGCGCTGCGGGCATGGGCGCGATCACCGGCATGCCACCGGCCGGACCGGCCACACGGGGACGGACGGGCCGGACGGGTGGCCGCACGGCGGGGCCACGCGTCGCCGCGGGGAAATCGAGTACCTCTGCCACGCCAGTTGGACACGTCCACCCCCATGAGGGTTGTACGTGCCGGGCGTCACGTTCCCGCGCCCCCCGGGCGGCTGCCCGGCCGACGGTGCGTCATAGGCCCTCATCGTCCCGCTCTTCCCCTATGTCCCATGTGAACGAGCGTCCCCACGCCCGCCCTCGGCGTCCCCACGCCGACTCACGCGTCTCCGCGCCCTGATGGGTGACCGCAAAGACGCTCCCCGCCCTCCGCACGGTTGCGGAAGGCGGGGAGGAAATCCTCTGATGCCACAGGTGCCGGATACAAGTAGTCCGGACCTACTTCCGGATCACATCGCGTCCACGGATCCTACAAAGGAAGCCCACAGGGACCGGTTCCGCGCTCCGCGTCCAGCCGGACCCGGCCCGGTCCGCGCTCAGTCGAACTCGGCCGCGACCAACTCCGCGATCTGGGCGGTGTTCAGCGCGGCGCCCTTGCGCAGGTTGTCCCCGCAGACGAAGAGTTCGAGCGCCGTCGGGTCGTCCAGCGCCCGCCGCACCCGCCCGACCCAGGTCGGGTCGGTGCCGACGACGTCGGCGGGGGTCGGGAACTCGCCCGCGGCGGGGTTGTCGAACAGGACGACACCGGGCGCGGTGGCCAGGATCTCCCTGGCCCTGTCGACCGTCACCTCACCCTCGAAACGGGCGTGCACGGTCAGGGAGTGCGTGGTGACGACCGGGACCCGTACGCAGGTCACCGCGACCGGGAGGTTCGGCAGCCCGAGGATCTTGCGGGACTCGTCCCGCACCTTCATCTCCTCCGAGGACCAGCCGTCCTCGCGCGGCGACCCGGCCCACGGTACGACGTTCAGCGCGACCGGCTCCGGGAAGGGCCCGGTGTCGTCGCCGACGGCCCGCCGCACATCGCCGGGGTGGGTCCCCAGCTCGGTCCCGGCCACCAGCGAGAGCTGCCGGCGCAGCGTGTCCACACCGTCCCGTCCGGCTCCGCTCACCGCCTGGTAGGAGGAGACGACCAGTTCGCGCAGCCCGAACTCGGCGTGCAGCGCGCCCAGCGCCACGATCATGGACAGCGTCGTGCAGTTGGGGTTGGCGACGATGCCGCGCGGCCGCATCCGCACCGCGTGCGGATTGACCTCGGGCACGACGAGCGGCACGTCCGGGTCCATCCGGAACGCGCCCGAGTTGTCGACCACCACCACGCCCTTGGCCGCGGCGATCGGCGCCCACCGCGCGGCGATCTCGTCGGGCACGTCGAACATGGCGACGTCGACCCCGTCGAAGACCTCCTCGCTCAGCGCGAGCACCTCGACCTCCTCGCCGCGCACGGTCAGCTTGCGGCCGGCCGAGCGGGGCGAGGCGACCAGGCGGATGTCTCCCCAGACGTCCGCGTGCTGGGACAGGATCTGGAGCATGACCGCACCGACGGCGCCGGTCGCTCCGACGACGGCCAGGGTCGGCCGTCCGGTGCGCCCGGCGCCTGGGATGTCGGACATCAGCGCCCGGTGCCTCCGTAGACCACGGCCTCGTCGCTGTCGGAGTCCAGCCCGAAGGCGGTGTGCACGGCGCGGACGGCCTCGTTCACGTCGTCCTTGCGGGTGACGACCGAGATGCGGATCTCGGAGGTCGAGATCAGCTCGATGTTCACCCCCGCGTCGGACAGCGCGGTGAAGAAGTCGGCGGTGACGCCCGGGTTGCTCTTCATGCCCGCGCCGACCAGGGAGATCTTGCCGATCTGGTCGTCGTAGCGCAGCGAGTCGAAGCCGATGCCCGCGCGGTTCTTCTCCAGCGCGTCGATGGCCTTGCGGCCCTCGGTCTTCGGCAGGGTGAAGGAGATGTCCGTCAGACCGGTGGAGGCGGCGGACACGTTCTGCACGACCATGTCGATGTTGACCTGGGCGTCGGCGATCGCCCGGAAGATCGCGGCGGCCTCGCCCGGCTTGTCCGGGACACCGACGACGGTGACCTTGGCCTCGGAGGTGTCGTGCGCGACACCGGAGATCATGGCCTGCTCCACGTGCTTTTCCCCTTGCTTGATCGGCTCGCTGCTGACCCACGTGCCCTGGAGTCCGCTGAAGCTGGACCGGACGTGGATCGGGATGTTGTACCGGCGGGCGTACTCCACGCAGCGGTGGAGCAGCACCTTGGAACCGGAGGCGGCGAGCTCCAGCATGTCCTCGAAGGAGATCCAGTCGATCTTCTTCGCCTTCTTCACCACGCGCGGGTCGGCGGTGAAGACGCCGTCGACGTCGGTGTAGATCTCGCAGACGTCCGCGTCGAGCGCGGCGGCGAGGGCGACGGCCGTGGTGTCGGAGCCGCCGCGGCCCAGCGTGGTGATGTCCTTGCTGTCCTGGCTGACACCCTGGAAGCCGGCCACGATGGCGACGTTGCCCTCGTCCACCGAGGTGCGGATGCGGCCCGGCGTGACGTCGATGATCCGGGCCTTGTTGTGGACCGAGTCGGTGATCACTCCGGCCTGGCTGCCGGTGAACGACTGGGCCTCGTGGCCCAGGTTTTTGATCGCCATGGCCAGCAGCGCCATGGAGATACGCTCTCCGGCGGTCAGCAGCATGTCGAGTTCGCGCCCGGCAGGGATCGGGGAAACCTGCTCGGCGAGATCGATCAGCTCGTCCGTCGTGTCGCCCATCGCGGAAACGACGGCGACCACCTGGTTGCCGTTCTTCTTCGCTTCCACGATCCGCTTGGCGACGCGCTTGATGCCTTCGGCATCGGCTACGGAGGAGCCTCCGTACTTCTGCACGACAAGGCCCACGTGCGCTCCTCGCTCAATCCGTCTCTTTCCGCACGTACGTATATGTACTGCGGTCGGCTCATTTTACCGAGCGTCCGAGTTTCACCCCTGCGGTATCGCATGGTGAGACCGCCCGCTCAGGCTGGCTCATGCCCATATGGACGCGGGTCACTCGGAAAGTGCCCCGTGTCACACGTTCACAAGTGAGACGGTGCGGTCCGCCGGCCCCGTCACGTGACCGGCCGCAGGCCCAGCGGGCCCGCGATCTCCTCCACCATGACCCGGCCGGCCTCCGTCTCCAGGGTCTCGTCGCCGAGGTCCTGGTCGGTGTCGAGGCCGTCCAGCTCCTCCAGGGGCTGGTTGAGGCGGACGTGGGCGACGACGGACTGGAGGGCGCGCAGGGTCGCGGAGGCGGTGGAGCCCCAGTTGGAGAAGTAGGAGAACTGCCACCACCACAGCGCCTCCGTGGTGCGGCCCGCCTTGTAGTGGGCCATGCCGTGGCGCAGGTCGGTGATGACGTCGGTGAGGTCGTCGGAGATGCGGGCCGGGACGGGCGCCTTGCGGGGCTCGTACGGGTCGAAGACCTCGGAGTAGACGTCGATCGGGTCGAGGAGCCGGGCCAGGTTCTCGCGCAGCTCGTCCACGTCCAGCTCGGGGCCCGGATCGGGCTCGTAGCGCTCGTCCGGGACGATGTCCTCGTGGGCGCCCAGCCGGCCGCCGGCCAGCATGAGCTGGGAGACCTCCAGGAGGAGGAAGGGGACGGCCGAGTCGGGCTCGTCGCCCTTGGCGACCTCGGTGACGGCGACCAGGAAGCTCTCGATCTGGTCGGCGATCTGGACCGCGAAGTCGTCCGGGTTCTGGTTGGTCGCGTGCAGCGTGGCGTCAGACATCTAGGAGTCGTCTCCCCTCGAAGGCGCGGCCGAGGGTCACCTCGTCCGCGTATTCCAGGTCGCCGCCCACCGGGAGGCCGCTGGCCAGGCGGGTGACCTTGAGGCCCATGGGCTTGATCATGCGGGCGAGGTACGTGGCCGTCGCCTCGCCCTCCAGATTCGGGTCCGTGGCCAGGATGAGTTCCGTGACCGTGCCGTCCGCGAGGCGGGCGAGCAGTTCACGGATGCGGAGGTCGTCGGGGCCGACTCCGTCGATCGGGCTGATCGCGCCACCGAGCACGTGGTACCGCCCGCGGAACTCACGGGTGCGCTCGATGGCGACGACGTCCTTCGGCTCCTCCACCACGCAGATGACGGAAGGGTCGCGCCGGGGGTCGCGGCAGATGTTGCACTGTTCCTCCTGCGCGACGTTCCCGCAGACGGCGCAGAAGCGGACCTTGGCCTTCACTTCCATGAGGGCCTGGGCGAGCCGCCGTACGTCGGTCGGTTCCGCCTGGAGGACGTGGAAGGCGATCCGCTGCGCGCTCTTGGGACCGACGCCGGGCAGCCGCCCGAGTTCGTCGATGAGGTCCTGGACCACGCCTTCGTACAACGGACTGCCGTCCTTCCTGGGGTTCGTGCACTACGTACGGTAGAGGGCTTCGGCCGCTTCGAGAAAGGCGAACTCAGAAAGGCAGGCCGGGGATGCCGCTGCCGCCGCCGAGACCCTGGGCGAGGGGGCCCAGTTTCTGCTGCTGGAGGTTCTGCGCGTTCTCGTTGGCCGCCTGGACGGCCGCCACGACCAGGTCGGCGAGGGTCTCGGTGTCCTCCGGGTCCACCGCCTTCGGGTCGATCACGAGGCCGCGCAGCTCGCCCGAGCCGGTGACCGTGGCCTTCACCAGGCCGCCGCCGGCCTGGCCGTCGACCTCCGTCTGCGCCAGTTCCTCCTGGGCCTTCGCCAGGTCCTGCTGCATCTTCTGGGCCTGCTGGAGCAGCTGCTGCATGTTGGGCTGGCCACCACCGGGGATCACGTTCAGCTCCTGTCGCCGCTGTCGCCGCGGGGTCACCGCGGGTTTTGCCGTTCGGCACGAGCCTACGTGGTCCGGGCGGCCCTCGCCCCAGCACTCTTTCGGGTGACACCGCGGGAGCCCTATACCTGATCAACGCCCTCTTCCGGGCGGAAAAGCGGCCGAAGTCCGGCCCGGGCCACCCATTGGGCGGTAGGAAGGTTCCGGCGTACGAGGTCCGCGGGTCTCTTCAGTCTTCAGGCCGTCACGGACGGTGAGCAGTAGGGAGTACCGGGTGGGTCAGCCGGAGATGCAGCCCGAGGGGCCGTCGCACGACGGGCGGGGTGGCGAGGGGGCGGCCGGGCTCCGGCCGGGCGATCTGGCCGGCCGGGCGTTCCCGCAGGGGGACTGGGCACTGCCGGCGGAGCGGCTGGACGACCTGTACCGGTGGGTGGAGCGGGGTGCGCTGGACACGGTGGCCTGGTACCTCGCGGACCGCGTGGGGAAGCGGCGGGGCGCCGTGGCGCTGCGGAGCGGGGCCGCGGCGGGGGCGCTCGCCGGTGCGGCGCTGCCGCTGCTGGACATGTCCGGGATGGTGGGCGGGGCCGCGCCCTGGGGCTATCTGGCGCTGCTGTGCGCGGTGGCGTGCGTGGCCGCGGACCGGTACTTCGGGGTGACGTCCGGGTGGATGCGGGACGTGGCCACGGCGCAGGCGGTGCAGCGGAGGCTCCAGGCCCTCCAGTTCGACTGGGCGTCGGAGAGCGTGCGGGAGGTGCTGGGACCGGCCGACGGGACGGCGAGCGAGGCGGCCGAGCGGTGCCTGGGGGTGCTGCGGCGGTTCTCGGAGGACGTCACGGAGCTGGTGCGGGCGGAGACGGCGGACTGGATGGTGGACTTCCGCAGCGGGGTCGCTCCGCTGGGGCTGCAGTGGGGGCCGGCCGGCGGGGC
>MUMD01000306.1 GCA_002155895.1 Streptomyces rochei
CGAGGGGTGGGCGGGCAAGTCGGCCACCGTCTTCAAGGAGGAGTTCTCCGGCGTACCGAAGAACCTGAAGAAGCTCGAGAAGTCCTACGGCATGTGCGGCGACGCCCTCGCCGACTTCTGGCCGAAGCTGGAGCGGGCGCAGGCCCTGGCGGACAAGGCGCTGCGCAAGGCGCGTGAGGCCCGCGAGGACCTCACCTCCGCCCAGTCGAGGCTGTCCTCGGCCGAGTCCTGGGTGACGCGGGCGTCGAAGGAGGCCGACAAGTACAAGGACGACCCGACCGGCAGCAAGTCGGACGCCGACAAGCCCGACGAGGCGAAGGTCCGCGCCGCCACCCGCGACGTCCAGCACGCCAAGACCGCCCAGACCGACGCCCAGTCGGCCGTGAACGACGCGCAGAGCGCGCTGGACGCGGCGAAGAAGATGGCCGAGGACGCGCGCAAGATGCGCGAGGACGCGGCCCGCGAGGCCAAGACGAAGATCGACGAGGCGTCGGACGCCGGCATCCAGAACCGCTCCTGGTGGGAGGAGGTCGGCGACTGGTTCACCGACAACTGGGACGAGATCGTCGCCGTCTGCAAGGTCGTCGTCGCGGTCGTCGGCATCGTCGCGATGATCATCGGCGGCCCGATCCTCGGCGCGATCGTGCTGGTCGCGGGACTCGTGGTGCTCGCCGACTCGCTCCACAAATACAGCAAGGGGCAAGCGTCCCTATGGGACGTGGGGCTCGCTGCCCTGGACTGCATACCCGGCATGAAGGGCCTGACCACGCTGGGCGGCCTCGCGAAAGGCCTCAAAGGCGGCATGGCGGCGGTGAAGGGAATCAAGGGCGGCCTGAAGGGAACGGCACTCGCCGTCCGCGGTCTCGCCAAGAACGGCCGGGCCGCTCTCGCAGATGGCGCCAGGGGCGCGTACAACCGGACCAAGTCCATGATCAAGGGCTGCGGCGACCCAGTGGATCCGGCCACCGGCTACATGTTCATGGAGCAGGTTGACATCAGTCTGCCCGGAACGCTTCCCCTCTCCTTCACCCGGCGAGTGTCGTCCGGGTATCGCAGTGGCTGGTGGTTCGGTCCCAGTTGGGCTTCCACGATCGATCAGCGTCTGGAGTTGGACGGGCACGGGATCGTCTTCGTGACCGAAGACGGCATGTTGCTCACCTACCCGCACCCCGAACGCGCGGACGACGTGGTCCTCCCGGAGTCCGGTCCCAGATGGCCCCTTGCTCTCCTGGAGGACGGGGGCTACCGAATCACCGACGTCGGCACAGGCCACAGTCGCACCTTCGCACCTGTCAGTGACGGCTGGTCACGCCTCGTGTCCATCGCTGACCGCAACCACAACACGATCACTCTCGAGTACGACGCCGATGGCGCGCCGGCCGCCATCGAGCATTCGGGTGGCTATCGCCTCACGATGACCGTCGATGAGCAGCGTGTCACCTCATTGCGACTGCGAGTCGCGCACGAGGACGGGCCGGACGAGGATCTGGTGGTCAAGCGATACGGATACAACGACGGCTCCCTGACCGAAGTGACCAACTCATCCGGGACACCGACGCGGTTCACCTATGACGAGCGTCTGCGCATCACTTCGTGGGAGGACACAAACAACTCTCGCTATCTCTACGCGTACGACCAGCAAGACCGTTGCGTGCAACAGGGCGGTGTCGCGGGGCACCTCGTCAACACGTTCACCTACGGGGGCGTCGATCCGGCCTGGCCCGACTGCCTGGTCACCGAGGTCACCACGGCCGGGGGAACGGTCACCCGCTTCGCCGTCGACCATGACTGCATGGTCGTCGGGGAGATAGATCCCCTGGGTCGCACCGTCCGCCTTGCCTACGACAGCCGCAGTCAACTGATCGCGCGGACCGACGCCCTCGGACACACCACCCGTTACACCTGGGACGAGAACGGCAACCCGACCGTCATCGAACATGCCGACGGTGCTCGTACGATCATGGTCTACGACAGCTTCGGTCGGCCCCGCGAAGTCGTGGAGTCCGGTGGCGCCACCTGGCGGTACACCTATGACGACCGAGGCAATCACCTCACCACGTGCAGCCCGGAGTCAGCGGTCACCCGTTTCTCCTACGACGCGATGGGGCGGCGGACCGCCATCACGGACGCTTGTGGAAGTACCGCTCTGATCGAGTGCGATCGTGCCGGGCTACCGATCCGTGTGACAGACCCGGCGGGTGGTACGACCCGCTACGAGAGAGATGCCTTCGGGCGTCCGATCAAGGTGACCGACCCGTCGGGTGCCACCACGCACCTCTCCTGGACGGTGGAAGGCAAGATCGCGCGTCGGGTGACCGCCGACGGCAACAACGAAACGTGGACGTATGACGGTGAGGGGAACTGCATCCGCCACACAAACGCGCTCGGCGGTGTGACCTCTTTCGATTACACACACTTCGATCTGCTGGCAGCCCGCACGGAACCGGACGGCGCACGCCACCTCTTCGAGTACGACGCGGAACTCAGACTCACCAAGGTAGTCAGCCCCCTCGGCGCAGAGTGGACCTACACATACGACCGCAGTGGCCGCCTCGAGGCAGAGCAGGACTTCGACGGCCGGATACACCGCTTCCTCCATGACGAGGCGGGCCGGTTGGTCTCCTCGACGTCCCCGTCGGGTCAGACGATCCGGTACGAGAGGGACGCGATGGGCCGGGTGTCCACCAAGGAAGCGGCAGGCACGGTGACCACGTACGCGTACGACGAGGCAGGAGACCTGATCGCAGCCGCGGGGCCTGACGCAGTGCTCACCCTTCGACGCGATCGAGAAGGGCGCGTGGTCGCGGAAACCGTCAACGGACGGACGACGACCTACAGCTATGACGCAGCAGGGCGCCGTACGGGCCGGACCACACCCTCCGGCGCAGTCAGCCGGTGGTCCTACGACGACTTCGGCAACCGCACCGGACTGGCCACTTTCGAGCGACACCTGAGTTTCACGTACGACGCCGCCGGCCGTGAAGTCGCCCGACGCTTCGGCGATCACGCCGTGCTCGAGCAGAGCTATGACTCCGTGGGCCGTCTGGAGAGGCAGGACCTGGTGGTCGGCTCGAACAACTCGGTTGTGCAGAGTCGAACATTCGCCTACCGCGCGGACGGGTACCTCGTTGCCAGCACTGACCGACTCAACGGAAACCGCGACTACGACGTGGACCCCCTGGGGCGAGTGACCGGTGTTCGCGCCGCTGACTGGTCCGAGAGCTACGGGTACGACGCGGCCGGTAACCAGGCCCGGGCGTCCTGGCCCCCTGGCTCGCCCGGACACGAGGCGGTCGGCTCGCGCGACTACGTGGGCACACGACTGACTCGCGCAGGGGGCGTCCGTTACGAACACGACGCAGCGGGCCGTATCACCGTGCGCCGTAAGACACGACTGTCACGCAAACCGGACATCTGGCGCTACACCTGGAATGTCGAGGACCGTCTGACATTCGTAGTCACGCCCGACGGCACGCGCTGGCAGTACCGATACGATCCACTGGGCCGACGTATCGCGAAAGAGCGCTTGGACGCAACCACTGACGATGTGATCGAGCAGGTGCATTTCGTCTGGGACGGGAGCACTCTGTGCGAACAGGTCAGCACTGCAAGCGGTAGCTCCGAAGCGATCGCTCTCACGTGGGATCACGACGGCCTCCGGCCCCTGACTCAGACCGAGCGCAAGATCAATCTCGCCCCCGGTGCGGCACAGGATGAGATCGATCGCCGGTTCTACGCAATAGTGACCGATCTGATCGGTACACCCACGGAGCTCGTGGACGAACAAGGCAACCTGGCTTGGCGTACTCGCTCCACCCTGTGGGGCTGTACCGCTTGGAACAAGGATGCCACCGCTTACACTCCGCTTCGCTACCCCGGGCAGTACCACGATCCGGAGACCGGCCTCAATTACAACTACTTCCGCTACTACGACCCGGAAGCAGCGCGCTATCTCAGCTCCGACCCGCTCGGATTGTCGCCCGGCCCGAACCCCGACATCTACGTCCACAACCCGCATACCTGGGCCGACCCCCTTGGCCTGAGCCCGTGCAAGAACGACGAAATACTCCCCGAGGGATATACGCCGTCCCCCGCCTTGGAGCGGGATCCCTACCACCCGGACATGGTCAAGCGGCGGCAAGCGGAGAACGCGGAGCTGTATGCCGCGACCCCGGCCGACAGAGCGGCGGAACTCGGCTACAAGCGACGTATCTCGCCCCAGAAGGCTCCCTTCCACTCGCATGGGCAAGAGGTCTTCTTCAACGGCAAGAACTACATCACGCCGGATATTGACGGCCACAACGTGTCCGACGGCTGGAAGATGTTCAACAAGAAGGGACAGAGGGTCGGTACGTATGACGCGGACCTCAACTACATCAAGAAATGATCAATTCGCCATCGAGGTGCTCTCCGTGGGGCGGGCAGAGGGCGTCGGTGAGGCCCTGGGGTGCATCACAGTGGCAGAGTTTCAAGAGCAATTCCCCATGAGCCTGAGTTACTGGGATGTCGCTGCATACGAAGCAAGCTGGACCCATTGCCTGAAGGTGCTCGTGGAAGGTGGTGACGACGCGACATCGTGCCTCCTCACGTCGATCACAGACCCGGCGAACAGCAATTTCGTCTTCTGCTGGCCCTTGTACAGGTCCGGGGACATCGTTCACGTCCAGAACTCCATCATCTTCCTGGACGAACTGGCGGAGGAGTTCGACCCCGAAGAGCCCTGGCGTTTCGTGGGGGCACGGACCACGATCGATGAGGACGGGCAGGAGATCTCCGAGTGGCGGACGACAGTCCCGGCGGTGGAGAGGTTCCTGGCGAGCAGAGCATCCTGAGCGTCGTCAGGTGTACCCCGCGATCACGTGGGGTACAGTCATCCGCTTCGATTGGCCAGCGGCACGCCCCGTATGGCAGACTAGCGGGGTTGCTCGGTCGAGTGCCGATGCTGCGCGCCTCCCGCCGGGGGGACCGGAAGCGAGTCCCACAGTACTCGTCGCTCCTGATCAGGGGCGGACGTACGGGAATCTTCCGGGAAGTGTCAGCGGGGTACCGGCCAGGCGCCCGGTGGGCCTCTCGCTCCCGGTCCGCGGTTCCGGAAGGGCCCGCACTTCCCCCAGCAGGGATGTTCGAACAAGGGACATCTGTGTCAGCGGGAGTGCGACACGCCCGACCGCGTGGGTCGGAGGGGGGAGGGCAGCAGCAAGGAACTGCCGGGTTCCAGAGCGTTACGAGAGACAGGACTACGAAGTAGCCATGGCGGGACAGAAGATCCGCATCCGGCTCAAGGCCTACGACCACGAGGTCATCGACAGCTCGGCGAAGAAGATCGTCGAGACGGTGACCCGTACTGGTGCGTCGGTCGCGGGCCCGGTGCCGCTGCCCACTGAGAAGAACGTGTACTGCGTCATCAAGTCGCCGCACAAGTACAAGGACTCGCGCGAGCACTTCGAGATGCGCACGCACAAGCGCCTGATCGACATCCTCGACCCGACCCCCAAGACCGTTGACTCTCTGATGCGACTCGACCTCCCGGCCGGTGTCGACATCGAGATCAAGCTCTGAGGCCGGTGATCTGAGAGATGACCAAGCAGATCAAGGGCATCCTGGGCGAGAAGCTCGGCATGACGCAGGTGTGGGACGAGAACAACCGTGTTGTTCCGGTCACCGTCGTCAAGGCCGGCCCCAACGTCGTCACCCAGGTCCGTACGAACGACGTCGACGGCTACGAGTCCGTCCAGATCGCGTTCGGCGAGATCGACCCGCGCAAGGTGAACAAGCCCCTCAAGGGTCACTTCGCCAAGGCCGACGTCACCCCCCGCCGCCACCTCGTCGAGATCCGCACGGCCGACGCCTCCGAGTACACGCTCGGCCAGGAAGTCACCGCCGAGGTCTTCGAGGCCGGCATCAAGGTCGACGTGACCGGCAAGAGCAAGGGCAAGGGCTTCGCCGGTGTCATGAAGCGTCACAACTTCAAGGGCCTCGGCGCCGGACACGGCACCCAGCGCAAGCACCGCTCGCCCGGTTCCATCGGTGGCTGCGCCACCCCGGGCCGCGTGTTCAAGGGCCTCCGCATGGCCGGCCGTATGGGCAACGAGCGGGTCACCACCCAGAACCTGACCGTCCACGCCGTTGACGCGGAGAAGGGTCTGCTGCTCATCAAGGGCGCGGTTCCCGGTCCGAACGGCGGCCTCGTCCTGGTCCGCACCGCGGCCAAGGGGGCCTGAGGTAACCGATGAGCACTGTTGACATCCTTTCGCCGGCGGGCGACAAGGCCGGTACCGTCGAGCTCCCCGCGGAGATCTTCGACGTCGAGAAGGTCAGCATCCCGCTGATCCACCAGGTCGTCGTCGCACAGCTGGCCGCTGCCCGCCAGGGCACGCACAAGACCAAGACCCGTGGCGAAGTCCGCGGCGGTGGCAAGAAGCCGTACCGCCAGAAGGGCACCGGCCGCGCCCGTCAGGGCTCGACCCGCGCGCCGCAGTTCGCCGGTGGTGGCGTCGTGCACGGTCCCGTGCCGCGCGACTACTCGCAGCGCACCCCGAAGAAGATGAAGGCTGCCGCTCTGCGTCACGCCCTCACCGACCGGGCGCGTCACAACCGCATCCACGTCGTCTCCGGCGTGGTCGAGGGCGAGACCCCCAGCACCAAGGCCGCCAAGGGCCTGTTCGGCAAGATCAGCGAGCGCAAGAACCTGCTCCTGGTCGTCGAGCGCGCCGACGAGGCCGCGTGGCTGTCCGCCCGCAACCTGCCCCAGGTCCACATCCTGGAGCCGGGCCAGCTGAACACGTACGACGTTCTCGTCTCGGACGACGTGGTCTTCACCCAGGCCGCCTTCGAGTCCTTCGTGTCCGGCCCGAAGGCCAATGACACCGAAGGGAGCGAGGCCTGATGGCTATCCGTCACCCCGCTATCGCCTCCAAGGCCGCGAAGAAGGCCAAGGAAGCGCGCGTCAAGAAGGCGCGTCGGCACGCCGCCGAAGGCAAGAACACCGTCGTCACCCCGGCGAGCAAGGCGTTCACGGACCCCCGTGACGTGCTGCTGAAGCCGGTCGTGTCCGAGAAGAGCTACGCGCTCCTCGACGAGAACAAGTACACGTTCATCGTCGCGCCGGGCTCCAACAAGACCGAGATCAAGGAGGCCGTCCAGGCGGTCTTCTCGGTCAAGGTCACCGGGGTCAACACGATCAACCGCCAGGGCAAGCGCAAGCGGACCCGCACGGGCTTCGGCAAGCGTGCCGACAGCAAGCGCGCGATCGTGACCCTTGCCGAGGGCGACCGTATCGACATCTTCGGCGGTCCGACCTCCTGACGGAGGTCCGGATCGTCCGAATATCGGACGAGGACTGAGAAATGGGAATCCGCAAGTACAAGCCGACGACGCCGGGCCGCCGTGGCTCCTCCGTCGCCGACTTCGTCGAGGTCACGCGGTCCACGCCGGAGAAGTCGCTGGTCCGCCCGCTGCACAGCAAGGGCGGCCGTAACAACGCCGGTCGTGTGACCGTTCGCCACCAGGGTGGCGGACACAAGCGCGCCTACCGCGTGATCGACTTCCGTCGTCACGACAAGGACGGCGTGCCGGCGAAGGTCGCGCACATCGAGTACGACCCCAACCGCACCGCGCGCATCGCGCTGCTGCACTACGCCGACGGCGAGAAGCGCTACATCCTCGCCCCGCGCAACCTGCAGCAGGGTGACCGCGTCGAGAACGGTCCCGGGGCCGACATCAAGCCGGGCAACAACCTGGCCCTCCGCAACATCCCGGTCGGTACCACGATCCACGCGATCGAGCTCCGTCCCGGTGGCGGTGCCAAGTTCGCCCGCTCCGCCGGCGCCTCCGTGCAGCTGCTCGCGAAGGAGGGCCAGATGGCCCACCTGCGCATGCCGTCCGGAGAGATCCGCCTGGTCGACGTGCGCTGCCGCGCCACCGTCGGCGAGGTCGGCAACGCCGAGCAGTCGAACATCAACTGGGGCAAGGCGGGCCGCAAGCGGTGGCTGGGCGTTCGCCCGACCGTCCGTGGTGTGGTCATGAACCCGGTGGACCACCCGCACGGTGGTGGTGAGGGCCGGACCTCCGGTGGTCGTCACCCCGTGTCCCCGTGGGGCAAGAAGGAAGGCCGTACTCGTTCGCCCAAGAAGGCGTCGAACAAGTACATCGTCCGCCGCCGCAAGACGAACAAGAAGCGCTAAGGACGGGTTGAGATGCCTCGTAGCTTGAAGAAGGGGCCCTTCGTCGACGACCACCTGATCAAGAAGGTGGACGCCCAGAACGAAGCGGGCACCAAGAACGTCATCAAGACCTGGTCCCGTCGCTCGATGATCGTCCCGGCGATGCTCGGCCACACGATCGCGGTGCACAACGGCAAGACCCACATCCCGGTGTTTGTCACCGAGTCCATGGTCGGCCACAAGCTCGGCGAGTTCTCGCCGACGCGCACCTTCCGGGGTCACGTCAAGGACGACCGGAAGTCGAAGCGCCGCTAGTCAGCGGGGTGTGAAAGACCATGACAAACACTGAAGGGACAACCATGGAAGCCAGGGCCCAGGCGCGGTACATCCGCGTCACGCCCATGAAGGCCCGCCGCGTGGTGGACCTCATCCGTGGCATGGATGCCACGGAGGCTCAGGCGGTCCTGCGTTTCGCCCCGCAGGCCGCGAGCGTGCCGGTCGGCAAGGTGCTGGACAGCGCCATCGCCAACGCCGCGCACAACTACGACCACACCGACGCCGACAGCCTCTACATCTCCGAGGCGTACGTCGACGAGGGTCCGACCCTGAAGCGGTTCCGGCCGCGCGCGCAGGGCCGTGCCTACCGGATCCGCAAGCGGACCAGCCACATCACCGTGGTCGTCAGCAGCAAGGAAGGAACCCGGTAATGGGCCAGAAGGTAAACCCGCACGGGTTCCGGCTCGGTGTCACGACCGACTTCAAGTCGCGTTGGTACGCCGACAAGCTGTACAAGGACTACGTCAAGGAAGACGTCGCCATCCGTCGGATGATGACGTCCGGCATGGAGCGCGCCGGCATCTCCAAGGTCGAGATCGAGCGCACCCGTGACCGCGTGCGTGTGGACATCCACACCGCTCGTCCGGGCATCGTCATCGGCCGCCGCGGCGCCGAGGCCGACCGCATCCGCGGTGACCTCGAGAAGCTCACGGGCAAGCAGGTCCAGCTGAACATCCTCGAGGTCAAGAACCCCGAGACGGACGCTCAGCTGGTCGCCCAGGCCGTCGCCGAGCAGCTCTCCTCCCGCGTCTCCTTCCGCCGTGCCATGCGCAAGAGCATGCAGTCGGCGATGAAGGCCGGCGCCAAGGGCATCAAGATCCAGTGCGGTGGCCGCCTCGGCGGCGCCGAGATGTCCCGCTCGGAGTTCTACCGCGAGGGCCGTGTGCCCCTGCACACGCTCCGCGCGAACGTGGACTACGGCTTCTTCGAGGCCAAGACGACCTTCGGCCGCATCGGTGTGAAGGTCTGGATCTACAAGGGCGACGTCAAGAACATCGCCGAGGTCCGCGCCGAGAACGCCGCCGCCCGTGCGGGCAACCGCCCGGCACGTGGTGGCAACGACCGCCCGGCCCGTGGTGGCCGCGGTGGCGAGCGTCGCGGGCGCAAGCCGCAGCAGCAGTCGGCTCCGGCCGCCGAGGCCCCCAAGGCCGAGGCGCCCGCCGCTGCCGCTCCGGCTGAGAGCACCGGAACGGAGGCCTGACCGTCATGCTGATCCCCCGTAGGGTCAAGCACCGCAAGCAGCACCACCCGAAGCGCCGTGGTCTGGCCAAGGGCGGTACGCAGGTTGCGTTCGGCGAGTACGGCATCCAGGCCCTCACGCCGGCGTACGTGACCAACCGCCAGATCGAGGCGGCCCGTATCGCGATGACCCGCCACATCAAGCGTGGCGGCAAGGTCTGGATCAACATCTACCCGGACCGCCCGCTCACGAAGAAGCCGGCCGAGACCCGCATGGGTTCCGGTAAGGGTTCTCCGGAGTGGTGGATCGCGAACGTGCACCCGGGTCGGGTCATGTTCGAGCTGTCCTACCCCAACGAGAAGATCGCCCGTGAGGCGCTGACCCGTGCGGCCCACAAGCTGCCGATGAAGTGCCGGATCGTCAAGCGCGAGGCAGGTGAAGCGTGATGTCGGCCGGTACCAAGGCGTCCGAGCTGCGCGAGCTGGGCAACGAGGAGCTTCTCGCGAAGCTCCGCGAGGCCAAGGAAGAGCTGTTCAACCTCCGCTTCCAGGCGGCCACGGGTCAGCTCGAGAACCACGGCCGGCTGAAGGCCGTCCGTAAGGACATCGCGCGGATCTACACCCTGATGCGTGAGCGCGAGCTGGGCATCGAGACGGTGGAGAGCGCCTGATGAGCGAGAGCAACGTGACTGAAGAGACGAAGGCCGCCCGCGGCTTCCGCAAGACCCGTGAGGGTCTGGTCGTCAGCGACAAGATGGACAAGACCGTCGTCGTCGCCGTCGAGGACCGCGTCAAGCACGCGCTGTACGGCAAGGTCATCCGCCGTACCGAGAAGCTCAAGGCCCACGACGAGCAGAACGCCGCCGGTGTCGGCGACCGCGTCCTCCTGATGGAGACCCGGCCGCTGTCCGCGACGAAGCGCTGGCGCGTCGTCGAGATCCTCGAGAAGGCCAAGTAATTCCTGCGGGGCAAACCCACGCAGGTCAGTTCCGCCAGGCTCGGCAGGGGTCCTCGTACTGAGGCCCCTGCCGGGAACCGGCAGACAATCAGGAGATAGACGTGATCCAGCAGGAGTCGCGACTGCGCGTCGCCGACAACACTGGTGCGAAGGAAATCCTTTGCATCCGTGTGCTCGGTGGCTCCGGTCGCCGCTACGCGGGCATCGGTGACGTCATCGTCGCCACCGTCAAGGACGCGATCCCCGGTGGCAACGTGAAGAAGGGTGACGTCGTCAAGGCGGTCATCGTTCGCACCGTCAAGGAGCGTCGCCGTCCGGATGGCTCGTACATCCGCTTCGACGAGAACGCCGCCGTCATTCTGAAGAACGACGGCGACCCCCGCGGCACCCGTATCTTCGGCCCCGTCGGCCGTGAGCTGCGCGAGAAGAAGTTCATGAAGATCATCTCCCTCGCGCCGGAGGTGCTGTGAGCATGAAGATCAAGAAGGGCGACCTGGTCCAGGTCATCACCGGTAAGGACAAGGGCAAGCAGGGCAAGGTCATCGCGGCCTTCCCCCGCGAGGACCGCGTCCTGGTCGAGGGTGTCAACCGGGTCAAGAAGCACACCAAGGCCGGGCCGACCGCTCGCGGTTCGCAGGCCGGCGGCATCGTGACCACCGAGGCCCCGATCCACGTCTCCAACGTCCAGCTGGTCGTGGAGAAGGACGGCAACAAGGTCGTCACGCGCGTCGGTTACCGCTTCGACGACGAGGGCAACAAGATCCGCGTTGCCAAGCGGACGGGTGAGGACATCTGATGGCTACCACCACGACTCCGCGTCTGAAGACGAAGTACCGCGAGGAGATCGCCGGCAAGCTGCGTGAGGAGTTCTCCTACGAGAACGTCATGCAGGTTCCGGGCCTCGTCAAGATCGTGGTCAACATGGGTGTGGGCGACGCCGCCCGCGACTCCAAGCTGATCGAGGGCGCCATCCGCGACCTCACCACGATCACCGGTCAGAAGCCGGCCGTCACCAAGGCCCGCAAGTCCATCGCGCAGTTCAAGCTGCGCGAGGGTCAGCCGATCGGTGCCCACGTCACGCTCCGTGGCGACCGCATGTGGGAGTTCCTGGACCGCACCCTGTCGCTGGCGCTCCCGCGCATCCGCGACTTCCGCGGCCTGTCCCCCAAGCAGTTCGACGGCCGTGGCAACTACACCTTCGGTCTCACGGAGCAGGTCATGTTCCACGAGATCGACCAGGACAAGATCGACCGCGTCCGGGGTATGGACATCACCGTGGTCACCACGGCGACCAACGACGCTGAGGGCCGCGCGCTCCTTCGTCACCTCGGCTTCCCGTTCAAGGAGGCGTGAGCGAGATGGCGAAGAAGGCTCTGATCGCTAAGGCTGCTCGCAAGCCCAAGTTCGGTGTGCGTGGCTACACCCGCTGCCAGCGCTGCGGCCGTCCGCACTCCGTCTACCGCAAGTTCGGCCTGTGCCGCGTGTGCCTTCGTGAGATGGCTCACCGCGGCGAGCTGCCGGGCGTGACCAAGAGCTCCTGGTAATCCGGTAATCCCGGGTTATTCAGACTCTCGGTAAGCATCTGGGTCGGCAGGGGCCCGTCCTCACATGCCTTAGGCTTGTGGGGTTGGGCGTCTGCCGCCCGTACGACTTACTACGCCGTAGGTCCACCGCGCCGCACCCGTCCCGTCTCGGATCGGGGAGAGGGATGGCGCACCAGGAAACCCCGGCGAGAGAGGCCGAAGGCCAATTCATGACCATGACTGATCCGATCGCAGACATGCTTACGCGTCTGCGGAACGCGAACTCGGCGTACCACGACTCCGTGACGATGCCGGCGTCCAAGATCAAGTCTCACATCGCGGAGATCCTCCAGCAGGAGGGCTTCATCACGGGCTGGAAGGTCGAGGACGCCGAGGTCGGCAAGAACCTCGTTCTCGAGCTGAAGTTCGGCCCGAACCGTGAGCGCTCCATCGCGGGCATCAAGCGGATCTCCAAGCCCGGTCTCCGGGTGTACGCGAAGTCCACCAACCTGCCGAAGGTGCTGGGCGGCCTCGGCGTGGCGATCATCTCCACGTCGCACGGGCTCCTCACCGACAAGCAGGCCGGCAAGAAGGGCGTGGGTGGGGAAGTCCTCGCCTACGTCTGGTAGCGGAAGGGAACGGAGGAAACAGCTATGTCGCGCATCGGCAAGCTCCCCATCGCGGTTCCCGCCGGCGTGGACGTCACCATCGACGGCCGTACGGTCTCGGTCAAGGGCCCCAAGGGTTCGCTGACTCACACCGTCGTGGCGCCGATCGACATCGCCAAGGGTGAGGACGGCGTTCTGAACGTCACCCGCCCCAACGACGAGCGTCAGAGCAAGGCCCTGCACGGCCTGTCCCGCACGCTGGTGGCGAACATGATCACCGGCGTGACCCAGGGTTACGTGAAGAAGCTCGAGATCAGCGGTGTCGGTTACCGCGTTGTCGCCAAGGGTTCGAACCTGGAGTTCTCCCTCGGTTACAGCCACCCGATCACCGTCGAGGCCCCCGAGGGCATCACCTTCAAGGTGGAGTCCCCGACCCGCTTCTCGGTCGAGGGCATCGACAAGCAGAAGGTCGGCGAGGTTGCGGCCAACATCCGCAAGCTGCGCAAGCCCGACCCGTACAAGGCCAAGGGCGTCAAGTACGAGGGCGAAGTCATCCGCCGCAAGGTCGGAAAGGCGGGTAAGTAAGCCATGGCATACGGGCAGAAGATCCTCAAGGGCGACGCCTACAAGCGCGCCGCGATCAAGCGCCGTCACATCCGGATCCGCAAGCGGATCGCCGGTACGGCGGAGCGTCCCCGTCTGGTCGTTACTCGCTCGAACCGCCACATCGTGGCCCAGGTGATCGACGACCTGAAGGGTCACACCCTCGCGTCGGCGTCCACCCTGGACTCCTCGATCCGCGGTGGCGAGGCCGACAAGTCCGCGCAGGCCAAGCAGGTCGGTGCCCTGGTCGCCGAGCGCGCCAAGGCCGCCGGTGTCGAGGCCGTCGTGTTCGACCGTGGTGGTAACCAGTACGCCGGGCGCATCGCCGCCCTGGCGGACGCCGCCCGCGAAGCCGGACTGAAGTTCTGAGCCGGTTCCGTATCGCTAGCGGAAACAGAGAGAGGTAATTCCAATGGCTGGACCCCAGCGCCGCGGTGGCGGTGCCGGTGGCGGCGAGCGGCGGGACCGGAAGGGCCGTGACGGCGGCGCAGCTGCCGCCGAGAAGACCGCTTACGTTGAGCGCGTCGTCGCGATCAACCGTGTCGCCAAGGTTGTGAAGGGTGGTCGTCGCTTCAGCTTCACCGCGCTGGTCGTGGTGGGCGACGGTGACGGCACCGTGGGTGTCGGATACGGCAAGGCCAAGGAGGTGCCGGCCGCCATCGCCAAGGGCGTTGAGGAGGCCAAGAAGCACTTCTTCAAGGTCCCCCGCATCCAGGGCACCATCCCGCACCCCATCCAGGGTGAGAAGGCTGCCGGCGTCGTGCTGCTCAAGCCCGCGTCCCCCGGTACCGGTGTTATCGCCGGTGGTCCGGTGCGCGCCGTGCTCGAGTGCGCCGGTATCCACGACGTGCTGTCGAAGTCGCTCGGCTCCGACAACCAGATCAACATCGTGCACGCGACCGTGGAGGCCCTCAAGGGCCTGCAGCGTCCCGAGGAGATCGCGGCCCGCCGTGGTCTGCCGCTCGAGGACGTCGCCCCCGCGGCTCTTCTCCGTGCGCGTGCCGGGGCGGGTGCGTAATCATGGCGCAGCTCAAGATTACGCAGGTCAAGTCCTACATCGGCAGCAAGCAGAACCACCGTGACACCCTGCGCTCCCTTGGTCTCAAGGGCATCAACACGCAGGTCGTCAAGGAGGACCGCCCCGAGTTCCGCGGCATGGTGCACACCGTCCGCCACCTCGTGACGGTCGAGGAGGTCGACTGATCATGGGTGAGCAGAACCCGCTCAAGATCCACAACCTCCGTCCCGCCCCGGGCGCCAAGACCGCCAAGACCCGTGTCGGTCGTGGTGAGGCGTCGAAGGGTAAGACGGCCGGTCGTGGTACGAAGGGTACGAAGGCCCGTTACCAGGTTCCGGAGCGCTTCGAGGGTGGCCAGATGCCCCTCCACATGCGTCTTCCGAAGCTGAAGGGCTTCAAGAACCCGTTCAAGACCGAGTACCAGGTCGTGAACCTCGACAAGCTGGCCGCGCTGTACCCCGAGGGTGGCGAGGTCACCGTCGAGGGCCTGGTGGCCAAGGGTGCCGTTCGCAAGAACAGCCTCGTCAAGGTCCTCGGCCAGGGCGAGATCTCCGTGGCGCTGCAGGTGACGGTCGACGCCGTCTCCGGCTCCGCCAAGGAGAAGATCACCGCCGCCGGCGGCACCGTCACCGAGCTCGTCTGAACCCATCAGGCGTCTCGATGACTTGAGCGATCCCGACCGGGGATGCCCCACAAAAGGGGTATCCCCGGTTGGTCGTTCCAAGGGCATAGGTCCCGCCGGTAAGGTGGCCTGCGCTGCCCTCTTTCACGGGTGCGTCACATGAGGCACCCTGAGCGGCAGTTGACCGTTACTTACTTTGTCGTCAGTCGAACCTCAAGACCGTCACCCTTGACGCAGTAGCGCGGGGGTCGCAGGAGGCACCGTGCTCACCGCGTTCGCCCGGGCGTTCAAGACGCCCGACCTGCGCAAGAAGCTGATCTTCACGCTCGGCATCATCGTGGTGTACCGCCTCGGTACCCACATCCCCATTCCAGGCGTCGACTACAAGAGCGTCCAGGAGTGCGTGGACCAGGCGTCCGGCAGCCAGGGTCCCCTCGGCCTGGTCAACATGTTCAGCGGTGGCGCGCTGCTGCAGATCACGGTCTTCGCGCTCGGCATCATGCCGTACATCACGGCGAGCATCATTCTGCAGCTGCTCACCGTCGTGATCCCGCGTCTGGAGGCCCTGAAGAAGGAGGGCCAGGCGGGTACGGCGAAGATCACGCAGTACACCCGTTACCTGACCATCGCCCTGGCCATCCTCCAGGGCACCGGCCTGGTGGCCACCGCCCGCAGCGGCGCGCTCTTCCCCAACTGCACCGTCGCCGGTCAGATCGTGCCCGACCAGGCCATCTTCACCACCATCGTCATGGTCATCACCATGACCGCCGGTACGGCCGTCGTCATGTGGCTCGGCGAGCTGATCACCGACCGCGGCATCGGCAACGGCATGTCGATCCTGATGTTCATCTCGATCGCCGCGACCTTCCCCTCCGCTCTGTGGGCCATCAAGCAGGAGGGCACCCTGGCCGACGGCTGGATCGAGTTCGGCACGGTCATGCTGGTGGGCTTCGTCATGGTCGGCCTGGTGGTCTTCGTGGAGCAGGCCCAGCGCCGCATCCCGGTGCAGTACGCGAAGCGCATGATCGGCCGGCGTTCCTACGGCGGCACCTCGACCTACATCCCGCTCAAGGTGAACCAGGCGGGCGTCATCCCCGTCATCTTCGCCTCGTCGCTCCTCTACATCCCGGCGCTGGTCGTCCAGTTCTCGAACTCGACGTCGGGCTGGGCCACCTGGATCAACAAGAACCTCGCGGACACCGGGGCGACGCCGCACATCATCCTGTACTTCTTCCTGATCGTCTTCTTCGCCTTCTTCTACGTGGCCATCTCGTTCAACCCCGAGGAAGTCGCGGACAACATGAAGAAGTATGGTGGGTTCATCCCGGGCATCCGGGCTGGCCGACCGACCGCTGAGTATCTGAGCTACGTACTCAACCGGATCACCTGGCCGGGTTCGCTGTATCTGGGCCTGATCTCTCTCGTACCGACAATGGCGTTGGCCGGTTTCGGGGCAAACCAGAACTTCCCGTTCGGCGGGACCAGCATCCTGATCATCGTGGGTGTCGGACTCGAGACGGTGAAGCAGATCGAGAGCCAGCTCCAGCAGCGCAATTACGAAGGGTTCCTCCGCTGATGCGAATCGTCCTCGTCGGGCCACCGGGTGCCGGAAAGGGAACGCAGGCCACCCGCCTTGCCGAGACGCTGCAGATCCCGCACATCTCCACCGGCGACCTGTTCCGGGCCAACATCAGCCAGGGCACAGAGCTCGGGCTGCGTGCGAAGTCGTACATGGACGCGGGACAGCTGGTGCCCGACCAGGTCACCATCGGCATGGCGCAGGACCGCATGGAGCAGCCGGACGCCGCCGGCGGCTTCCTCCTCGACGGCTTCCCGCGGAACGTGGCCCAGGCGGAAGCGCTCGACGAGATGCTCCGTGAAGCGGACATGAAGATCGACGCGGTGCTGGACCTGGAGGTCCCCGAGGACGAGGTCGTCAAGCGGATCGCCGGCCGGCGGATCTGCCGCAACGACTCGGCCCACGTCTTCCACCTCACCTACAACCCGCCCGCGGCGGAGGGTGTGTGCGATGTGTGCGGTGGCGAGCTCTACCAGCGTGACGACGACAGCGAGGCCACGGTGCGCCGGCGCCTGGAGGTCTACCACACGCAGACCGAGCCGATCATCGACTACTACCGGGCCCAGGGCCTGGTGACCACCGTCTCCGCGATGGGGAAGGTGGCGGACGTCACCAAGCGGGCCATGGCGGCACTGCCCGGTTCGTAACAGCTTGCTCAGAAGGGCAGCGGCCCCCCGGCGGGGGGCCGCTGCCTTGCTTCTTGGGGACCCCGAAGTGCTCTGGAGGTACGGCCATCAAGCGCGAACAGTTGTCATGTCCCGACGAATCCAGCGAGCGGGAGCAGCCGTCGTCGCTCCGCCGCCGGGGCCGCGCCCTCGCGGTCGCCGCGGTCGTCGTGGTCGCCGCGGCCATCGGGGTGTCCCTGGCCGTGACGGGCGGTGATCCGGAGGAAGAGCGCCAGCCCGAGGTCGCGGACGTCATGGCCCGTCCGGACCAGTCCCCGCCGCGCGAGCTGATAGCCGCCGGAGAGGTCGCCGTCTCGGCGTACTACACGACGAAGCCGGTCCAGAAGCCGGGCGGGGACGCGGTGAACGCGCGGGAGTGGAGTCTGTACGACGCCGGGACCGAGCGGTACGAGAAGACCGACTGGGCCTGGCTCGACGTCGCTCCCGGGATGAAGACGGCCGCGGTGCTGGAGGGCGATCTGCCCGCCAACCGCATCGGCCTGCTGAACCTGTCGACGGGCAAGGTCCAGCGCTGGATCGAGGTCGACAAGAGCGTGGGCGGCGTGCAGTTCTCGCCGGACGGCGAGCGCCTGGTGGCGACGGCGTACAGCCACCACCCGGACGGCCTCTTCCGGGACGCACCGGTGCGGGTGGAGGGCGACGCGTCCAAGGGCGTCGATGCTCAGGAGGTGCCGGGGCCGAAGCAGAGCCGTACCGGCTTCTACGTCATCGACGTCGCCTCCGGCCGGGCCGAATTCGCCGAGCGCCCGGCCGAGAAGGACAGTCTCGCGGCCATGGCCGGCACCGGGCGTCAGGACTTCGGCTGGAGCCCTGACGGCGAGCTGCTGTGGGAGCAGAGGCTCGACCAGCCGGGCAGGAACTACTACGACCTGAACGGCAGGCCGAAGCCTCTGCCGCGGCGGAAGACCGATTCGATCTTCCCGCCGGTGGTGGCGTCCCCGGACGGGAAGCTGGTGACAGGTGGCTTCGCGGGCGGCGAGGACGGCCGGATCGTCTCGGCGGTCCTGGACGCGAAGACCGGCGAGCGGAGCGCGGTCGTACCCGGACAGCAGCTGCTCGCGTGGGCGGACGACACCCACCTCATCGCCTGGCGGTGCGACCCGGACCAGTGCCGGCCGGGCAAGGGCGAGTTCCGCAACCAGCTGATCCTGGTCGGCCTGGACAGCGACGAGGTGATCCCGCTCTCGGGCTTCCGCAAGGCCGAGGCCGACTACGCCGGCCGCTGGAACCCGGTCTTCACCAAGCGCTGACGGTGTGCGCGGTCCCGGGCGGACGCGCGTCCGGGACCGCGCACACCAACAGCTCCGGCCGGTACGGACGAATCGGTCGTTCGTCCGTACCGGCCGGAGCGTCAGGGTCTACGTGACTGCGTGGAGACGTGGAGACCCCGCACCACTCGGTGCCGGGCGGGCCTACTCGTCGAAGTACCAGTTCGAGCGGACGCAGGAGCCGGTGCCGTGCCAGCAGATGGCCAGGCCGTGCGAGATGTTGCCGATCATGTCGTAACCGTTGTTGGACCGGTCACAGCCGGCGTCCCCGCCGTCGTCTTCCTTGATGACGTAGACCAGGCCGGTGCCCGTGCTGTTGAGCCGCTCCAGGTACCCGGTGACGCCGTAGCCGTCCGCCAGTCTGTCGCAGACCGTGATGTCGTCACCGTCGTCGTTGAACGTCACCGTGCCCCGGTTGCCGTACCAGAGGGGCCCTTCGTCGGCGGCCAGGGCGGGCGAGGCGGCGGTGATGCCGACCAGAGCGGCGGCGGCACCGGTCACGGCCAGGCGGGACAGAGTCTTCCTGATCACTTGTACCTCTGTTTCTGGGGACCGTGTGACCGGCCCCCGTAGGGAGGTGCGTGCTGCCGGCCGGCGTCGCCGGATGGCAACTGCGAGGCTAGAGTGGCCAGTTAGGCTCGTCAACGAATTTAGTTGCCCAGGGTGCAGGCGTGGCTACAGCTTCGGGCGGCCCCGGCGGGCAGGGCGGAGACCGGCCGCGCGAGGCCGTTCGGTATGCCTCCGCCCCGACTTCGGTGCGCGCGGACGCGTATCGTGGAGGGGATCGACGTAAACCCGCGGCAGGAGGCGGCAGCACAGATGGTGCAGATCAAGAGCCCCGAGCAGATCGCCAAGATGCGTGAGGCGGGGCTGGTCGTCGCGGCCATCCACGCTGCCACGCGTGAGGCGGCCGTGCCCGGCGCGACCACCAGGGACCTGGACCAGGTCGCCCGCAAGGTCCTCGCGGAGCACGACGCCAAGCCGAACTTCCTCGGGTACGGCGGCTTTCCCGCCACCATCTGCACCTCGGTGAACGAGGTCGTGGTCCACGGCATCCCCTCCGACGACGTGGTCCTCAAGGACGGCGACGTCATCTCCATCGACTGCGGCGCCATCATCGACGGTTGGCACGGCGACGCCGCGTACACGGCCTTCGTCGGCTCCGGTCACGCCCCGGAGCTGGTCGAGCTGTCCCGGGTGACCGAGGAGTCGATGTGGGCGGGCATCGCGGCGATGAAGCAGGGCAACCGCCTGGTGGACGTCTCCCGTGCCATCGAGACCTACATCCGCCGCCAGCCCAAGCCCGGCGGCGGCAAGTACGGGATCATCGAGGACTACGGCGGCCACGGCATCGGCACCGAGATGCACATGGACCCGCACCTGCTGAACTACGTCGACCGCAAGCGCGGCAAGGGCCCCAAGCTGGTCCCCGGCTTCTGCCTGGCCATCGAGCCGATGGTCTCCCTCGGCACCCCGCGCACGGAGGTCCTCGAGGACGAGTGGACGGTCGTGACGACCGACGGCACCTGGTCCTCGCACTGGGAGCACTCCGTGGCCCTGACGGAGCAGGGCCCGCTGGTCCTGACGGCGGTCGACGGCGGCAAGGCGAAGCTGGCCGAGCTGGGGATCACGGCGGCGCCGGACCCGCTCGCATAACGATCAGGTATCCGGGGCAGACTTCCCCGTTTCGCCTTTCCGGGTTCGCTGACGTAGACTGACTCGTCGGCTCTGGTGCACCCGCATGTCCGCGTGCGAACGCTACAACGCACGGGAGTCGATCAAGGTAGTCGATTCGAAGGGCGAAGCGTGGCCAAGAAGCAAGGTGCCATCGAGATCGAGGGCACTGTCGTCGAGTCTCTTCCGAACGCCATGTTCAAGGTCGAGCTCCAGAACGGCCACCAGGTCCTGGCACACATCAGCGGCAAGATGCGCATGCACTACATCCGCATCCTCCCTGACGACCGGGTCGTGGTGGAGCTGTCTCCGTACGACCTGACGCGTGGCCGGATCGTCTACCGGTACAAGTAGATCTTGCCCACGTCCTGCGCACCTCGTGCGCGGGACCGCCGGCAACTGACCCGGAGAACCTCACATCCCATGAAGGTCAAGCCGAGCGTCAAGAAGATCTGCGACAAGTGCAGGGTGATCCGCCGTCACGGTCGGGTCATGGTCATCTGCGACAACCCGCGCCACAAGCAGCGCCAGGGCTGACGCCTGACCGTTCCCTCCGCGATTCGCATGACTTCGCGCGACGCGAGCTGAATATGTTCATACGCAGGACCCGGACGCCAGACGTCCGACACCCCCGGTTCGGAGGCCGGGGACCCGTTCCGTACCTCATACGGCGGCCGGGAGCCGGTCCTGTGGAAGACCTCCGATCAACCAACTGGAGCCATTGAATGGCACGCGTTTCCGGTGTTGACATCCCGCGCGAAAAGCGCGTGGAGATCGCCCTCACCTACGTGTTCGGCATCGGCCGGACCCTCTCGCAGCAGACGCTCGCTGCCACCGGCGTGGACCCGAACACCCGTGTTCGCGACCTCTCCGAGGAGCAGCTCGTCGCGATCCGCGAGTACGTCGACAACAACATCAAGACCGAGGGTGACCTCCGTCGCGAGATCCAGGCCGACATCCGCCGCAAGGTCGAGATCGGTACCTACCAGGGTCTCCGTCACCGTCGCGGTCTGCCCGTCCGCGGTCAGCGCACCAGCACGAACGCTCGCACCCGCAAGGGCCCGCGTCGCGCCATCGCCGGCAAGAAGAAGCCGGGCAAGAAGTAGTCCGCAGCGGACTCGCCGTCCAGCGGTCTTCGCTGTAGGACCGACCACCTCCCGTAGGAGTTATAGATGCCCCCCAAGGGTCGTCAGGGCGCTGCCAAGAAGGTGCGCCGCAAGGAAAAGAAGAACGTCGCTCACGGCCACGCGCACATCAAGAGCACGTTCAACAACACGATCGTGTCCATCACGGACCCGACCGGCAACGTGATCTCCTGGGCCTCCGCCGGCCACGTCGGCTTCAAGGGCTCCCGGAAGTCCACGCCGTTCGCCGCGCAGATGGCCGCCGAGTCGGCCGCCCGCCGCGCCCAGGAGCACGGCATGCGCAAGGTCGACGTCTTCGTCAAGGGCCCGGGTTCCGGTCGTGAGACCGCCATCCGCTCCCTGCAGGCGACCGGCCTCGAGGTCGGCTCCATCCAGGACGTCACGCCCACCCCGCACAACGGCTGCCGTCCGCCGAAGCGCCGCCGCGTCTGACCCTCGCGGTCGGTCCAGGCATCGCTTCACCAGGGTTTTCCGGGCGGTACGGCTCTTTCGGGCCGTATCGCCCGTACCCTTGCAGTACTAGTCGGGCGTCAAATAGCGGGCGCCCCTGACTGAAGGATCACCACATGCTGATCGCTCAGCGTCCCTCGTTGACCGAAGAGGTCGTCGACGAGTTCCGCTCCCGGTTCGTCATCGAGCCGCTGGAGCCGGGCTTCGGCTACACCCTCGGCAACTCCCTCCGCCGCACCCTCCTCTCGTCGATCCCCGGCGCTGCTGTCACCAGCATCCGCATCGACGGTGTCCTGCACGAGTTCACCACCGTGCCGGGCGTCAAGGAGGACGTCACCGACCTGATCCTCAACATCAAGCAGCTGGTCGTCTCCTCGGAGCACGACGAGCCGGTCGTGATGTACCTGCGCAAGCAGGGCCCGGGTCTGGTCACCGCCGCCGACATCGCGCCCCCGGCCGGTGTCGAGGTGCACAACCCCGACCTCGTCCTCGCCACGCTCAACGGCAAGGGCAAGCTGGAGATGGAGCTGACCGTCGAGCGCGGTCGCGGCTACGTCTCCGCCGTGCAGAACAAGCAGGTCGGTCAGGAGATCGGGCGCATCCCGGTCGACTCGATCTACTCGCCGGTTCTCAAGGTCACGTACAAGGTCGAGGCCACGCGTGTCGAGCAGCGCACCGACTTCGACAAGCTGATCGTCGACGTCGAGACCAAGCAGGCGATGCGTCCGCGTGACGCCATGGCCTCCGCCGGTAAGACCCTGGTCGAGCTGTTCGGTCTCGCCCGCGAGCTGAACATCGACGCCGAGGGCATCGACATGGGCCCGTCCCCGACGGACGCCGCGCTCGCCGCCGACCTGGCGCTGCCGATCGAGGAGCTGGAGCTCACCGTTCGGTCGTACAACTGCCTCAAGCGCGAGGGCATCCACTCCGTGGGTGAGCTGGTCGCCCGCTCCGAGGCCGACCTGCTCGACATCCGCAACTTCGGTGCGAAGTCGATCGACGAGGTCAAGGCGAAGCTGGCCGGTATGGGCCTGGCGCTCAAGGACAGCCCGCCCGGATTCGACCCGACCGCCGCCGCGGACGCCTTCGGCGCCGATGACGACGCTGACGCCGGTTTCGTGGAGACCGAGCAGTACTGATTCGGCTGCCGGTCCGTTGCGGCCGGTCGCGCAGTTCCCCGCGCCCTTCGGGGCGCGGACCCTCCGGGGCGTCGAAAGGCGCCCCGGATCTCCGACAGGCGACCGCCTGCTCGGATACTGACTCCGGTACCTGATACGGCCGGGGCAGACACCTAGGAGAATCACCATGCCGAAGCCCACCAAGGGTGCCCGTCTGGGCGGCAGCGCCGCGCACGAGAAGCTGCTCCTCGCGAACCTCGCGAAGAGCCTCTTCGAGCACGGCCGGATCACCACCACCGAGGCGAAGGCGCGCAAGCTGCGTCCGTACGCCGAGCGTCTGGTCACCAAGGCGAAGAAGGGCGACCTTCACAACCGCCGTCAGGTGCTCCAGGTGATCACGGACAAGAGCATCGTCCACACGCTCTTCACCGAGATCGGCCCGCGCTACGAGAACCGTCCCGGTGGCTACACCCGGATCACCAAGATCGGTAACCGCCGTGGCGACAACGCGCCCATGGCCGTCATCGAGCTGGTGGAGGCGCTGACCGTGGCGCAGGAGGCGACCGGCGAGGCCGAGGCCGCCACCAAGCGTGCCGCCAAGGACGCCGAGGCCGCTCCGGCTGCCGAGGAGACCAAGGTCGACACGGCCAAGGCCGACGACGAGGCCGCGGCCGAGGAGTCGAAGGACGCGTAAGCGTTCTGCGGGGGCTGTGTGATCGCGGCTGCGGCTTTCGGCGTGGCTGGTCGCGCAGTTCCCCGCGCCCCTTCGGGGCGTCTGCGGGTCCGTTCCTTTTCAGGGGCGGGCCCGCTTTCGTCTGGTTGAGAGGATCTCTGGGTGAGTGACGAAGTTGAGGCCGGGTTCGTGCGGGTGCGGCTGGATCTCTCGTACGACGGGACCGAGTTCTCCGGGTGGGCCAAGCAGGCCGGGGGGCGGCGGACCGTACAGGGGGAGATCGAGGACGCGCTGCGGACGGTGACGCGGTCCGGGGAGACGTACGAGCTGACCGTGGCGGGGCGGACCGACGCGGGCGTGCACGCCCGGGGGCAGGTGGCGCACGTCGATCTTCCCCGCGAGGTGTGGGCGGAGCACCACGTGAAGCTGCTCAAGCGGCTCGCGGGGCGGCTGCCCAGGGACGTACGGGTCTGGGCGCTCAGGGAGGCGCCGAGCGGCTTCAACGCGCGGTTCTCGGCCGTCTGGCGGCGCTACGCCTACCGGGTCACCGACAACCCCGGCGGTGTCGACCCGCTGCTGCGCGGCCACGTCCTGTGGCACGACTGGCCGCTCGACGTGGACGCCATGAACGAGGCCGCCCGCGGGCTGCTGGGGGAGCACGACTTCGCCGCCTACTGCAAGAAGCGGGAGGGCGCCACCACCATCCGGACGCTCCAGGAGCTGAGCCTGGTCCGGGGCGACGACGGGATCATCACCGCCACCGTGCGGGCCGACGCCTTCTGCCACAACATGGTGCGCTCCCTGATCGGCGCCCTGCTGTTCGTCGGCGACGGCCACCGCACGCCCGACTGGCCCGCCGAGGTGCTCGCGGCCGGCGTACGGGACTCGGCCGTGCACGTCGTACGGCCGCACGGGCTGACCCTGGAGGAGGTCGGCTACCCGGCCGACGACCTGCTGGCGGCCCGGAACAAGGAGGCGCGCAACAGGCGCACGCTGCCGGGCGCCGGCTGCTGCTGAGGCGCGGCGGCCCGGGCGGGGCCTAGCCCTCGGCCGCCGCCGATGCCTGGGCCTCGCCGCGCTGACGGATCTGGCGGAAGGCGAACTCGGCCAGGTCGTCGCCGGCCTTGAACACCTCGGTGGCCTTCTCCGTGACGTCCTTGCCGTCGGTGTGGCCGGCGACCGTGAAGTAGGCGTAGCGGCCGTAGGAGTTGGTCGTGGAGCGGCAGACGGCGCCGGTGCAGAAGGACTTCACGCCGCCGCCGGACAGGGAGCGGATGATGCTCTTCTTGTCGGCCTGCCGCTTGGCCCCGGCGGCCTGCGCCTCGGTGTCGAAGACGGCCACGCCGACCGTCACCGCCACGTCGCCCCGGGTGTAGGTGACCCGCATCATGCGGGTGCAGCCGTTGTCGGTGAGGACCTTCGGCAGCGTCTTCTGGGCGGCGGAACCGCAGGTGCGGGTGTCGGCCGTCGGGCCCTTCTTGTAGACGGTGCCGCTCATGGTGAGCTGGGTGCCGGGGAAGAGCAGGTCCGGGCTGAGCGGGGCCTTGTCCTTCTCGGCGCTGGAGACGAAGTCCTTGGGGTCCAGCGGCGGCGGTGCGCTGGTCGGCGCGAACGAGGGGGCCGTGGCCGACGCGCTGGGTATGTCCGCCGTGGCGGGGAGCTGCGAGGAGGGCCCGTCCGACGCCTGCCCGGAGCCGTTGGCGGAGACCACGGCCACGGCGACGGCGCCGGCGATCGCGACGGTGGCCAGGGCGCCGCCGCCGACGAAGAGCAGCCGGCGGCGCTTGGCGCGGGCCTCGGACGCCTCGGCGAGGGCGGCCCAGTCAGGGGTGTTGTCGGCCGGGCCGCTGTTCCAGGGCTGCTGGGACGGCTGCTGCGATTGCGGTTTCCAGGGATCCCACTGCGACTGAGGTCCCCCCTGCCCAAAGCTCATGGGCGGCATCTTAGACGTGCCGCGCGGCGCGCTGGTGCGGCCGTGGAGGCCCCGCAGGACCTAGCGTTCCGTCCATGCGGACGGGCAAAAGCGACATCTCCGGGTGGTTGGTGCGACCGGTGGGCCGGGCGCCGTGGGCGGTGCTCCTGGCGGTCCTGGCGGCGTGCGCGGGGCACGCGGCGCGGGTGACCTCGGACGGGGGGATGGACAACGCGATCGTGGTGCGGGCCGCCCGGACCTGGCTGGCCGGCGGCTCCCCGTACGACGATCCGCACTTCCTCTATCTGCCGAGCGCGGTCCTGGCGGCCGTCCCCCAGGCGATGCTGCCGGCGGCGGTGCTGCGGTGGCTGGTGCCGTGCGCGGTGACGGCCCTGCTGGCGGTGGGCTGGGCCTGTGCGCTGCGGCTGCACCGGGTGCCGCTCGGCAGCCGGCTGGCGGTGCTCGGGCTGACCGGGCTGGCGGCGGGCTTCGCGCCCTTCGGGCACCTGGTGCGCCTCGGCAACTGGACGGTGACGGCGGCGGTGGCCCTGCCGCTGGCCCTGCTGCTGGCGAGCCGGGGGCGGTGGACGGCGGCCGGGGCGGTGGTCGGCGCGGCCGTGGCGCTCAAGCCGCTGCTCGCGCCCGTCGTCCTGCTCTTCCTGTTCGCCGGGCGGTGGCGGGCGCTGGCGACCGCCGTGGCCCTGCCCGCGCTCGCCTCCGGCGCGGCGGCGCTGCTGATGCCCGACCCGGCCGGCTTCTTCACCCACACCCTGCCCTTCCTCCTGCACGGCGACGACGGCTTCGTCCGGCTCTACGAGGCGTCCCCGGCGGCCGTGCTGCCCCGGCTCGGGGTGCCGGAGGCGCCGGCCCAGGCGCTGGCGGTGGCGGCGGCCGGGGCCGGGGTGCTGTGCGCGTACGTCCGCTGGCGGCGCGCCGGCCCCGGGCCGCTGCGGCTCGCGGAGACCGGCGCGGGCCTGATGCTCGCCGCGTTCCTCGTCTCCCGCCCCTCCTACGACCACTATCTGCTGGTCGTCCTGCCGCTGCTGCTCGCCGGTCTGCCGTACGCCGGGTCGGCGGCCCGCGTGGCCTGGTTCTGGATCTCGCTGGTGCCGCAGGTGCCGGGGCTCACCTGGCCCTGGCTGGAGTCGGAGAAGCGGCGGGCCTTCCGGGACGCGTTCACCCTGTGTGTGCTGGCGGTGACGGTCGCCCGGCAGTCGGCGGGCGGCGCGCCGGACGGGCGTACGGTGGACGACGCGGACGGCGACCGGTCGCGCGCGGGGTCCGGGGCGGAGCCCGTGCCGGCCCGCGGGGCTCCGTTTTGACCAGGCTGCGCCACCCCGGGTACTCTGCACAGTCGTATGTGTATTGGCTTGCTCATTCTCACGTGAGGGGCCCTTACACCGGTCCACCGGGACCGATGACCAGCGACCAGCACGCGGTTTGCGTCACCGCTGTGCGGTCAGGGCTGTCGTGATCGTCTTCGGTGACCTTGTCAGGACCATTCACTGAAGAAGCGAAGGCTACGAACCGTGCGTACGTACAGCCCCAAGCCCGGCGATGTGACGCGCCAGTGGCACGTCATCGACGCTCAGGACGTCGTCCTGGGTCGTCTGGCCACCACCGCCGCCACCCTCCTGCGCGGCAAGCACAAGCCGATCTACGCGCCGCACGTCGACGCTGGTGACTTCGTCATCATCATCAACGCCGACAAGGTGCACCTCTCCGGCAACAAGCGGACCCAGAAGATGGCGTACCGCCACTCCGGCTACCCCGGTGGTCTGCGCTCCGTCCGCTACGACGAGCTGCTGGACAAGAACCCGGAGAAGGCCATCGAGAAGGCCGTCAAGGGCATGCTCCCGAAGAACTCCCTGGGCCGTCAGATGCTCTCGAAGCTGAAGGTCTACAAGGGTGACCAGCACCCGCACGGCGCGCAGCAGCCGCAGCCGTTCGAGATCACCCAGGTCGCGCAGTAAGTCCGGCCACCCCCTAAGACTGAAGAGAATCTGAGGAGCATCGTGGCCGAGACCACTGCCGAGCAGCCGCTCGAAGAGATCGACATCGACAGCTACACCACCGAGTCCGAGGTCCCCGTCGAGGGCGAGTACACCTCGGAGTCCATGGCCTCCGCCTTCGGCGAGCCCCAGCCGGCCGCCGGCCTGGGCCGCCGCAAGAACGCCATCGCCCGTGTCCGGATCGTCCCGGGCACCGGCAAGTGGAAGATCAACGGCCGCACCCTCGAGGACTACTTCCCGAACAAGGTGCACCAGCAGGAGGTCAACGAGCCCTTCAAGGTGCTCGAGCTGGAAGGCCGTTACGACGTCATCGCCCGCATCGCCGGTGGCGGTGTCTCCGGCCAGGCCGGTGCGCTCCGTCTCGGTGTCGCCCGCGCCCTGAACGAGGCCGACGTCGACAACAACCGCGGCCCGCTGAAGAAGGCCGGCTTCCTCAAGCGCGACGACCGTGCGGTCGAGCGCAAGAAGGCCGGTCTGAAGAAGGCCCGCAAGGCTCCGCAGTACAGCAAGCGCTAAGCCGCGTCTGCCTGTACTCCGAACGCCCCGGCGGCACGCCACTGTGCTGCCGGGGCGTTCGTTTATCCCCGCCGTTGGGCGTATAACGGCACAAGACGTTCTAAGGCTCATGTGATCGGATGACCGGGCGGTGCGCGTCCGGGACGACGGGAGTCGGCTGCGCGGGCCGCATCGGCAGCGCTCCCGTCCGTGACGTTTCCTCAGGAGGACAAGTGGGACGACTCTTCGGCACGGACGGCGTGCGCGGCGTCGCCAACGCGGATCTGACGGCCGAGCTGGCGCTCGGTCTCTCCGTCGCCGCGGCGCACGTGCTGGCCGAGGCGGGCACCTTCGCCGGGCACCGGCCGACCGCGGTGGTCGGCCGGGACCCGCGCGCCTCCGGGGAGTTCCTGGAGGCCGCCGTGGTGGCGGGCCTGGCCAGCGCCGGCGTGGACGTGCTGCGCGTCGGTGTGCTGCCGACGCCCGCGGTCGCCCACCTCACCGGCGCGCTCGGCGCGGACCTCGGCGTGATGCTCTCCGCCAGCCACAACGCCATGCCCGACAACGGCATCAAGTTCTTCGCCCGCGGCGGCCACAAGCTCGCCGACGAGCTGGAGGACCGCATCGAGTCCGTCTACGCCGAGCACCGCACCGGCGCCCCCTGGGACCGTCCGACCGGCGCCGGCGTCGGCCGCGTCCGCGACTACGACCAGGGGCTCGACCAGTACGTCGCCCATCTCGTGGGCGTCCTGCCCAACCGCCTCGACGGACTGAAGATCGTCCTCGACGAGGCGCACGGCGCGGCCCACCGGGTCTCGCCCGAGGCGTTCGCGCGGGCCGGGGCCGAGGTCGTCACCATCGGCGCGGTGCCGGACGGCCTCAACATCAACGACGGCTGCGGCTCCACCCACCTCGACCTGCTCAAGGCCGCCGTCGTCGAGCACGGCGCCGACCTGGGCATCGCCCACGACGGCGACGCCGACCGCTGCCTGGCCGTGGACCACACCGGCGCGGAGGTGGACGGCGACCAGATCCTCGCCGTGCTGGCGCTGGCGATGCGGGAGCGGGACGCGCTGCGTTCCGACACCGTCGTGGCGACCGTCATGTCCAACCTGGGCTTCAAGCTGGCCATGGAGCGCGAGGGCATCCAGTTCGTGCAGACCGGCGTCGGCGACCGGTACGTCCTGGAGGAGATGAAGGAGCACGGCTACGCCCTCGGCGGCGAGCAGTCCGGCCACGTCATCATCCTCGACCACGCCACCACCGGCGACGGCACGCTGACCGGCCTGATGCTGGCGGCGCGGGTCGCGCAGACCGGGCGTACGCTCCAGGACCTCGCGTCCGTCATGGAGCGGCTGCCGCAGGTGCTGATCAACGTGCCGGACGTGGACAAGTCCCGGGTGACCAGCTCCGCCGAGCTGGCCACGGCGGTCTCCGAGGCCGAGCGCGAGCTGGGGAGCACCGGGCGGGTGCTGCTGCGTCCGTCGGGGACGGAGCCCCTGGTGCGGGTGATGGTCGAGGCGGCCGACATCGAGCAGGCCCGGGCCGTCGCGGGGCGGCTGGCGGACTCGGTGAAGTCGGCGCTGGGGTAGTTCCCGGGCCGGGTGCGGGGCGGGGGGTTCCGTGAGGCGCGGTCCCTCCGCCCCCTAGCTGGGTTTCGTCATCCGGCGCCGTTGGGTCGCCCACAGGGCCTTCTGGGTGAGGAGGGTCAGAGTGCCGGCCAGGATGATGGCCGCGAGGTTGAGCAGGAGCTGCTCGGTCGAGCGCCAGGCCTGGTGGGCGTCCTCGTAGAAGAGGGCGACGGCCGCGTTCGCGGCGGCCGGGACCGTGGTGACGGAGATGGCGACGCCCACCAGGGCACCGGACTTCGCCGACGTCAGCGACAGCGTGCCCGCGATGCCGGCGAGGACCGCCACCACGAACGAGAACCAGTCGGGGGCGTACACGAACCCGGTGTTGGGGCGCTCCGCGTCCAACTGGGCTTCACTGAACAGGTCCACGGTGTCCATGAAGAGGCTGAAGCCCACCGTCACCGCCATCGCCACCGCGAACCCGACCAGCAGGGCGATCAGCGAGCGCAGCGCCAGCCGCGGGGTCCGCTGGACGATCGCCGTGCAGACGCCGGCCAGCGGGCCGAACTCCGGGCCGACCGCCATCGCGCCCACGATCAGGATCGCGTTGTCGAGCACCACGCCGCAGGCCGCGATCATGGTGGCGAGCGTGATGAAGGCGACGTAGGTGATGGAGAGCGTCGACTCCTCGTGCGTCGCCTCCTCCAACTGCTCCCACAGCACCGCGTCGGCGGGCTCGCCCGGCGCGTCCTTCTCCGCCCGGGCGGCGTGCTCGGACAACGACAGGTCGATGTTCTCGGCCGTGATGGCTCCGGAGCTGTCGATGCCCAACGCCCGCAGCCGGTTGATGAGTTCGTCGCCGGCCTCGCGGGCCACGTCGCACATGACGACGTCGCCCTCGGGGTCGCGTGCGCAGCCGGGCAGGACGACCAGATGGGTGGTCCCCACCGTCCGGTCGATCAGGCGGACCGCCTCGTCGGTGCGGTCGGCCGGGGTGATCAGGCGCAGATGCAGCATGGCGGCAGCGTAGCCGCGTCCGGCACGGGCGCCCGGCGTCAGAGTTTGCGCAGGCTCAGGCGTTGCACCTTGTGGTCGGGGCCCTTGCGCACGATGAGGGTGGCCCGGCCCCGGGTGGGGGCCACGTTCTCCACCAGGTTCGGCTTGTTGATGGTGCGCCAGGTGGTGCGGGCGTAGTCGAGCGCCTCCTCCTCCGACACCTGGGTGTACTTGCGGAAGTACGAGGACGGGTTCTGGAAGGCGGTCTCGCGCAGCTTGCGGAAGCGGCTGAGGTACCAGCGCTCGATGTCCTCGGTGCGGGCGTCGACGTACACGCTGAAGTCGAAGTAGTCGGCGAGGCCGACCCTGGTGCGGCCGTCCTTGCCGGGCAGCGCGGGCTGGAGGACGTTGAGGCCCTCGACGATCAGGATGTCCGGGCGGCGGACGACCAGCTTCTCGTCCGGGACGATGTCGTAGATGAGGTGGGAGTAGACGGGCGCGGTCACCTCGGCCTTGCCCGCCTTGATGTCGGCGACGAAGCGGGTCAGAGCCCGGCGGTCGTAGGACTCGGGGAAACCTTTCCGCGACATCAGGCCCCTGGCCTCCAGCTCCCTGGTGGGCAGCAGGAAGCCGTCGGTGGTGACCAGCTCCACGCGCGGGTGCTCGGGCCAGCGGGAGAGCAGCGCCTGGAGCAGGCGGGCGACGGTGGACTTGCCGACGGCGACCGAGCCGGCGACCCCTATGACGAAGGGGGTGCCGGACTGGGAGCCCTGCTCACCGAGGAAGGTGTTGAGCGCGCCGCGCAGGCCGTCGGTGGCGCCGACGTAGAGGTTGAGGAGCCGGGACAGCGGGAGGTAGATGTCCCGCACCTCGTCGAGGTCGATGACGTCGCCGAGGCCGCGCAGCTTCTCGACCTCCTCGGCGGTCAGCGGCAACGGCGTCTTGTCGCGCAGCGCGCTCCACTCGGGACGGGTGAGGTCGACGTAGGGAGTCGCCTCCGGCCGCTGCCGGTGGGCGCTCCGGGGCATCGAGGGGACCGGAGAGATCACAGTCCATTGTTAACGCTGTTCGAACGGGGCGGCAGGTGGGGTGTGTCACGCCCGGCCCCGAGATCACGCGGGCGTCACGGTCGGGTACCGGGTGGCTCATCCGATGATCATCTGTGAACACGCTGTGCGTACAGTGCGCGCAAGCATGCGCGGATCCTGCGCGACCTGGAAGAAAGAGCCCCCTACGTGAGACTGACCGCTGTCCGTCGTACCGCCCTCGCGGCCTGTGCCGCCGCCCTGGCCCTGCTCGCCACCGCCTGTGGCTCGTCCGACGACGGGGGCGGCGAGGCGGCCGGTGACGGCAAGGGCAAGGGCGACAAGGCCGCGTCGGCGGCCCCGGCGGCCGAGGCGCTGACCGCCGGCGAGCTGGAGAAGGCGGCCCTGGCGCAGGCGGACGTCGAGAACGGCAAGGTCACCGAGGTGTCCGCGGCCGACGACGTCGCCAAGGACAAGGTGAAGGCCGACGGCGGGACATGCGAGCCGCTGACGTTCGCCGAGGTCGGCGTGCCGCTGGGCGAGCCGGTCGCGACGGTGAAGCGGTCCTGGACCGAGGGCCCGAAGAAGCCGTCCGGCGACCAGACCACCGAGGAGGCGATCGGGGCCGCGTTCGACCTGGACAAGGCCCTGATCACGCTGGCCTCCTACGACGACGGCGGCGCGGAGAAGGCCGTCGAGGAGGTGCGGACGGCGCTCGGCGAGTGCGCCGGCGGCTTCTCCTTCACCGCGGCCGGCGAGCCGGCCGAGATAGCGAAGGTGGCCGAGGACAAGGCTCCCGGCGGCGCCGACGAGGCCGTGGCCATGACGATGACGATGGTCGGCGAGGACGGCGACGAGTTCCCGGTCAAGGTGGTCGTCACCCGCAAGGGTGCCACCGTCGCCTCCTTCACGGTCCTCAACCTCGCCGCCGCGGGCACCGGCGAGGACTTCGCGTTCCCCACGGAGATCAGCGACGCCCAGCTGGCCAAGCTCGGCTGAGCCGGGCGGCGGCACCGCTTCTTGATTCCCGCCGGGGCGTTCGTACCCCGGTGGGAATTTCCGATTTCGGGCACGGGAAGGCCGGTTCGCGACCGAATCTGATCGTAGGCTGCCGGTCATGTGCGGAATCGTGGGATACGTGGGGTCTCAGTCGGCGCTCGACGTCGTGATGGCCGGACTCAAGCGGCTCGAGTACCGGGGATACGACTCGGCGGGCGTCGCCGTGCTCGCGGACGGCGGCCTCGCCACCGCCAAGCGCGCCGGGAAACTCGTCAACCTGGACAAGGAGCTGGCCGAGCGGCCACTGCCGAGCGCCGTGACCGGCATCGGCCACACCCGCTGGGCCACACACGGCGCGCCGACCGACGCCAACGCCCACCCCCACCTGGACAACGCGGGCCGGGTGGCCGTGGTCCACAACGGCATCATCGAGAACTTCGCGCCGCTGCGGGCCGAACTGGAGGAGCGCGGCCACACGCTCGCCTCCGAGACCGACACCGAGGTCGTCGCCCATCTGCTCGCCGAGGAGTTCTCCGCCTGCGCCGACCTCGCCGAGGCGATGCGGCTGGTGTGCCGGCGTCTGGAGGGCGCGTTCACCCTGGTCGCGGTGCACGCGGACGCGCCGGACGTGGTCGTGGGCGCGCGCCGCAACTCGCCGCTCGTGGTGGGCGTCGGGGAGGGCGAGGCCTTCCTCGCCTCGGACGTGGCGGCCTTCATCGCGCACACCCGCGAAGCCATCGAGCTGGGCCAGGACCAGGTGGTGGAGCTGCGCCGGGACGGCGTCACGGTCACCGGCTTCGACGGCACCCCGGCCGACGTCCGCACCTACCACGTCGACTGGGACGCCTCGGCCGCCGAGAAGGGCGGCTACGACTACTTCATGCTCAAGGAGATCGCCGAACAGCCCAAGGCGGTCGCCGACACCCTGCTGGGCCGCATCGACGGCTCCGGCACGCTCAGCCTGGACGAGGTGCGCATCCCCGCCGGGGTGCTGCGGGAGGTCGGCAAGGTCGTCATCGTGGCCTGCGGCACGGCCTACCACGCCGGGCTGATCGCCAAGTACGCCATCGAGCACTGGACGCGCGTCCCCTGCGAGGTGGAGCTGGCCAGCGAGTTCCGCTACCGGGACCCGATCCTGGACCAGCAGACGCTGGTCGTCGCGATCTCCCAGTCCGGCGAGACCATGGACACCCTCATGGCCCTGCGCCACGCCCGCGAACAGGGCGCCAAGGTGCTGGCCATCTGCAACACCAACGGCTCGACCATCCCGCGCGAGTCCGACGCCGTCCTCTACACCCACGCCGGGCCCGAGGTCGCCGTCGCCTCCACCAAGGCCTTCCTCACCCAGCTGGTCGCCTGCTACCTCGTCGCCCTCTACCTCGGACAGGTGCGGGGCACGAAGTACGGCGACGAGATCCGCGACGTCGTCCGCGACCTGTCCCGGATCTCCGGCGCCGTCGAGCGGGTCCTGGAGACCATGGAGCCCGTACGGGAACTGGCGCGCTCCCTCGCCCACAAGAACACGGTGCTCTTCCTGGGCCGGCACGTCGGCCACCCGGTCGCCCTCGAAGGCGCCCTGAAGCTCAAGGAACTGGCGTACATGCACGCCGAGGGCTTCGCGGCCGGCGAGCTGAAGCACGGGCCGATCGCGCTGATCGAGGAGGACGTGCCGGTCGTCGTGGTCGTCCCGTCCCCGCGCGGACGCTCGGTCCTCCACGACAAGATCGTGTCCAACATCCAGGAGATCCGGGCCCGGGGCGCCCGCACCATCGTCATCGCCGAAGAGGGCGACGAGGCGGTCGTCCCGTACGCCGACCACCTCGTCCGCATCCCGGCCACCCCGACCCTGCTCCAGCCCCTGGTGGCCACGGTCCCGCTCCAGGTCTTCGCCTGCGAGCTGGCGACGGCCCGCGGCAACGAGGTGGACCAGCCGCGCAACCTCGCGAAGTCGGTGACGGTGGAGTGACCCCAGGCCCTGTCGTCACACTCCCGTCGTCCGCCNNGGAGTGTGACGACAGGGCCTACCGGTCGGCGTGACGCAGGTCGGCGACGAGACGGAAGCGCTCCAGCACCGCCTGCGTCTCGTCGTCCACCGCGAACCCGGGGTCGCCCAGGGCGGCGCGCATCTCCGCGCTGTGCCAGAACCGCTCGTGCCCGGCCCGCCACGCGGCCACGCCGGTGTACCCCTCGCCCTCG
>MUMD01000307.1 GCA_002155895.1 Streptomyces rochei
GCGTGAAGTGCAGGGCGCGGGCCGCCGCGGTGACCGTGCCGTAGTGGGAGACGGCCCTGAGGACGTGCAGCCTGCGCAGGTCAATCATGAAGCGCACGCTTCACGGTGAGGTCCGTAAAGTCAACCTGGACGTGAACGGACCCGGGGCCGCACCCTGTGAGTGCCACGGGAGACGCCCGGGCGCCGCGCACCGGCCGTCCCGCGCGTACCACCGACGTACCACGCCCCCGAAGCACGAGGAGAAGCCATGTCCAGCACGACCGGTGCCGCCTGCCCGCACTGCGGGTGGCCCGACGGTGCCGAGCCGTTCCAGGTGCTGTCCGCGCATCCCACCGCGGCGGGCGGCACCCTGTGGACCCGGTGCGCCTGCGGTTCGCTCCAGGCCCGCGTCGTCGACGGCGGCGGCACCCGCGTCGTCTCGCGCGGCAGGCCCACCCCGGCGGGCTGCTGACGGCGTGCCCGCCGGGTCACCGGCCCCGGCGGGCGGCTCACCCCTGCCGCCGCTCCCGCTCCTCCTGCCTCCTCGCGGCCACCAGACTGGTCACCGTGGTGACCGCGAGGACGAGCACGATGAAGCCGAGGGAGAAGGGGATGCCGATCTCCGGGACGTGGACCCCGGACTCGTGCAGGGCGTGCAGCACCAGCTTGACGCCGATGAAGCCCAGGATGACCGACAGACCGTACGAGAGGTGGACCAGCTTCTCGAGCAGGCCGCCGATGAGGAAGTACAGCTGCCGCAGGCCCATCAGGGCGAACGCGTTGGCCGTGAACACGATGTACGGGTCCTGGGTCAGCCCGTAGATCGCGGGGATGGAGTCCAGGGCGAACAGGACGTCGGTCGAGCCGATCGCGAGCATCACCACCAGCATCGGGGTCATGACGCGCTTGCCGTTCTCCTCGATCCACAGCTTGGTGCCGTGGTA
>MUMD01000308.1 GCA_002155895.1 Streptomyces rochei
GTGCGGGTGCGGGCGGCGGGGGAGTCGGTGGGACCGGCGGAGAAGCGGAACCAGTAGTCCGTGGCGGGCGCCAGGCCCCGGACGTCGGCCTTCACGGTGTGGTCGGAGGCGGCCGTCGCGGTGACCGATCCCTTGGCGACGACGTTCGTGAAGTCCCTGTCCGTGGCGACGACCCAGTCCACCTCGGTGTCGGGGCCGGTTCCGGAGCCCGGCACGGCCTCGGGGACCGGGGTCACCCTGGTCCACAGCAGGACGCCGTCGGGCAGCGGATCGCCGGAGGCGACGCCGTGCAGGAAGGCGGGGGCCGCGCCGGCGGCACCGGCGGGCAGGGCGGCGGCGAGCGGGGCGGCCAGAACGGCGCCGGCCGCCGCGGCCTTGACGACCGTGCGGCGGCTCGGGGTGCGGGCGCCCGTGCGTGCGGCGGACGACGGGGCGGAAGTCTCGGATGATCTGTGTCGACTGGTCACGGACGATCAGGCTACTGATCGGTATGGGCGCGAGCGGGCGAACTCGTAAAAGTTCGCCCGCTCGTTCACCTGCGTACGGCCGGCGCGTACTACTTCGTGACGCCGGCGTCCTTGAGCGCCTTCTGCCAGTCGGCGTCCGTGCTCGGGGTCTCGATCACCTTGTCGTTGATCTTGACGGTCGGGGTCGACTGGACGTCCTCGGCCTTCTGGAAGGCGTCGCCCATCTTCATGGCCCAGGCGTCGTAGGTGCCCTTCTTCACGGCGTCCTGGAACTTCTTGTTGTCCTTCAGGGCGTCGACCGAGTTGGCGACCTTGATCAGGTAGTCGTCCTTGGCGAACTCGTCGGTCGACTCCGAGGGGTGGTACTCGGACGAGTACAGCGCCGTCTTGTAGTCGATGAACGCCTCGGGGGAGACGTTCAGCGCGGCGCCGAGGGCGCTGAGGGCGTTCTTGGAGCCCTCGCCGCCGAGGTTGCCGTCGAGGAAGGTGCCGATGGTGAAGGAGAGCTTGTAGGTGCCGTCCTCCATGCCCTTGTTGACGGTCTCGCCGATGGTCTGCTCGAAGTTGGCGCAGCCCGGGCAGCGCGGGTCCTCGTAGAGGTGGACGACGTGGTCGCTCTTGGAATCGCCCAGGGTGACCGTGGTGCCGTTCTTGCCGGAGGTGTTGGCCGGGGCCACCACCTTGGCGTCGGCGGCCTCCTCCCACTTCGAGGGCTGGTTGCTCTGGACGACGGCGTAGCCGATGCCGCCGGCTATCGCCAGCACGCCGACGATCGAGCAGGCCACGATGACCTGCCGCTTGACCTTGTCGCGCTTGGCCTGGCGCTCGCGCTCCACGCGCAGCCGCTCACGGGCCGCCGACTTCGCCGCCTGACTGTTCCGCTTGCTCATGGTGATGATCTCTCCGGGGACGCGCACACGGTCGGTGTGCGGAATACGTACGGGGGACTGCCGGTGCTCGGCCGTGTGTCGCGCGGGCGCGCGGGTCACACGAGGGCGGCCGGGCAGGGCGGTCCGCGCCGTCCCAGGGAGTGGGTGAGGATCGCCTCGCGGGCGCCGGTGGTGCGTGCGGCCGGGACCGCGGGGCGGCGCACCGCGGGGGCCCGGCGTGCGCTCACGGCCGCGACGGCCAGCAGCAGCGGCCGGAAGGTGGTCGCGGCCACCGCGCTCAGCAGCTGGGCCAGCGCGCGCTCGCCGCGCCGCAGCCAGGCCGCCGCCAGCAGCCCGACCCCCAGGTGCGCGCCGAGCAGCAGCCAGGCGGTCCGGGGGTCGGCGTCGGCGAGGGCGGTCGCCAGCCGGTCGGTCTCGGCGCCCGTCACCCGGCTCAGCGGGGCGGCGACCCCGGCGTGGACGCCGGTGCCGTCGCCGCACAGCACGTCGAAGCCGACCGAGCGCAGCGGGCCCGCGACGGGGCCGCCCGCCCTGCCGTAGCAGACGTGCTGGCCGGTGGTGAAGACCGTGTCGGCGGCCAGCTCCAGCGGGATCAGCAGGGCGGCGATCCGCCCGAAGCCGCGCTCGCGCCGACCGGCCAGGGCGTACGCGATCAGGAAGACGGCGCCGGCGACGGCCGCCACCGTGGCCAGCGGCAGCGGAACCCCGGACAGCAGCACGTGCGACGCGGTGCTGAGCGTCACGACGAGTGCCGTGAACAGCGCCGCGCGTACGGCTCTGAGCGGGGTTCCGGATATGTCCATAGCGAAAGAAGAGTGTGTCACGGGGTCCGGTAAGGGACCCCTAAAGGGTTCCTGTGAGAAGGCCGACGGTTATCGAACCGGAATGGTCACAGCCCCGGGATCCGGCCGTTGCGGAAGAGGTCCACGAAGGTCTGGTGGTCGGCGCGCGCGCGTGCCCCGTACCGGTGCGCGAAGTCGACCAGCAGGGGCGCGAAGCCCTCCTCGTCGGCCGCGATCGCCGCGTCGATGGCCCGCTCCGTGGAGAACGGCACCAGGGACTCACCGGACTGGTCGTCCGCCGCCGCGTGCATGGCGGCCGTGGCCCGGCCCAGGTCGGCGACGACCTCGGCGATCTCCTCCGGGTCGTCGATGTCGCTCCAGTCCAGGTCCACGGCGTACGGGGAGACCTCGGCGACCAGCTGGCCCGCGCCGTCCAGCTCGGTCCAGCCCAGCCACGGGTCGGCGTGCGCCTGGAGGGCGCGCTGGGAGATCACCGTGCGGTGGCCCTCGTGCTGGAAGTAGTCCCGGATCGCCTGGTCGGTGATGTGCCGGGAGACCGCCGGGGTCTGGGCCTGCTTGATGTAGATCACGACGTCGTTCTCCAGGGCGTCGCTGTTGCCCTCCAGCAGGATGTTGTACGAGGGCAGGCCGGCCGAGCCGATGCCGATGCCGCGGCGGCCGACGACGTCCTTGACGCGGTAGGAGTCGGGACGGGCCAGGGAGGACTCCGGGAGGGTCTCCAGGTAGCCGTCGAAGGCCGCCAGCACCTTGTAGCGGGTGGCCGCGTCCAGCTCGATGGAGCCGCCGCCCGGGGCGAAACGGCGCTCGAAGTCGCGGATCTCGGTCATCGACTCCAGCAGCCCGAACCGGGTCAGGGAGCGGGCGACGCGCAGGGCGCCCAGCAGCGGCCCGTCGGCGGTGTCCAGGGTGAAGGGCGGCACCTCGTCGCTCTTGGCGCCGGTGGCCAGGGCGCGGATCCGCTCGCGGTACGCGTCCGCGTACACCCGCACCAGCTCGGTGATCTGCTCGTCGCTGAGCGCCTTCGCGTACCCGATCAGCGCGACGGAGGCGGCGAAGCGCTTGAGGTCCCAGGTGAAGGGGCCGACGTAGGCCTCGTCGAAGTCGTTGACGTTGAAGATCAGCCGGCCGGTGGAGTCCATGTACGTGCCGAAGTTCTCCGCGTGGAGGTCGCCGTGGATCCACACCCGGGAGGTCCGGTCGTCCAGGTAGGGGCCGCCGTCCTTGGAGCCGAACTCCTTGTCCTCGGTCAAATCGTGGTAAAAGAGGCATGCGGTGCCGCGGTAGAACGCGAAGGCCGAGGCCGCCATCTTCCGGAACTTCACGCGGAACGCCGCCGGATCCGCGGCCAGCAGCGTGCCGAAGGCGGCGTCGAAGACGGCGAGGATCTCCTCGCCGCGGTGCTCCTCGTTGAGCTGCGGGACCGACATGCCTGGTGCCTCCTGGTGCGGATGGTGCTGCGACGGGTGGAGCGGATCTCCACTCGGACCAACGTTCGAAGGGGTGCGGGAGTGCCCGCGCCCGCGGTCCGCGCCCGACACGCGGACCCGCCCCCGAAGGTACGCGGGGAAGCCCTCGGAGTGTCAGTGGCGAGGCATAGACTTCGACGCTGACCCCCCGGACTGACCGCAGCCCGTAGCCCACAGTTTTCTCAGGAGGCCGCACGTGTCCAAAGCGCCGTTCACGCACCTGCACGTCCACACCCAGTACTCGCTGCTGGACGGTGCCGCGCGGCTGAAGGACATGTTCAACGCCTGCAACGAGATGGGCATGACGCACATCGCCATGTCCGACCACGGCAATCTCCACGGGGCGTACGACTTCTTCCACTCCGCGCAGAAGGCCGGGGTCACCCCGATCATCGGCATCGAGGCGTACGTCGCGCCCGAGTCCCGCCGCAACAAGCGCAAGATCCAGTGGGGGCAGCCGCACCAGAAGCGGGACGACGTCTCGGGTTCCGGCGGCTACACCCACAAGACCATGTGGGCCGTGAACAGCACCGGTCTGCACAACCTCTTCCGGCTCTCCTCCGACGCCTACGCCGAGGGCTGGCTGCAGAAGTGGCCCCGGATGGACAAGGAGACCATCTCCCAGTGGTCCGAGGGCATCGTCGCCTCCACCGGCTGCCCCTCCGGCGAGGTGCAGACCCGGCTGCGCCTCGGCCACTTCGACGAGGCGCTCAAGGCCGCCGCCGACTACCAGGACATCTTCGGCAAGGACCGGTACTTCCTGGAGCTGATGGACCACGGCATCGAGATCGAGCACCGGGTCCGCGACGGCCTCCTGGAGATCGGCAGGAAGCTCGGCATCCCGCCGCTGGTGACCAACGACTCGCACTACACCTACGCGCACGAGGCGACCGCCCACGACGCCCTGCTGTGCATCCAGACCGGCAAGAACCTCTCCGACCCGGACCGCTTCCGCTTCGACGGCACCGGGTACTACCTGAAGTCGACGGACGAGATGTACGCCATCGACTCCTCCGACGCCTGGCAGGAGGGCTGCGCCAACACGCGCCTGATCGCCGAGATGGTCGACACCACGGGCATGTTCGTCAAGCGCGACCTCATGCCGAAGTTCGACATCCCGGAGGGGTACACCGAGGTCACCTGGTTCCAGGAGGAGGTCCGCCGCGGCATGGCCCGCCGCTTCCCCGGCGGCGTCCCGGAGGACCGCCAGAAGCAGGCCGAGTACGAGATGGACGTCATCATCCAGATGGGGTTCCCGGGCTACTTCCTCGTGGTCGCGGACTTCATCATGTGGGCGAAGAACCAGGGCATCGCGGTGGGCCCCGGCCGAGGCTCCGCGGCCGGTTCGATCGTGGCGTACGCCATGGGCATCACCGACCTCGATCCGATCCCGCACGGCCTGATCTTCGAGCGGTTCCTCAACCCCGAGCGCGTCTCCATGCCCGACGTCGACATCGACTTCGACGAGCGCAGGCGCGTCGAGGTGATCAGGTACGTGACGGAGAAGTACGGCGCCGACAAGGTCGCCATGATCGGCACCTACGGCAAGATCAAGGCGAAGAACGCCATCAAGGACTCCGCGCGCGTGCTGGGCTACCCGTACGCGATGGGCGACCGCCTCACCAAGGCCATGCCCGCCGACGTCCTCGGCAAGGGCATCGACCTCAACGGCATCACGGACCCGACCCACCCGCGCTACAGCGAGGCCGGCGAGATCCGCGCGATGTACGAGAACGAGCCGGATGTGAAGAAGGTCATCGACACCGCCAAGGGCGTCGAGGGCCTGGTGCGGCAGATGGGCGTGCACGCGGCCGGCGTGATCATGTCCAGCGAGCCGATCGTCGACCACGCCCCGATCTGGGTGCGGCACACCGACGGCGTGACCATCACGCAGTGGGACTACCCGCAGTGCGAGTCGCTCGGCCTGCTGAAGATGGACTTCCTCGGCCTGCGCAACCTCACGATCATGGACGACGCCGTCAAGATGGTGAAGTCCAACAAGGGCATCGACCTGGACCTGCTGTCCCTGCCCCTGGACGATCCGACGACCTTCGAACTGCTCCAGCGCGGCGACACGCTCGGCGTCTTCCAGTTCGACGGCGGCCCCATGCGCTCCCTGCTGAGGCTGATGAAGCCCGACAACTTCGAGGACATCTCCGCCGTCTCCGCGCTCTACCGTCCCGGCCCGATGGGCATGGACTCGCACACCAACTACGCGCTGCGCAAGAACGGCCTCCAGGAGATCACGCCGATCCACAAGGAGCTGGAGGAGCCCCTCCAGGAGGTCCTGGCGGTCACCTACGGCCTGATCGTGTACCAGGAGCAGGTGCAGAAGGCCGCCCAGATCATCGCCGGCTACTCGCTCGGCGAGGCCGACATCCTGCGCCGCGTGATGGGCAAGAAGAAGCCCGAGGAACTGGAGAAGAACTTCGTCATCTTCCAGGCCGGCGCCCGGAAGAACGGCTACAGCGACGAAGCCATCCAGGCCCTGTGGGACGTGCTGGTCCCCTTCGCCGGCTACGCCTTCAACAAGGCGCACTCGGCCGCGTACGGACTGGTCTCGTACTGGACGGCGTACCTCAAGGCGAACCACCCCGCCGAGTACATGGCCGCCCTGCTCACCTCGGTCAAGGACGACAAGGACAAGTCGGCCGTCTACCTCAACGAGTGCCGGCGCATGGGCATCAAGGTGCTGCCGCCCAACGTCAACGAGTCCATGTCCAACTTCGCCGCCCAGGGCGACGACGTGATCCTCTTCGGCCTCTCCGCCGTGCGCAACGTCGGTACCAACGTGGTCGAGTCGATCATCCGGTGCCGCAAGGCCAAGGGGAAGTACACCTCCTTCCCCGACTACCTGGACAAGGTGGAGGCGGTCGTCTGCAACAAGCGGACGACGGAGTCGCTGATCAAGGCCGGCGCCTTCGACGAGATGGGGCACACCCGCAAGGGCCTGACCGCGCAGTACGAACCGATGATCGACAACGTGGTCGCGGTCAAGCGCAAGGAGGCCGAGGGGCAGTTCGACCTCTTCGGCGGCATGGGCGACGAGCAGACGGACGAGCCGGGCTTCGGACTGGACGTCGTCTTCAGCGAGGAGGAGTGGGACAAGACCTATCTCCTCGCCCAGGAGCGGGAGATGCTCGGTCTCTACGTCTCCGACCACCCGCTCTTCGGACTGGAGCACGTGCTGTCCGACAAGGCCGACGCGGGCATCTCCCAGCTCACCGGCGGTGACTTCGGCGACGGCGCGGTCGTCACCATCGGCGGCATCATCTCCGGCCTCCAGCGCAAGATGACCAAGCAGGGCAACGCCTGGGCGATCGCCACCGTCGAGGACCTGGCCGGCTCCATCGAGTGCATGTTCTTCCCGGCCACCTACCAGTTGGTGTCCACCCAACTCGTCGAGGACGCCGTGGTGTTCGTCAAGGGGCGCCTGGACAAGCGGGAGGACGTGCCGCGGCTGGTCGCGATGGAGCTGATGGTCCCCGACCTGTCCAACGCCGGCACCAACGCGCCCGTGGTCCTCACCATCCCGGCGACCAGGGTCACGCCGCCCATGGTCAGCCGCCTCGGTGAGATCCTCACCCACCACCGGGGCGACAGCGAGGTGCGGATCAAGCTCCAGGGGCCGACCAAGACGACCGTGCTGCGCCTGGACCGGCACCGCGTCAAGCCCGACCCGGCCCTGTTCGGCGACCTGAAGGTGCTGCTGGGCCCGTCCTGCCTGGCGGGTTGAGCGGAGCGACAGCCGTCGTACGAGCGAGGGGCGCCCCGGTCTCCGGGTGCGCCCCTCGTGCGTGCGGGGCCCGATCGGCCCGTCGCACGGTTGTCAGTTGTGGCCGAAGCGCTTCTGCCGCTTGCGGGAGGCGGCGTCACCGGGGGCCGTCAGCGTCGGGGAGTGCTGCTCCTCGCGGTCCATGACGGCGGACTCGGCGGCCTGCGTGGCACGGGCGGACTGGGGCTGCTTACGGTCACTCTTGTTCTTGTTCTTGGCCATGGTGATCTACCTCCTGAGGGGGATCTAGGGGCCAGGGCCGACTTCAGATTCACACAGCCCAACAAAGAACGCATATCGGGCAATTACCGTGTGTGACGCGGTCGGGCGGGGTGCCGAGCGCGGACCGGGACGCGGAAACGCCACGCCGAAGATCCAGTTCGCGCCGTTAACCTCCGTGTGGTCGGGCAGACTCGAAGGAAGCCCGAAGCAAACCTCCCGGAAAGAGGGTGGATCGCGTGGACCGCTGCATCGTCCTGGTGGACGCCGGGTATCTGCTGGGGGCCGCCGCCAGTCTCCTCGCCGGTGAGCCCTCACGCTCCCGCATCACCGTCGATCACGCCGCCCTCATCCAGGGCCTGCGCGAGCGCGCCGAGTCCGACACGCAGCAGCCCCTGCTGCGCATCTACTGGTTCGACGGCGCCCCCGACCGCGTGCCCCAGCCCGAGCACCGCCGGCTGCGGGTGATGCCCCGCGTCACCGTCCGGCTCGGCGCCCTCACCCGCAGTGACGGGCGCTGGGCGCAGAAGGGTGTGGACGCCGCCATGCACGCCGAGCTGACCGAGCTGGCCCGCAACCGCGCCTGCTCCGACGTGGTCCTCGTCACCGGCGACGGCGATCTGCTGCCCGGCATGATGGCGGCCAAGGAGCACGGCGTCGCGGTCCACCTGTGGGCCGTCCAGGCCGCCGACGGCGACTACAACCAGTCCGAGGACCTGGTCGCCGAGGC
>MUMD01000309.1 GCA_002155895.1 Streptomyces rochei
GCGATCAGGATCTTCACCGCCCCGGCCGCGCCCGAGGCGGTGAAGATCCTGATCGCCGGCGGCTTCGGGGTCGGGAAGACGACGATGGTCGGCTCGGTCAGCGAGATCGCCCCGCTGCGCACCGAGGAGCCGCTGACCGCGGCGGGGCTGGACGTCGACGACCTCGCCGGGATCGAGGAGAAGCGGGCGACGACGGTCGCCCTGGACTTCGGGCGGATCACGATCGGCCGGGAACTGGTGCTGTACCTGTTCGGCACGCCCGGTCAGCAGCGGTTCTGGTTCATGTGGAACGACCTGGCGATCGGGGCGCTGGGCGCCGTGGTGCTGGTGGACGTCCGCAGGCCCGAGTCGAGCTTCGCCGCCATCGACTTCTTCGAGCGGCGCGGCATCCCGTTCGTCGTCGGCGTCAACGGCTTCCACGGGCGGCACCCGTATCCGGCCGAGGAGATCCGGGAGGCGCTGGCGCTGCCGGAGCACGTGAAGGTGCTGCTGTGCGACGCGCGGGAGCGGGGCTCCAGCCGGGACGTCCTCGTCGCCCTGATCGACCAGTTGATCGACGCCGCGGCCGGGGCCGCGGCGTCGTGAGGGGGCGTGGGGCGGATCAGCTCAGACCGGCCGACTCCAGCCACTCCTTGGCCACGTCCAGTGGGTCCTTCTTGTCCAGCTGGACCTGGGCGTCCAGGTCGAGAAGGGTCTCGGTGTCCAGCTTCGCGGAGACCGCGTTCAGCGCGTCGACGCCTTCCTGCGGCAGGCCCTCCTTGTGGACGAGCGGGGTGACGTTCGCATAGCCGAAGAGGTTCTCCGGGTCCTTCAGGACGACGAACTTCTCCTTGATGATGGTCGGGTCGGTGGTGAAGACGTCCGCCGCCTGCACGGTGTTCTTGGTCAGCGCCGACTGGGTCAGCGGGCCGCCCGCGTCCAGTGCCTTGAAGGACTTGAACTTCAGGCCGTAGACGGACTCCAGGCCCTTGAGCCCCTGCTGCCTGGTCTGGAACTCGGGCGAGCCGCCGATGACCAGCTCGGGGGCTATGTCCTTGAGGTCGGCGAGGGTCGACTCGGCGGTGAGTCCGTGCTTCTTCGCGGTCTCGGCGTTGACGCTGACCGAGTCCTTGTTCTCGGCCGGTGAGGACTCCAGCAGCGTCAGCTTCTTGTCGAGCTTCGCCTCGACCGCCTCGTTCACGGCCTCGGCGGACTTCTGCCCGGCCTCGGGGTCGAGGTAGGCGAGCAGCGAGCCGTTGTACTCGGGCAGCACGGTGACCGAGCCGTTCTTCATCAGGCCGTACGTCGTCTCCCGGCTGCCGATGTTGTGCTTGTAGGTGACCTTGAGGCCCTTGGCCTTGAGCGCCTCGCCGTAGATGTCGGCGAGCAGGGTGCTCTCGGCGAAGTTGTTCGAGCCGACGACGACGGTGCCGGCCTCCGCCTTCTCCCCTGCCAGGGGGTTGTCGGAGGTGTCGTCGGAGGAGGAACAGCCCGCGAGCAGCGCCGCCGCGGCGGTGAGCGCGACGGCCGCCGCGCCGGTGTGCCTCGTCCTGGACCTGCTGCTCTTCGCGGTAGAAGTCATCCGTCGATCCAAACGAGCCATTCACAGGTCAGTCAAGAACGGCCTGGTTACGGTTTGTTCCCCCGTGGGTCTTCGAAGGTGTCAGCGCCTGCGCACCCCCGGCGAGACCGCCAGCCGCCCCACCGCCCAGAACGCCGCGAGGGTGACCAGCGCCAGCAGGGCCACCAGGGTCGCGCCGCCGACCACCTTCTCGTAGTTCCGTTGGTAGAGGCCGTCGATGATGTACCGGCCGATCCCGCCGAGGCTGACGTACGCGGCGATGGTGGCCGTCGACACGACCTGGACGGCCGCCGAGCGCAGTCCGCTGAGCACCAGCGGCAGGGCGACGGGCAGTTCGACCCGGAAGAGGATGCTCGACTCGTGCATGCCCATGCCCCGCGCGGCGTCCACCGGGGCGGGGTCGACGGAGCGGACCGCCTCGTAGGTGGTCACCAGGATCGGCGGGATCGCGAGCACGACCAGCGGGATCATCACCGGCAGCAGGCCGATGCCGACGACGACGGCGATCAGCACCAGCAGGCCGAAGCTGGGCAGCGCGCGGGCGGCGGTGGCGACGAAGGCGACCGCGTTGCCGCCGCGTCCGGTGTGCCCGGTCAGCAGCCCGACGGGCAGTCCGATCGCGGCGGCGATGCCGAGCGCCAGCAGCGTGTACTGGACGTGCTCCAGCAGGCGTTGCGGTATCCCGTCGTAGCCGTGCCAGTGGGCGCTGTCGCTGAAGAAGGCGTTGACGAAGTTGAGGACGTTCACCGGGCGCCCGCCTCCTGGGACTCGGGGAGCGCGGCGGCCTTCTTCGGGCGGCGCCCGCCGCTCCTGCCGCGCGGCATCCACGGCGTCAGCAGATTGCGGAGCAGGACGAGGACCGCGTCGCACAGGATCGCCAGGACGGCGGTGGTGAGGACGGAGTTGACCGCCAGTTCGGGCCGGCCGTACTTCTGGGCGTCCGCGAGCAGGTTGCCGAGGGCGCCCTGGTTGCCGATGAGGGCGCCGACGCTGACCAGGGAGATGCTGGCGGACACGGCCACCCGCAGCCCGGCGAGGATCGCGGGCACGGCGATCGGCAACTGCACCTGGAGGTAGCGCCGTACGGGCCCGAAGCCCATGGCGGTGGACGCGGCCAGGGTTTCCTCGGGCACCGACCGCACGCCGTCGACGATGGCCGGGACGAGCACCACCAGGCTGTAGACGGCCAGCGGGATCATCACCGTGAGTTCGGTCTGGCCGGTGTAGTCGATGAGGACGACGAAGACCGCCAGCGACGGGATGGCGTAGAACACCGTGGTCACGCCGAGCACGGGCGGGTACAGCCAGCGGAACCGCACGCAGAGCTGGGCGACGGGCAGCGCGGCGAGCAGCCCGGCGAGGACCGGCAGCAGCGCCTCGCGCAGGTGCAGGCCGATCAGGCCGAAGTAGGTGTTGTCGAGGTCGCTCGGGATGTCGAAGAAGCCGTTCACGGGGCGGCCTTCGCGATGCCGGCGGCCCCCGCGGGCCGGTCGCCGTCGGTCCCCGGGCCCGCCGTCCGGCCGTCCGCCGCGCCGTGGGCGGTGCGGATCGCCTCGCCGATGGTCTGCTGGGAGGCGACACCGGTGACCCGCCCGTCGCCGTCCACGGCGACCGCCCAGCCGGTGGGCGAGAGCACGGCGCAGTCCAGGGCGGCCCGCAGCGAGTCGGTGCCGGGCACGAAGGGCCGCCCGTACGGCAGCAGCCGCTCGGCCGCGATGTCACCGGCGGTCAGGTCCCGCGGCTCGGACCAGCCCAGCGGGCGGCCCTCCACGTCGGTCACCAGCAGGTAGGGGGCGTCGGGCGCGGCGAGTTGTTCGGCCGTGGCGTCCACGCGCACGACCGGGGCCGTCGTCAGTTGCAGGCCCTCGGAGGCGAAGAAGGACAGCCGCCGGATGCCCCGGTCGGCGCCGAGGAAGTCCTCGACGAAGTCGTCCGCGGGGTCCGACAGGAGTTCGGCGGGCGGCGCGTACTGGGCGAGCCGTCCACCGGTGCGCATCACCGCGACCATGGTGCCGAGCTTGATGGCCTCGTCGATGTCGTGGGTGACGAAGACGATGGTCTTGCCCAGCTCGTCCTGGATGCGCAGCAGTTCGTCCTGGAGGCCCTTGCGGACCACGGGGTCGACGGCGGAGAACGGCTCGTCCATGAGGAGCACGGGCGGGTCGGCGGCGAGCGCCCGCGCCACGCCCACGCGCTGCTGCTGGCCGCCGGAGAGCTGGTACGGGTACCGCTTGGCGAGGGAGGCGTCGAGCCCCACCCGCTCCATCAGCTCCCTGGCGCGCTCCCGGGACTTCTGCTTGCCCCAGCCGATCATGCGGGGGACGGTGGCGATGTTGTCGAGGATCGTCCGGTGCTGGAAGAGACCGGCGTTCTGGATGACGTATCCCATCGACCGGCGCAGTGCGGTGACCGGCTGCCGCTGGAGGTCGGCGCCGTCGAGGGTGATGGTGCCCTCGGTGGGCTCGACCATCCTGTTGATCATCCGCAGGGTCGTCGTCTTGCCGCAGCCCGAGGGCCCGACGAGGACCGTGATCGAGCGGTCGGGTATCTCCAGCGTCAGCCGGTCGACCGCCACGGTGCCGTCCGGGTACCGCTTGGTGACTGAATCCATCCGTATCAAAACGCCGAATACCCTTCGGGTGGGCGGAAAGTTCTGGCCAGGTCGCTACGGTTCGCTGCCGGGAGAGTCTAGACGTCCGGTGTCACGGAACCGTGGTGACCGTGTGAGGCCCTCCCCCGCCCACGAGATGCGGGGGAAGCCTCACCCGGCGGTCCTGTCGTCTTCCTGTCGGTCCACTCCCGGGTCCTTATCGATCGGGCGGCCGGTGGCGCAGTATGTGCGGGTGGAAAAAGTACGCCTGCTCGTGGTGGACGACGACCCGCCCATCGCCGATCTCGTGGCCACGGTCGCCCGCTACGAGGGCTGGGAGGCGGTCACCGCCGACTCCGGCGAGCAGGCGCTGCGGCTGGCCGGTGACTTCCGGCCGGACATCGTGGTGCTGGACCTGATGCTGCCGGACGTCGACGGCTTCGGGGTGCTGGACCGGCTGCGCCGCTCGGGCACGATGGTGCCGGTGGTGTTCCTCACCGCCCGCGACGGGGTCGCCGACCGGGTGGCGGGGCTGACCCGGGGCGGGGACGACTACCTGGTCAAGCCGTTCGCGGTGGAGGAGTTGATGGCCCGGCTGCGGACCGTGCTGCGGCGCAGCGCCGGGCCGGACCACCCGCGGTCGGTGCTGCGGGTGGCGGACCTGACGATGGACGAGGACACCCGGGAGGTGCGCCGTGGCGAGCGGCGGCTGTCGCTGACGCCGACCGAGTACGAGGTGCTGCGCTATCTGATGCGCAGGTCGCCGGCGGTGCTGACCAAGGCGCAGATCCTCGACCACGTGTGGGAGTACGGCTTCGGCGGCCGGTCCAACGTCGTGGAGCTGGTCGTCAGCCGGCTGCGCCGCAAGCTCGACGACGCCGCGTCCGACGGCGATGACGCCGAGCCGCTGATCCGGACGGTGCGCGGCTTCGGGTACGTGATCCGGCAGACGGCCCGGTGATACGCCGGTGGTGGCGGGCCCACCGGGGGCTGCGGCTCGGCACCCGGCTGGCGCTCGGGCTGGGCGTGCTGGCGCTGGTGGTGTTCGCCGTGGTCGGCACGGTGCTGACCGCCTCCATGCGGGACTACCTGGAGCGGCAGCTCGCCGACCAGATGAAGCTGGTGCAGGCGGTGCAGTCCAAGGACGCGGCGGCGCACGGCACGGTGCGGCGCAAGCCGTACTACGGCTGGTACACGGCCGTCTACGACGTCTCCGGCGGCTCCGCCGACCTGCGCACGCCCGCCGAGGTGCCGGCGGACAGCCGTGCCCTGACCGACCTGGCGCGCACGACGGCCCGCGCCGAGGAGGACCTGACCCGCACCGTGCGGATCGACGGCCACGGCCCCTATCTGCTGCGGGCCTGCGAGGTGGAGCCCGGGGTGGTGCTGGTCAGCGCCGCGCCGATGGGGGACGTCGAGGACACCGTGGACCGGTTGATCGCGGTGCAGGCCGTCGTGTTCGGCCTGGCGCTGCTGGCGCTGGTGCTGTTCGGGCGGCGGATGCTGCGGCGCGGACTGAAGCCGCTGAGCTACATGGCGGGCACGGCGCACGGCATCGCCTCGCACGACCTGTCCGAGTCGGCCGCCCGGCTGCCGCTGCGGGTGGACGGCCGGGACGGCGGCCGGGAGGTGGCGGAGCTGCGGACCGCGTTCAACACGATGCTGGAGCACATCGACGCCTCGCTGGCGGTGCGCGCCGAGTCCGAGCAGCGGCTGCGCCGCTTCGTCGCGGACGCCTCGCACGAGCTGCGCACCCCGCTGATGTCGGTGCGGGGCTACGCCGACCTGTTCCGGTACGCGGCGGCCAACGAGCCCGGGGAGCGGGAGCGGCACCTGGCCCGGCTGCGCGCCGAGGCTGCCCGGATGGGGGTGCTCCTCGACGACCTGCTGCTCCTCGCCCGGCTGGACGCGGCCGAGGTGGAGGCGCCGCTGCGCTGGGAGGAGGCGGACCTGGCGGAGCTGGTCCGGCAGGCGGCCGACGCCTTCCGCGCCGGTCATCCGGACCATCCGCTGACGGTGACGGCCGGGCCGGCGGCGGTGAGGCTGCGCATGGACCCGCAACGCATCCGGCAGGTGCTCGACAACCTGCTGACCAACGCGGCCGTGCACACCCCGCGGGGCACGAAGGTCTCGGTCACGGTGGTGGCGGCGGACGGCCGGGCGACGGTGGCCGTCGCGGACGCCGGACCGGGCGTGCCGGCCGCCGACCGGGAACGGATCTTCGACCGCTTCTACCGCGTCGACAAGGCCCGCAGCCGGGACCGGGGCGGCAGCGGGCTGGGGCTCTGTGTCGCCGCGTCGCTGGTCCGGGCGCACGGCGGCACGATCACCCTGGACGGCGAGCCGGGCGCGACGGTGTTCACCGTGACGCTCCCGGCCGCCGCCCGCTGAACGGCCGGTTCAGCCCTGGGCGGGCTGGAGGCGCAGCGCGATGCTGTTGATGCAGTACCGCTGGTCGGTCGGGGTCGGGTAGCCCTCGCCCTTGAAGACATGGCCGAGGTGCGAACCGCAGCGCGCGCACCGCACCTCCGTGCGGACCATGCCGTGCGAGCGGTCCTCGATCAGCTCGACCGCGTCGGTGTCCTTCGGGTCGAAGAAGGACGGCCAGCCGCAGTGCGACTCGAACTTCGTCTCCGAGGTGAACAGGTCGGCGCCGCAGGCGCGGCAGGAGTAGACGCCCTCGGTCTTGGTGTCGGTGTACTCACCGGTGAAGGCGGGCTCGGTGGCGGCCTGCCGCAGCACGGCGTACTCGGCCGGGGCCAGCTCCGCGCGCCACTGCTCGTCCGGCTTCTCGACGTCGTACGACATGAGTCCTCAGCCCCTTACTTCGCCTTGCTCGACAGCTCGTCCAGGATGCGCGGTCCGAGGTCGGTGACGTCGCCCGCGCCCATGGTGAGAACGAGATCACCGGCCTTCGCCATTCCCGCCACCACCGCGGGCGACTCGGCCTTGTCGTGCACCGGCGTGACGTCCGCGCCCGCGGCGCGGGCCGCCTCGATGATCAGCTCGCTGGTGACGCCCGGGATCGGGTCCTCGCGCGCCGGGTAGATGTCGAGGACGACCGAGGCGTCCGCCAGCGCCAGCGCCTGGCCCATCTCCTTGCCCAGCTCCTGGGTGCGGGAGAACAGGTGGGGCTGGAAGAGGACGAGGATGCGGGCCTCGCCGACGGCGGCGCGCATGGCCTCCAGGTCGGCGGTCATCTCGGTGGGGTGGTGCGCGTAGGAGTCGACGACCTGGACGCCGGCCGCCTCGCCCTTGAGCTGGAGGCGCCGCTTGACGCCCGTGTAGGCGGCCAGCGCGGGGGCCAGCTCGGCGGCGGGGACGCCGAGGGCCGCGCCCGCGGCGAGGGCGGCGACGGCGTTGTGGGCGTAGTGGCGGCCGGGGACGGAGACGGTGAAGGTCAGCTCGGCGCCGTCCAGGACGACGGTGACCTCGCTCTTGAGGCCCTGCGGGACGACCGACAGGATGCGCACGTCGGCGTCCTCGGACTCCCCGTACGTCACCGTCCGCACCTTGCCGGCCAGCCGCCGGGTCAGCTCCCGGGAGCCCTCGTGGTCGGCGGCGATCACCAGGGTGCCGCCGGGGACGATCCGGCCGGCGAAGGTCTCGAAGGACTCGTAGATCTCGTCCATCGAGGCGTAGTTGGCGTGGTGGTCCAGCTCCACGTTGAGGACGATGGCGACCTCGGGGGCGTACTTGTGGAAGCTGCGGTCGCTCTCGTCGGCCTCGGCGACGAAGATCTCGCCCTCGCCGTGCAGGGCGTTGGAGCCGGGCGCGTCCAGGTCGCCGCCGATCGCGTACGACGGGTTCAGGCCCAGCTCGGACAGGGAGACCGCCAGCATCGAGGTGGTGGTGGTCTTGCCGTGGGTGCCGGCGACGGCGAGCGGGCGCGTCCCGTCCATCAGGGCGGCGAGGGCGTCGGAGCGGTGGACGACCGGGATGCCCAGCTCGGCGGCGCGGGCCAGCTCCGGGTTGTCCTCGCGGATCGCCGAGGAGACGACCACGCAGGTCGCGTCGTCGGCGAGGTGCGCGGCCGCGTGCCCGATGTGCACGGTGGCGCCCAGCGCGCGCAGGGCCTCGGCGGTCGCGGACTCCTTGGCGTCACTGCCCGCCACCGCGGCCCCGCGCTGGGCGAGGATCTTGGCGATGCCCGACATCCCGGCGCCGCCGATGCCGATGAAGTGCGGTCGGTCCATGGCGGTAGGAAGGCCGGGTGCCATGCGCTGTTCTCCCCAGAGGTGCGACGGGTGTCCGTGGGTGGTCTGCCGGTGGGCGCGCCCCCGACGGGCGGGAGCGCGGCCCAAGCCTATGCCTTGCTGTGGGAGAACAGTTTCAGGACCGGCACGCCGACCTTGTGGCGGGCCCGCGAGGCCCAGTCCCGGTGGAAGAACTCCTCGACGTAGTGCGGGTCGGTCAGGACGATCACCTCGTCCGCGCCGATCTCCGTGACCAGGGATTTCAGCTCGTCCAGCGGGTGGTCCTCGATCAGGCGGCCCTCCGCCCGGGCGCCGGACGCGCGCAGGGCGGTGAGGGACACCTCCAGGGCCCGCTGCCCGACGCTCTGCGCCTCCTCGCCCTCGGGCGTCTCGCCCTCCCGCACGGCGTCGTCCAGCTCACCGAGCGCGACGTCGTCGATCGCTCTCAGCAGCCGGTCCGCCTGGTCGCCGCGCGGCTGGAGCAGCACGTGGAAGGCGGTCTCCTCCTCGCCGTGCAAGGTGGTGACGAACTCCACGTCGGCGGACGTCATGGCCTTCTCGATCATCAAAACGCTTGTGAACACCAGGCGCCCCTTCTCCTTCGAGAGCCCGCGGGCCCTCCTTCCACGGGTCGTACCGAACCCTGCGGAAACCATCCTGCCCCGTGATCGCACGGGTACTGCCGGATTCAGTGTGCCCGTCGCGGACTAAACGGAACGGCAGATTCCGCCGATTCCCGGAAGCGCGCTAACGCCCGAACCCCAGTCCGGTCGCCGCCGCCGGGCCCGGGGCGGAACTGCCCTGGTCGCGCCGGTACCGACTGAAGAGGAAACCTTCCTCCTCCAACAGGGACTCCAACACGAACCGCCGCGGAACCTCGACCGACGGCCCGCCCGCGATCCGCTGGGCGCCGCCCGCGGTGAGCGTCGGCGAGATCGTCAGACACAGCTCGTCGAGCACCCCGGAGGCGATGAACTGCCCGAGCAGCCGCGGGCCGCCCTCGGTCAGCAGCCGGGTGTACCCGAGCGCGGCCAGCGCCTCGACGGCGCGGGCCGGGTCCACGCCGACGCCGTCACCGGCGATCACCACCCGGGCTCCGGCCCTCTCGGCGGCCGCGATCCGGTCGGGGGACGCGGCGGCACCGGTCAGGACCAGGGTGGGCACCAGCGGCGAGGTGTACAGCGGCAGCGAGAAGTCCAGCTCCAGGCCGGCGCTGACCACGGCGATCGCCGGCGCGGGGCGCTGCCCGGCGGCCTCGCGCAGCTCCGCGAAGCCGGCGCGCGACCGGGCCGGGCGGTACCCCTCCTGGCGCACGGTCTCGGCGCCGGCGATCACGACGTCCGCGAGGGCGCGCAGGGTGCCGAAGACGCGCATGTCGGCCGCGCCCGAGATGGGCTGGGAGCGGCCGTCGTGCTGGGCCGCGCCGTCGAGGGTGGAGACCATGTTCGCCCGCAGCCAGGCGCCCGTGCTCGTCCACCGGTCCGGCTCGGGATAGGCGTAGGCCGCGGCCAGCTCGGCCAGGCTCCACTCCCGGTCGGCCCCGTCGGGGGCGGGGCCGGCTGTCTGATCGGTCACAGGGACGGGGAACAGGCGTCGCATGCGGTGCAGTGTTCCACGCGCCGGGTCACCGAACCGCGCGGCCGTTCGGGTACCGCCCGTTCACGCGGGGGCGGGGGCGCGGGGCGCGCTCCCCGCCCCCGCGTGAACGGGCGGTACCCGAACGGCCGCGCGGTTCGGTGACCCGGCGCGTGGAACACTGCACCGCATGCGACGCCTGTTCCCCGTCCCTGTGACCGATCAGACAGCCGGCCCCGGCGGGGGCGGG
>MUMD01000031.1 GCA_002155895.1 Streptomyces rochei
CAGACTGTCATTCGTGCCGCGTCCGCGCGCCCTGTGGTGCGCACCGCGGCACGAATGACAGTCTGGAGGTATGAACATCCCCTTCCTCGGCAGACGGCGTGAAGAGCCCCGGGCTCACGACGCCGAGGGCATCGGTGATCTGCTGGCCGACTGCGACCTGCTGCGTTCACAGGCGATGGAGGAGGGTGTGCGCCTCGACGACTCCGCGGTCTCCCTGGAGCGGCTGGACCAGATGCTGCCGCGCTGGCGCGGCGACGAGGAGATCCTGGACTGGCTCGGCAACGACGCGGGTCTGTACCTCGGCACCGTGATCGTGCGCACCGTGCCCGGCGCGGCCTGGTCCATCCGGTCCGACGGACAGCCCGTCGTCCGGCTGGCCACCGGCCGGGAGTTCGACGTGGTGGCCTCCGGCCACGCCTGGGCGGCGGACGGCGCGCCCGAGCTCTCGCAGCTCTACGCCGAGGTCGCGGAAGCGTGAAGCGTCGTACCCGGGACAGCTGTCGGGAAGGGGCGTGCCGTCCGTACGCGTCAGCCGCACGCCGGGCTCAGGAGGCCCGGTGGGAGGTGCGGGGCGTCGCCGCCGGCGCCGGCAGGGGACTCGTCGCCGCCCGGGTCACGTCCCCGACGAGTTCGACGACGTCCGGGCCGTACGCCTGTGAGTTGACCACCTTCAGCAGCAGCACGAAGGAGTTGGTGCCGTGCTTGCGCGCCAGCTTCTCGTGGTGCCGTGCCAGGTAGCGGGTGGCCGCCTGGTTGGTGATGGCACGCTGCCCGCAGAAGAGGAACGCGGGCCGCGCCTCGCGCCGGTCACCGGCCGTCAGCCGGGCCAGCAGGACGTACTCGGTGACCCCCGGGTCCATGCGGTAGCGCTCCGCGCCGATCTGGAAGGCGCCCCGGTCCGGACCGGGCTCGGGGTCTACGTTGACCCGCACCCCGGGCAGCATGGCCGCCATGTGGGCGACCATGCGCCGGTTGGACCCGGGCCCGCCCACGCAGAACTCCGTGCGCTCGCCGAAGCCCTGGTGGACCATGTCCTGGGTCACCACCTGCATATGGGCACCGCAGTCCTTGATCAGGGCGGCCAGCTCCAGCAGCGCGAAGACGTCGAAGCGGTGGACCGCCGGTTCGGAGGCGGCGGGGTCCCGGTTGACGACGAGCAGCGACTCGGAGCCGTCCGGCAGCCCGAAGAAGACCTGCTTGCGGCGGAGCCTGCGCTTCCACAGGTAGGTGCGGGTCAGCCAGCCCAGCGCGGCGCTGATGCCGGCGGCGACCACGCCCAGGACGATGTTGCGTACGTCGTCATTCATGGGCGCGCATGCTAGCTGGCGTCGGCGTACCGGTGTTCGACGGACCGCGTCGGAACCGTGTCGGACGTGATCCCCGGACATTCCTGACGCGACCATGACGATCAACTAAGCTGCCTGAACGGCCCTTCCCTGGAGGTGCGGATGCGTCGCCCTGTCACACGCAATCTGACGGTCCTGGCGGTCTCGGCCGCCGTGGTGTCGGTGGGGGCGGCGGCGCCACCCGCCGCGCAGAGCAGACCCGCCGTCCCCAAGACCCCGGTCGCCGTCGGGTACGGCGGCGCGGTGGCCAGCGTCGATCCGGACGCCTCCGCCGCCGGCATCGAGGTGCTGCGCAAGGGCGGCAACGCCGTCGACGCGGCCGTCGCCACCGCCGCCGCCCTCGGCGTCACCGAGCCCTACTCCGCCGGCGTCGGCGGGGGCGGCTACTTCGTCCACTACGACGCCAAGTCCCGTACCGTGCACACGATCGACGGCCGCGAGACCGCGCCGCTGAGCGCCGACGAGAAGCTGTTCACGGAGAACGGCAAGCCCATCCCCTTCGCCGACGCCGTCAGCAGCGGCCTCGCCGTCGGCACCCCGGGCACGCCCGCCACCTGGCAGCGGGCCCTCGACGCGTGGGGCAGCCGGAAGCTGTCCTCGGTCCTCGAGCCCGCCGTGCGCCTGGCCCGGGACGGCTTCACCGTGGACGAGACCTTCCGCTCCCAGACCGCCGCCAACGAGCAGCGGTTCCGCTACTTCCCCGACACCGCCGAGCTGTTCCTGCCCGGCGGCGAACTCCCGGTCGTCGGCTCCACGTTCAAGAACCCGGACCTGGCACGCACGTACAAGGAGCTGGCGCGCGAGGGCGTCGACGCGCTCTACCACGGCGAACTCGGCGAGGACATCGTCGAGACCGTGGGCGAGCCGCCCGTCGACCCGGAGTCCGGCTGGAAGGCCCGCCCCGGCGACCTGACCGCCGAGGACCTCGCGGCCTACGAGGCCGAGTTCCAGGCGCCCACCCGCACCTCGTACCGCGGCCTGAACGTCTACTCCATCGCCCCCTCGTCCTCCGGCGGCACCACGGTCGGCGAGGCCCTCAACATCCTGGAGCGCACCGACCTCTCCCGGGCGAGCAAGGCCCGCTACCTGCACCGCTTCATCGAGGCCAGCCGCATCGCCTTCGCCGACCGCGGCCGCTGGGTGGGCGACCCGTCCTTCGAGGACGTACCCACGAAGGAGCTGCTGTCGCAGCGGTTCGCCGACTCGCGGGAGTGCCTGATCAAGGACGACGCGGTGCTCACCAGCCCCCTGGCACCCGGTGACCCGCGCGACCCCGCCCGCTGCGCGGACAGCGGCACGGCGGCGCCCACGACGTACGAGGGCGAGAGCACCACCCACCTGACGGTGGCCGACAAGTGGGGGAACGTCGTCGCCTACACGCTCACCATCGAGCAGACCGGCGGCAGCGGCATCACCGTGCCCGGCCGGGGCTTCCTGCTCAACAACGAGCTGACCGACTTCTCCTTCGCCCCGGGCAACCCGGCGGTCCACGACCCGAACCTGCCCGGCCCCGGCAAGCGCCCCCGGTCCTCCATCGCGCCGACGATCGTCCTGGACCAGCACCACAAGCCGGTGGTGGCCGTCGGTTCGCCCGGCGGAGCCACCATCATCACCACCGTGCTCCAGACCCTCACCGGCGTCCTCGACCGCGGCCTCCCGCTGGTCGACGCGATCGCCGCCCCGCGCGCCAGCCAGCGCAACGCCGCCCAGACCGAACTCGAACCCGGGCTCTACGACAGCGGCCTGCGGCAGGAACTGGAGGCCATCGGGCACTCCTTCAAACGCAACCCCGAGATCGGCGCGGCGACCGGCGTGCAGCGGCTGCCGAACGGGGCCTGGCTGGCCGCCGCCGAGAAGGAACGGCGCGGCGGCGGCTCGGCGATGGTCGTCAGGCCGGTGCGCTAGGGCTCACAGTTCGGGGACGGGCTGCCGCGGCGTCCGGAACACCAGCCGCCCGTCCTCGACGTCGACCGTCACCCGGCCGCCGTCCGCGATCCGGCCGTCCAGGAGCAGCCGGGACAGCTCGTTGTCGACCTCGCGCTGGATGGTGCGGCGCAGCGGCCGGGCGCCGTACTCGGGCTGGTAGCCGCGCTCGGCGATCCAGTCGACGGCCGCGTCCGTGAAGTCGACCGTGACGCCCTGCGCGTGCACCATGCGCCGGGTCTCCTCCAGCAGCAGGCTGGTGATCTGCCGCAGCTGCTCGCCGCTGAGCTGGCGGAAGACGACGATCTCGTCGATGCGGTTGAGGAACTCGGGCCGGAAGTGCTCGCGCAGCGGGCGCAGCACCTGCTCGCGCCGGGCCTCCTCGTCCGCCTCCGAGCCGCCCGCGCCGAAGCCGATGCCCGCGCCGCGCCGGGTGATCACGTCCGAGCCCAGGTTGCTGGTCATCACGATGACCGCGTTGGAGAAGTCGACCGTGCGCCCCTGCGAGTCGGTCAGCCGCCCGTCGTCCAGCACCTGGAGCAGGATGTTGAAGACGTCCGGGTGCGCCTTCTCCACCTCGTCCAGCAGCAGCAGCGAGTACGGGTGCCGGCGCACCACCTCGGTGAGCTGGCCGGCCTCCTCGTGCCCGACGTAACCGGGCGGCGCGCCGACCAGACGGCTGACGGTGTGCCGTTCCTGATACTCGCTCATGTCGAGCCGGACCATCCGGTCCTCGCTGCCGAACAGCGCCTCGGCCAGCGCGCGGGCGAGTTCGGTCTTGCCGACGCCGGTCGGGCCGAGGAAGAGGAAGCTGCCGATGGGCCGGTCGGCGCTGGAGAGGCCGGCGCGGGAGCGCAGTACGGCGTCGGAGACGACCCGGACGGCCTCGTCCTGGCCGACGACCCGCTCGTGCAGGTGGGACTCCAGACCCAGCAGGCGCTCCTTCTCCTCCTGGGTGAGGCTGCTGACCGGGATGCCGGTCTGCCGGGACACCACCTCGGCGATGGACTCGGTGCCGACCACCAGGTTCAGGCCCTCGTCGGCCTCGCCGCCGCCGTCGGCCTCGGTGATCCGCTTCTTCAGCTCGACGATCCGGTCGCGCAGCTGGGTGGCCTGCTCGTACTGCTCGTCCGCGACCGCCTGGTCCTTGTCCCGGATCAGCTGGTCGACCTCGCGCTCCATGGCCCGTACGTCCGTGCCCTTGGTGCGCGCCCGCAGCCGCACCCGGGCGCCGGCCTGGTCGATCAGGTCGATCGCCTTGTCCGGCAGCCGCCGGTCGGTGAGGTAGCGGTCGGACATCTCCACGGCCGCCACCAGCGCCTCGTCGGTGTAGCGGACCTGGTGGTGGGCCTCGTAGCGGTCGCGCAGGCCGCGCAGGATCTCGATGGCGTCGGCGGTGGTCGGCTCCGGGACCAGGATGGGCTGGAAGCGGCGGGCGAGGGCCGCGTCCTTCTCGATCCTGCGGTACTCCTCCAGGGTGGTGGCGCCCACGATGTGCAGCTCGCCGCGGGCCAGGGCGGGCTTGAGGATGTTCCCGGCGTCCATCGACCCGCCCTCGCCGCCCCCGCCGGCGCCGACGACCGTGTGCAGCTCGTCGATGAAGATGATCAGCTGGTCGGAGTGGGCGCGGATCTCGCCCACGATGTTGTTCATCCGCTCCTCGAAGTCACCCCGGTAGCGGGTGCCCGCGACGACGCCGGTCAGGTCCAGGGCGACCACCCGGCGTCCGATCAGCACGTCGGGGACGTCGCCGTCGGTGATGCGCTGGGCCAGCCCCTCCACCACGGCGGTCTTGCCGACGCCCGCGTCACCGATCAGCACCGGGTTGTTCTTGCCGCGCCGGGAGAGCACCTCGACGGTCTGCTCGATCTCGTCCTCGCGCCCGATCACCGGGTCGATCCGGCCCTGCTGGGCCAGGTCGGTGAGGTCGCGGCCGTACTTGTCGAGGGTCGGCGTGTTGGTGGCCTGCGGCCCCTCGGCGCGTCCCTTCGCCGGGTCCGGCGTCTCCGTCGGCAGACCCGAGGGGGCGAAGCGGGCCGCGTTGAGGATGTGCCCGGCGGCCGAGTCCGGGTTGGCGGCCAGGGCGCTGAGCACGTGCTCCGGGCCGATGTACCCGGTGCCGGTCGACCGGGCCAGCTCGTGCGCGTCCAGCAGGGCGCGCTTGACGGCCGGGGTGAGGGACAGCGAGGTGGGCGGCGGGGCCTCGCCCGGCGGGTGCTGCACCGGGCCGCTGCGCTCGTCGATCTGCGACGCCAGCGAGTCCGGGTCGGCCCCGGCACGGCTGAGCAGGCCCCGCGTCGGTTCCGTGGAGAGCGCCGCGCGCAGCAGGTGCTCGGTGTCCAGGTCCCGGCTGCCGTGCTCGGCGGCGTACTGCGCGGCCCCGCGCACCAGCTCCCGGGCGGGCTGGCTGAGCAGCCGGCCGATGTCGATCTGCCTCGGCCTGGGCCCGCCGAAGAAGCGTGCCAGGAATTCCGCGAACGGGTCGCCCTCCGGGCCCATGTAGCCGCTGGTCATCGTGTACGGACCTCCGCTGCATCGCTGTCGACGTGCCGGGGCCGGGTAACCCGGTCGGGGCGCGGTCATGCCCAACATGACACGTTCTGTTCCGGTGGGCATGTCCGGGAACCCGGGGGCGGGACCCGGGCGGCGGAGGGCTTCACTCCCGGGGCCCGCGATGCCTCAGAGGCCGTCCCGCGACGTCAGGACGCGGGGGCCGGCGTCCGTGATCGCCACCGTGTGCTCCACGTGCGCCGCCCGCGAGCCGTCGTTCGTCCGCAGCGTCCAGCCGTCCGGGGCGGGGTGGTAGTCGTCCCGGCCGCCGCTGATCAGCATCGGCTCGATGGCGAGGACCATGCCGTGCCGCAGGGGGAGCCCGCGCCCGGGTCGGCCCTCGTTGGGCACCCCCGGGTCCTCGTGCATGTGCCGGCCGATGCCGTGGCCGCCGAAGTCCTCCATGATGCCGTAGCCCGCCGACCGGCACACGGTGCCGATGGCGTGCGCGATGTCGCCGATGCGGTTGCCGACCACGGCCGCCGCGATGCCCGCGGCCAGCGCCCGTTCCGCCGTCTCGATCAGGGTCACGTCCGCCGCGCGCGGGGCGCCCACGACGAAGCTGACCGCCGAGTCGCCGGCCCAGCCGTCCAGCGTCGCCCCGCAGTCGATGGAGACGAGGTCGCCGTCGCGCAGCCGGTAGCCGTCGGGGATGCCGTGCACGATCGCGTCGTTCACCGAGGCGCAGATGACACCCGGGAAGGGCGTGGGCGCGAAGGAGGGCCGGTAGCCGAGGAACGGCGACCCGGCACCCTCCTCGCGCAGTACCTCGCGCGCCACCGCGTCCAGCTCCAGCAGGGAGACACCCACGTCCGCCGCCTTCCGTACGGCGGTCAGGGCGCGCGCGACGACCTGGCCGGCCGCGTGCATGGCGTCGATCGATGTGTCCGTCTTCAGTTCCACCATGCCAATTACTATACCGGTATTTGAATTGGGTCCCGCACGCCGGACCGGTATTAGAATGACGCCATGGTGCGCACCCCCCTGACCCCCGAAGAGCGCGAGCGCGGCGAGCGGCTCGGCCGCCTGCTCCGCGCGGCGCGCGGCGAACGGAGCATGACGGAGGTCGCCGCCGCGGCCGGCGTCTCCGCCGAGACCCTGCGCAAGATCGAGACCGGCCGTGCGCCCACCCCGGCGTTCTTCACCGTGGCCGCGCTGGCCGGCGCGCTGGGGCTGTCCATGGACGAGCTGGTCGGCGGGTGCGAGCCCGCGGCGGCGGGCCTGAGGCTCTCGCACCCGGCCGCCTGAGCCGCGCGCACTCACCCACAGGAGTGCGAAACACGATCGACACCGCGCCTTGACGACGATGGTCTTGGCAAGCCCCCGCGGCCAGGCTTACGTTCGTCCCTCTACGGCCGCTCTACGGGCGTAGAGGCTCTGACGTCGTGACGTCGTGTCGAAGGAGCAGCTCATGGCCAACGTCGTACGCGCCGCTCTGGTCCAGGCCACCTGGACCGGCGACACCGAGTCCATGGTGGCGAAACACGAGGAGCACGCCCGCGAGGCCGCCAGGCGGGGCGCCCGGATCATCGGCTTCCAGGAAGTCTTCAACGCCCCCTACTTCTGCCAGGTCCAGGACCCCGAGCACTACCGCTGGGCCGAGCCCGTGCCCGACGGCCCGACCACCCGCCGTATGCAGGCCCTCGCCCGGGAGACCGGCATGGTCGTCGTCGTCCCCGTCTTCGAGGTCGAGCAGTCAGGCTTCTACTACAACACCGCGGCCGTGATCGACGCCGACGGCACCGTCCTCGGCACCTATCGCAAGCACCACATCCCGCAGGTCAAGGGCTTCTGGGAGAAGTTCTACTTCCGTCCCGGCAATCTCGGCTGGCCCGTCTTCGACACCGCCGTCGGCAAGGTCGGCGTCTACATCTGCTACGACCGGCACTTCCCGGAGGGCTGGCGCCAACTCGGCCTCGGCGGCGCCCAGCTCGTCTACAACCCCTCCGCCACCCACCGCGGCCTCTCCGCCCACCTGTGGCGGCTGGAGCAGCCGGCGGCGGCCGTCGCCAACGAGTACTTCGTCGCCGCGATCAACCGGGTCGGCCAGGAGGAGTACGGCGACAACGACTTCTACGGCACGTCGTACTTCGTCGACCCGCGTGGCCAGGTCGTCGGCGACGTCGCCAGTGACACCGAGGAGGAACTGGTCGTCCGCGACCTGGACTTCGACCTCATCGAGCAGGTGCGGCAGCAGTGGGCCTTCTACCGCGACCGCCGCCCCGACGCCTACGAAGGGCTGGTGCAGCCGTGACCAAGGACCTCTACGCCCGGCACCGCTCCGTCCTGCCCGACTGGCTCGCCCTCTACTACGAGGAGCCGCTGGAGATCACCCACGGCGAGGGCCGGCACGTCTGGGACTCCGCCGGCAACAAGTACCTCGACTTCTTCGGCGGCATCCTCACCACGATGACCGCGCACGCCCTGCCCGAGGTGACCAAGGCGGTGAGCGAGCAGGCCGGGCGGATCATCCACTCCTCGACCCTGTACCTCAACCGGCCCATGGTCGAACTCGCCGAACGGATCGCCCGCCTCTCCTCCATCCCCGACGCCCGCGTCTTCTTCACCACCTCCGGCACCGAGGCCAACGACACCGCCCTGCTGCTCGCCACCGCCCACCGGCGCAGCAACACGATCCTGGCGATGCGCAACAGCTACCACGGCCGCAGCTTCAGCTCCGTCGGCATCACCGGCAACCGCGGCTGGTCCCCGACCTCCCTCTCCCCGCTCCAGACGCTCTACGTCCACGGCGGCGTCCGCACCCGCGGCCCCTACGCCCACCTCGACGACCGGGACTTCATCGACGCCTGCGTCGCCGACCTGGTGGACCTCCTCGGCCACACCCGCCCGCCCGCCGCGCTGATCGCCGAACCCGTCCAGGGCGTCGGCGGCTTCACCTCCCCGCCCGACGGCCTCTACGCCGCCTTCCGCGAGGTGCTGCACGAGCGCGGCATCCTGTGGATCGCCGACGAGGTGCAGACCGGCTGGGGCCGCACCGGCGAGCACTTCTGGGGCTGGCAGGCCCACGGCCGCAGCGGTCCGCCCGACATCGTGACCTTCGCCAAGGGCATCGGCAACGGCATGTCGGTCGGCGGCGTCATCGCCCGCGCCGAGATCATGAACTGCCTCGACGCCAACAGCATCTCCACCTTCGGCGGCACCCAGGTCACCATGGCCTCCGGCCTCGCCAACCTCAATCACCTCCTGGAGCACGACCTCCAGGGCAACGCCCGGCGCGTCGGCGGACTGCTCATCGAACGGCTGCGGGCCGTCGCCGCCCAGGTGCCGCACGTACGGGAGGTGCGCGGGCGAGGGCTGATGATCGGCATCGAGCTGACCCGGCCCGGCACCGACGAGGCCGCCCCCGAGGCCGCGTCCACCGTCCTGGAGGAGGCCCGCGCCGGCGGGCTGCTCGTCGGCAAGGGCGGCGGCCACAGCACCAGCGTCCTGCGGATCGCGCCGCCGATGTCCCTCACCGTCGCGGAGGCCGAGGAGGGCGCCGCGATCCTGGAGCGCGCCCTGCGGAGCATCTGACAGCAGCGTCCCGAGCAGAGGAAACGCCGCCATGACCTCCACCGTGGAGACCTCCGGGCCACAGCCCTGGGAACCCGCCCTGTCGGTCCGCCAGGTCCTCGGTCTGGAGCGGGTGCTCGCCGGGCAGCCCGAGGTGGTGGCCGGCGCCCACCGGCTCGACCGGCCCGTGCGCTGGGTGCACGTCGCCGAGGCCGCCGACGTCGGGGTGATGCTCAGCGGCGGCGAGATGGTGCTCACCACCGGCGTGCTGCTCGCCGGTGACGAGGACAAGCAGGACGAGTACATCCGCTCCCTGCACCGCGCCGAGGCCGCCGCCGTCGTGCTCGGCCTCGGCCGGGCCTTCCCCGCCCCGCCGGACGTGATGCGGCGCGCCGCCGAGCGCTGCGGCCTGCCCATGGTCGTCCTGCACCGGCCCTTCCCCTTCGCCGAACTCACCGAGGAGGTGCAGTCCCGGCTGCTGCGCCGCAAGTTCGCCGCCGTCAGCCTCTCAGAGGCCGTACGCACCGAACTGACCGGCCTGATCACGGCGGGCGCCCCGGTGCAGCGCCTCCTCGACGAGGTGGCCCGGCACGGCGGCTGCCCCGTCGTCGTCACCAACCTCGCCCACCGCGTCCTCGCCACCGCCGGGGAGCGGTCCGCGGTCGACGACGTGCTCCGGGACTGGGAGCGCATCGCCCGCCAGGCCGGCGCCGGGGCCGCCGACGGCTGGGTCCGCACCGAGCTGAGCTGCCGCGGGGAGCGCTGGGGGCGGCTGGTGCTGTGCGGCTACCGAGGCGACCGGGCCGCCGGACGGCTCCTCGCCGACCGCGCCGCCGAGGCCCTCGTCCTGCACCGCATGCTCGGCGACGGGACGCACGCCGGCGGTCCGGGGGGCGTCCGGGACTCCTGGGAGGAGCAGTCCGCCCGCACCCTGCTCACCGACCTCGTCAGCGGCGCCGTACCCGCACGCCAACTGCTGCCCCGGGCGCGGGCCGCCGGACTGCCGGTCAACCGGCGCCTGTTCGTCCCGCTGGTGGTGCGCGACCCCGAGCCCGACCGCCCGGCCCGCGTGCTGCGGCTGCTGGGACTGCGGGGGATCGTCGCGGAGCTGGCCGACGGCACCACCGCCGTCCTGCTCAGCCTCGCCCCCGACCAGGACGCCAGGACGCTGACCACCCGCTTCGCGGCGCGGCTGCGGTCGGAGCCGGACGCCGCGCACACCGTGGTGGCGGCGGCCGACGCCCGCGCCGACTGGGACGACGTACCCGCCGGGCTGCGCGAGGCCCAGCACGTCGCCGAGGCCGTCGCCGACTCCGCCGACGCCCTCGACCCGCCGCCCGTGGTCCGGCTGCGCGACATCCACCTGCGCGGCCTGGTCCGGCTGCTGCGCGACGACCCGCACGTGCAGTCCTTCGCCGAACGCGAGCTGGACGGGCTGCTGCGCGGGCCCGACGACGACCTGCTGCCCGTACTGCGCACCTATCTCGCCACCGGCCGCAACAAGTCCCGCACCGCCCGGCTCCACCACGTCTCCCGCCCCGCCCTCTACCGCCGCCTGGAAGCCATACAGGGCCGGCTCGGCGTCGACCTCGACGACTTCGAACAGGCCGCCTCCGTGCACATCGCGCTCCTCGCCCACGACGCACAACAGGGGTGACACCGTGCAATGCCCGACTCCCGCAGACGTGACACCGTGCCACTCAAACCGGCCACCCGCCCTGCCTAGGCTCGCTGCACACCGAGCGAGTGGAGGCCGAAGATGAGCCGAGTGATCCGTGCCGCGCTCTTCCAGACCGCCTGGACGGGCGACAAGGAATCGATGATCCAGGTCCACGAGCAGGCGGTGCGCGACGCCGCCGCCCAGGGCGCACAGGTCCTGTGCTTCCAGGAGCTGTTCTACGGACCGTACTTCTGCCAGGTCCAGGACCCCGAGTTCTACGCCTACGCCGAGCGCGTTCCCGACGGGCCGATCGTCGAGCGCTTCCGGCGGCTCGCCCGCGAGCACGGCATCGTCCTGGTGCTCCCGATGTACGAGGAGGAGCAGCCCGGCGTCCTCTACAACACCGCCGCCGTCATCGACGCCGACGGCTCCTACCTCGGCAAGTACCGCAAGACGCACATCCCGCAGGTGCGCGGCTTCTGGGAGAAGTTCTACTTCCGCCCCGGCAACAGCGGCTGGCCGGTCTTCGACACCGCCGTCGGCAAGGTCGGCGTGTACATCTGCTACGACCGGCACTTCCCCGAGGGCTGGCGGGCGCTGGGCCTCGAAGGCGCCGAGATCGTGTTCAACCCGTCGGCCACCTCGCGCGGCCTGTCCGGCTACCTCTGGCAACTGGAGCAGCCGGCCGCCGCCGTCGCCAACGAGTACTTCGTCGGCGCCATCAACCGCGTCGGCGTCGAGGAGTACGGGGACAACGACTTCTACGGCACCTCGTACTTCGTCGACCCCGAGGCGCAGTTCGTCGGGGAGGTCGCGAGCGACAAGGAGCCCGAACTCGTCGTCCGCGACCTCGACCTGGGCAAGCTGCGCGAGGTCCGCGACCGCTGGCAGTTCTACCGCGACCGCGCGCCCGGCGCGTACTCCCCGCTGACCGCGCCCTGACCCACCCGCCGGGGCCCCTGACAGGAGGGAACAGCAGCATGAGCAGCCGTACCGTCATCCGCGGTGGCCTCGTCGTCACCGCGTCCGACGAGATCCACGCCGACGTCCTGATCGAGGACGGCCGCATCGCCGCCCTCGCCGCGACCGGCACCCCGGCCGCCGAGGCGTTCACGGCCGAGCGGACCATCGACGCGAGCGGCAAGTACGTCGTCCCGGGCGGAGTCGACGGCCACACCCACATGGAGATGCCCTTCGGCGGCACCTACGCCGCCGACACCTTCGAGACCGGCACCCGGGCCGCCGCCTGGGGCGGCACGACCACCATCGTCGACTTCGCCATCCAGAGCGTCGGCCACTCCCTGCGCTCCGGCCTGGACGCCTGGCACGCCAAGGCCGAGGGGAACTGCGCGATCGACTACGCCTTCCACATGATCGTCTCCGACGTCAACGAGAAGACGCTCAAGGAGATGGACCTGCTGGTGGAGGAGGGGGTGACCTCCTTCAAGCAGTTCATGGCCTACCCCGGGGTCTTCTACTCCGACGACGGCCAGATCCTGCGGGCCATGCAGCGCGCCGCCGAGAACGGCGGGCTGATCATGATGCACGCCGAGAACGGCATCGCCATCGACGTCCTCGTGGAGCAGGCCCTCGCCCGGGGCGAGACCGACCCCCGCTACCACGGCGAGGTCCGCAAGGCCCTCCTGGAGGCCGAGGCCACCCACCGCGCCATCCGGCTCGCGCAGGTCGCCGGGGCGCCGCTGTACGTGGTGCACGTCTCGGCGGCGGAGGCGGTGGCCGAGCTGACCCGCGCTCGCGACGAGGGTCTGCCCGTCTTCGGCGAGACCTGCCCCCAGTACCTCTTCCTGTCCACCGACAACCTCGCCGAGCCCGGCTTCGAGGGCGCCAAGTACGTGTGCAGCACCCCGCTGCGGCCCGCGGAACACCAGGCGGCCCTGTGGCGGGGCCTGCGCGGCAACGACCTCCAGGTGGTCTCCACCGACCACTGCCCCTTCTGCTTCAGCGGGCAGAAGGAGCTGGGCCGCGGCGACTTCTCCAAGATCCCCAACGGGATGCCGGGCGTCGAGAACCGCATGGACCTGCTCCACCAGGCCGTCGTCGACGGGCACATCAGCCGCCGCCGCTGGATCGAGATCGCCTGCGCCACCCCGGCCCGGATGTTCGGCCTGTACCCGAAGAAGGGCACCATCGCGCCCGGCGCCGACGCCGACGTGGTCGTCTACGACCCGCACGCCGAGCAGGTCATCTCCGCCGAGACCCATCACATGAACGTCGACTACTCGGCGTACGAGGGCAAGCGGATCACCGGCCGGGTGGAGACCGTGCTCTCGCGCGGCGTACCGGTCGTCACCGAGCGGGAGTACACCGGGCGCAAGGGCCACGGCGTCTACACCCCGCGCGCCACCTGTCAGTACCTGAACTAGGAGTGGTGCCCATGGACTTCGGACTCGTCCTGCAGACCGACCCGCCGGCCTCCCGCGTCGTCGAGCTGATGAAACGCGCCGAGGACAACGGCTTCCGCTACGGCTGGACCTTCGACTCCGCCGTGCTGTGGCAGGAACCGTTCGTGATCTACAGCCAGATCCTGGCCCAGACCTCGAAACTCAAGGTCGGCCCGATGGTCACCAACCCGGGCACCCGCACCTGGGAGGTGACCGCCTCCACCTTCGCCACCCTCAACGACATGTTCGGCAACCGCACCGTCTGCGGCATCGGACGCGGCGACTCCGCGATGCGCGTCGCCGGCCGCAAACCCAACACCCTCGCCCGCATCAGCGAGGCCATCAAGGTCATCCGGGCGCTGGGCAGGGGAGAGGAGGCCGACCTCGGCGGCGGCACCGTCGTCCGCTTCCCCTGGATCAAGCCGGGCGCCGAAGTCCCCGTGTGGATGGCCGCGTACGGCCCGAAGGCCCTCAAGACGACCGGCGAGGAGGCCGACGGCTTCATCCTCCAGCTCGCCGACCTCTACCTCACCCAGTACATGGTCCAGGCCGTCAAGGACGCCGCCGTCGCCGCCGGACGCGACCCGGACGAGGTGACGATCTGCGTCGCCGCCCCCGCCTACGTCACCGCCGACGACTCGCCCGAGGCGCTGGCCCACGCGCGCGAGCAGTGCCGCTGGTTCGGCGGCATGGTCGGCAACCACGTCGCCGACCTCGTCGACAAGTACGGCGCCCACACCGGCGCGGTCCCCGACGAACTCACCGACTACATCAAGGCCCGCCAGGGCTACGACTACGCCCACCACGGACGCAGCGGCAACCCGGATACGCGGTTCGTGCCGGACGAGATCGTCGACCGGTTCTGCCTGATCGGACCGGCCGAGAAGCACATCGAGAAGCTCAGGGCCCTGCGCGCCCTCGGCGTCGACCAGTTCGCGCTGTACGACATGCACGACGCGCAGGAATCCGTGATCGACGCCTACGGCACGCGGATCATCCCGGCCGTCAACGCCTGACCGACCCCCTCTCCCTCCGGGGGGAGGGTCCCAGGACGCTCCCGCGCACCCCCCTCGGCACCGCCCGCACGGCCTCTCCCGTCCCACCGCACGATTGGCCTGCCCATGACCGACACCGCGCCCACGGCGATACCGCCGTCCGCCCAAGTCACCCTCCCCGACGGGCGCGTGGAGCTCGCCCCGGGCTCCCCGCCGCCGAGCGGCCCCTACGCCAACGAGGACCTGCTGCCGGTCCCCGTCGAGAAGCGCACCTGGACGACGTACAACTTCTCCGCCCTGTGGGTCGGCATGGCCCACAACACGGCCTCCTGGACGCTCGCCTCCGGTCTGATCGCCGTCGGCATGGACTGGAAGCAGGCGGTGTTCACCATCGCCCTGGCCAACCTGATCGTGCTGGTGCCGATGCTGCTCACCGGGCACGCGGGACCCAAGTACGGCATCCCCTTCCCGGTCTTCGCCCGCGCCTCCTTCGGCATCCGCGGCGCCAACCTGCCCGCCGTGGTGCGGGCGCTGGTGGCGTGCGGCTGGTTCGGCATCCAGACCTGGATCGGCGGCGAGGCGATCTACTTCCTGGCCGGCAAGCTGATCGGCGACGGCTGGACGGACGCGGGAGGCTTCGGCGGCCACCCCTGGACCATGTGGCTGTCGTTCGCGATCTTCTGGGCGATCCAGGTCGTCATCATCTACCGGGGCATGGAGACCATCCGCCGCTTCGAGAACTGGGCGGCGCCCTTCGTGCTGGTCGGCGCCTTCGTGATGCTGTGGTGGATGACCGACAAGGCGGGCGGCTTCGGCCCGCTCTTCGACCAGCCGTCGAAGCTCGGCTGGGGCGCGGACTTCTGGGCGCTGTTCTGGCCCTCCCTCATGGGCATGATCGGCTTCTGGTCCACGCTGTCCCTCAACATCCCCGACTTCACGCGCTACGGGAAGAGCCAGAAGGCCCAGACCCGCGGCCAGGCCCTCGGCCTGCCGACCACGATGACCCTGTTCGCGTTCCTCTCCGTCATGGTCACCTCCGGCTCGCAGGCGGTCTACGGGGAGCCGATCTGGGACCCGGTGAAGCTCGCCGCGAAGACGGACAACGTGGTCGGGCTGCTCTTCGCCCTGGTCACCGTCCTGGTGGCGACCCTGTCCGTGAACATCGCGGCCAACCTTGTCTCACCGGCCTTCGACTTCTCCAACGTCGCCCCGCGCAAGGTCAGCTTCCGGGCCGGCGCGATCGTCACCTGCGTCCTCGCCGTACTGATCTTCCCGTGGAAGCTGTACTCCGACCCGCAGGGCTACATCTTCACCTGGCTCGGCCTGGTCGGCGGGCTGCTCGGCACGGTCGCGGGCATCCTCATCGCGGACTACTGGATCCTGCGCCGCGCCCGCCTCGACCTGGTCGACCTCTACCGGACGGGCGGACGCTACTGGTACGGCGGCGGCTGGAACTGGCGGGCGGTCCTCGCCTTCGCCGTCGGCGGCGTCCTGGCCGTCGGCGGCGCCGACTTCCACCCGCTGGTCGACGGCCGTCCGGTGCCCTTCCTCGAACCGCTGGCCGACTACGGCTGGGCGGTCGGCCTCGGCACCTCCATGGCGCTGTACCTGCTGCTGATGCTGCTGCCCGCCACGCGTCCGGCTCGGCGCTAGCCTTCCTCCAGGGCGGCCACCGCTTCCTTGGCCGCCTTGATGGCCCCCTTGTTGACGGTCTCCGAACTCGGCGCCTTCTTCGACTCGAAGTCACTGCCGTTGTACGTGATCATCACCAGGGCGTTGGCGGCGCGGACCAGCACCGTCCCCTCGCGGGTCTGCTGTCCGTCCTCCGTGGTGAGGTTGACGACGGAGTAGGCGGCGTCGCCGAGGCCCGGCACCTCGCCGCCGCCGCTCCGGTCGGCCACCCGCTCCTTGTACGACTTCACCGCCGCCTCGTCCGACGCCATCACCTCGAAGGAGACGTCGAGCCAGCGGTAGTCGTACCCCTTGAGCGCGTTCCAGGAACAGGTGCGCCGGACCGCGGTGTCCGTGGACGGGATCTCCTTGCCGGCCGCCTTGGCGCCGGGCACCAGCGAGGTGACGGTCTTCCCGGCCAGGCTCTCGCAGGGCGCCGGGGCGGTGGCGTAGGTCTTCGCCACCGCCTCGGTCGCCGGTGCGGACGCGGACCGGTGCACGGTGTCGGGCGGCGTCTCGTCCTTGGCGGCCGGCGTGGTCGGATCCGGCCCGGACGACAGCGCCCAGCCCGCCGTGGCGAGCACGGCGACCGGCGCCAGACGCGCGGTCAGGGCGAGCGGCAGGGGAAGAGGACGCAAGGCGCACTTCTCGTGGGGACGGTGCGGAGGGGGTCCGCACTGCGGACGGGACGCCAGTGTCACACGAGTCCCTGTGGGGCGGAAGGGCGAACTCGGTGCGTGGCCGGGCGGTGACGCAGACACACCGACGCACGGCCGGAGCGCCCCGCCCGGCCGCCGGTCGTCGCCCGTCAGGGGCGGCCCGGCGCCGGTGTCCTGCGGGGCGCCCGCCGGACAGTGGTCACCCGCCGGACCTCCGGCCGCGCCCGCGACCGGTGCCCGGGGCGAACGGGAGCAGGACGTCCTCCGGGCCGGCGAGGCGTGAGGCGGGCAGCGCGCCGCCCGGCAACGGCGACAGCAGGAACTCGACGAGGTCCGGCTCGGCCCGTGTCGGGGCCGCCTCCGCGGTGTCCGGTGCGGCCGGTCCGGTCCGGTGACGGTCGGTGGCGAGGTTCATGAGGGCTCCTCCACGGTGGCGGGTGCGGACAGGGTGCTCTCGACACGGTCCACGGCGGCGAACGCGCCGTACGCGACGAGGTGCACCAGGCAGTGGTCGGTGTGCTTGGGGCGGCGCCACGCGGCGACGTCCGCCGGGTCGATCCGGGACGGCGCGAGGGCGGCCAGCAGCGCCAGCCGAGCGCCGGGACGCCGCTCGCGGCCGGGGAAGGGGTCCGGGTCGACCGGCGGCCGGGACCCGTCCCACTCCCGCAGGGCGGTGCGCACGAGCGTCTGGTCGTCGGCGTCGAGGAGGCCCGCGCCCAGGGCGGCGGCCGCGCGCAGGGCGGCGTAGGCGGGGCCGACCGGCGTGCCCGCCGCCCAGGCGGGTCCCGGGCCGGGCGTGTCGAGCAGGGGCAGGGAAGCGCCGGGGACGGCGGGGCGGCGCACGGTACGGGACAGGGAGCGGCCCGCCAGGCTCCGCACCGGTCGCAGCCGCTGCGACTCGCCGGGAAGCAGCCTCTCGGAGACCAGGGCCGACACGATCCGGTTGATGAAGTGGAAGGCCAGCGCGGTGCCCAGATAGCCGGGCGCCTCCTCGGGCGGGAACGGCGGGGACTCCCGCCCGGCGTCCGGACTGCCGGTCCGCCGGGCCCAGTCCAGCACGCGCGCGTGCCGTTCGTCCGCCGGCTCGCGGCCCCGCGCCAGCCGCTCGGCCAGGGCGTGGTCGCCGGTCGCGTGCAGCAGCATCGTGTGCGCGTCCACGCAGAACCGGCACCCGTTGGCCTCGGACACCCCGAAGGCGGCGACCTCCTTGCCGGTCCGGTCGCCGGGGCCGGCGATCAGGGACTCGCGCATCAGCGCCCAGGCGGGGGCGAGGAGCGCGGGGGCGGAGGACAGGGCCACGAAGGGTGCGGGTCCGGGGATGCCGAAGTCCCGCGCGATCTGCTCGAAGACCTCCGCGACGCGGCCGGTGGCGGCCTCGGGCGGCAGGGGTGCGGTGTGACGGAAGGGTGTGGGCATGGACAGCAGGGTGCGCCGGGGGGACGCCCTCGGTCGTCGTACGGCCGGAGACGGTCCGTCCTGCGCCGCCGGTGCCCGTCCCGGGCGGCGACTACTTCGGCGGGAGTAGTCCGCAAGCCGTCCCCAGGGCCGACGCGGTCGCGCGGCGGGCGTGTCTAGGGTGCGGGCATGAGTGGGCGTCAGACGGGACCGACCGGCCGTGACCGGCTCGCCGACGCGGCCCTCGCGGTCGTCGTCGGCGCCCTCGGCACGACCGTGGCCGCCTTCGACGACGACACCACGGCTCTCGACCACGTCCTCGTCGCCCTCGCCTGCGCGGCGCTCGCCTTCCACCGCACCGCCCCGCGCGCGGTCCTGGCCGCCGCCACCGTGCTGGGCACCGCGTACGTCGTGCACGCCCACCCGGGGCCGCTGTCGGCGCTGCCCGTCCTGGCCGCGGTGCACACCGCGGCCCGGGTCGGCCACCGGGGCGTCGCGGCGGCCGGCGGCGCGGTGTTCCTCGCGGGGTACGTGGCGTCCGGTCCGGGGACGCAGGACGCGGCCGAACGGGCCGGACTGCTCGCCGGCTGGTTCCTGTGCGCGGTGGTGACCGGACTCGCCGACCGCAACTGGCAGGCGTACCTGCGCCAGACCGAGCAGCGCGCCCTGGAGGCCGAGCGCACCCGCGAGGAGGCGGCCCTGCGCCGGGCCGGCGAGGAACGCCTGCGCATCGCCCGGGAGTTGCACGACTCGCTCACCCACAGCATCTCCATCGTCAAGCTCCAGGCGGGCGTCGCCGTCCACCTCGCCCGCAAACGCGGAGAGGAGGTGCCGCCCGCGCTGCTGGCCATCCAGGAGGCGAGCGGCGAGGCGATGCGCGAACTGCGCTCCGCCCTCCAGGTGCTGCGCGCCGACGAACCGGCGGGCACCCCGGCGCTGCTCGTGGAGCGGGCCCGCGCCGCCGGACTGGCCGTGGACCTCACGGTCACCGGTGCGCGGCGCACGCTGCCGCAGGCCGTCGACCGGGCCGCCTACCGCATCGTCCAGGAGGGCCTGACCAACGCGGCCCGCCACGCGGGACCGGCGAAGGTGTCGGTGCGGATCGACTACGGAACGGAGAGCGAGGGGGAGTTGACGGTGGCCGTGGAGGACGACGGCGCCGGCGACCCGGCCAGGCCGCCGGAGCCGGGGGCCGGACTGACCGGCATGCGCGAGCGGGTCACGGCCCTCGGCGGCACCCTCCGGGCCGCTCCGCGCGCCGAGGGCGGCTTCTCGGTGCGGGCCGGACTCCCGCTGGGGGAGCGGGGATGAGCGAGGCGGTCCTCAGGGTCGCGCTCGTCGACGACCAGGCGCTGATGCGGGCCGGTTTCCGGGCGCTGCTGGACGCCGAGGACGGCATCGAGGTGGTCGGCGAGGCCGCCGACGGGGAGCAGGGCGTGGCGCTGGTGCGCGCCGAGGTGCCCGACATCGCCCTGGTCGACGTGCAGATGCCGGTGATGACGGGCATCGAGGCGACCCGCCGTATCGCCTCCGACCCCGCCCTGGCCGCCGTCCGCGTGGTGATCCTCACCAACTACGGCCTGGACGAGTACGTCTTCGAGGCGCTGCGGGCGGGCGCGAGCGGCTTCCTGCTGAAGGACACCGAGCCGGCCGACCTGCTCCAGGCCATCGAGGTCGTCGCGCGCGGCGAGGCCCTGCTGTCCCCGAAGGTCACCCGCACCCTGATCGGCGAGTTCGTCGCCCGGCCCCCGGACCGGGCCACCGCCCCCGGCCTGGACCGCCTCACCCGCCGCGAACGCGAGGTCACCGCGCTCGCCGCGCGCGGTCTGAGCAACGAGGAGATCGCCGCGCACATGGTGATCAGCCCGCTGACCGCCAAGACGCACATCAGCCGGGCGATGACCAAGCTGGGCGCCCGGGACCGGGCCCAACTGGTGGTCTTCGCCTACGAGTCCGGCCTGGTGGAGCCGCGGCGCCGTTAGCGTCCGTGGCGTGGCGTGGCGTGCCGTGCCGTGACGCGCCGGGCCGAGGCGTCGCGGCACGCGCGAGCCGCTCAGGGCACTGCGAGCGGCCCAGGGCACCGCGCGCGCTCAGGGCACCCGCGCGGTCCACTCCGCGGAGCCGAACTTGGTGCGCGCCAGCTCCCTCGCCCGGGCCAGCTCCTCGTCGGTCACCTTGCCCTGGGTGAGGCCGTACCGGCCGCCGAAGGAGGTGATCATGCGGTCGATCACGGCCTCGCGCGGCAGACCGGTCTGCCGGCGCAGCGGGTCCACCCGCTTCTTCGCGCTCCTGGTGCCCTTGTCGGACATCTTCTCCCGGCCGATGCGGAGCACCTCCAGCATCTTGTCGGCGTCGATGTCGTACGACATGGTCACGTGGTGCAGCACGGCGCCGGGGCCGCCGGCGGGGCCGACCACGCGCTTCTGCGCGGCCCCCGCGATCTTGCCCTGGTCGGTGGCGATGTCGTTCAGCGGCTGGTACCAGGCGCGGACGCCCAGCTCGCCGAGGGCGCCGAGCACCCAGTCGTCGAGGTAGGCGTAGCTGTCCTGGAAGGAGAGCCCCTGCACCAGCGCGTCCGGCACCGACAGCGAGTAGGTGATCGTGTTGCCGGGCTCCACGAACATCGCGCCGCCGCCGGAGATCCGGCGCACCACCTCGATGCCGTGGCGGGCGGCGCCCTCGGGGTCCACCTCGTTGCGCAGCGACTGGAAGCTGCCGATGATCACCGCCGGGGCGCCCCACTCCCACACGCGCAGCGTCGGCGGACGCCGGCCCGCCGCCACCTCGGCGGTCAGCACCTCGTCCAGGGCCATGTGCAGGGCGGGCGACTGCGGACCCTCGTGGATCAGCTGCCAGTCGTAGTCCGTCCAGTCGGTGGCGTGCGCGAGCGCGCGGCGCACGGCGATCCCGACGCCCTCCGAGGTCAGCCCGTACATCACGGTGCCCTCGGGCAGCGCCGCGTCGATCCGGGCGGCCAGTCCCGCCGCGTCGGTGTCGGCCGGGGCGCCCTCCAGCGCGCGGTTCACGGCGTCCAGTGCCTCGTCCGGTTCGAGGAAGAAGTCGCCCGCCACGCGCACGTGCCGCAGCACACCGTCCTCGGCCTCCACATCCACGACGACCAGCTTGCCGCCGGGGATCTTGTACTCACCGTGCACCGTTCCGCCTCCGTTTCCCTACCCCGGGGCAACAGCGGCGCGGGCCGCGCTGTTCCCCGGGACGGCCGCCGGCCCCCTCCGGCTAGCCTGAGCGCATGCGTGTCACCAGGGACCTGCCGACGCTCGCCGCGGGCGAGGTGGACGTGTCCTTCGTGATCGAGGCGTACGAGGAGGTCGTCGCCACCGACACGGCGTGGACCGAGCACTCCCACCCGTGGCACGAACTGCTCTGGAACGAGCACGGCACCTCGACGGCCGTGGTCGGCTCCCAGGTGTGGTGCATCACGCCGACCCTGGGCCTGTGGATGCCCGCCGGTCAGCCGCACTCCGCGTCCGCGGTCGCCGGCACCGCCTACCGCGCCCACTTCTTCCGGCACGGCACCGTCTCGGCCCTGCCCGACGTGCCGGTGGCCGTGGAGATCACGCCGCTGCTCCGGCTCCTCACGGAACGGCTCGCGGAGCCCGACCTGTCGCCGGCCTCCCGGGCCGTGACCGAGGCGATGGTCCTCGACGTGCTGCGGCCGTCGCCCCGCGCGCTGCTGGTGCAGCTGCCCACCTCGCCGTTGCTGCGGCCCATCGTGGACGTGGTGCGGGCCGATCCCGCCGACCAGCGCACGCTGGCCGGCTGGGCGACCGCCCTCGGGTGCAGTACACGCACCCTGACCCGTGCCTTCAGGGCGGAGACCGGCACGAGTTTCGCCCGCTGGGTCGCCTCGGTGCGCGCCCAGCACGCCGTCCGGCTGCTGGCCCTGGGCTTCGAGGTCGAGGTGGTGGCCGAGGCGGTCGGCTACCGCTCGGCGAGCGCCTTCGGCGCGGCCTTCCGGCGGACCACCGGCATGACGCCCGGCAGGTTCCGCGCGCGCTGAGCGACGCGGGGCGCGGGGACGGAGCGCCGCCCGCTGTCCCGATCGCTACAAGGGGTGGCGGGAAATCTCGATTGCCCCGGCCGCGCCCGCTTCATACGCTGTCCCGGCAAGTGAGGCTCGCCTAACTTCACCTCGCTTGCCGTAGCGCATCCGGTGCCCTCCGCCACGCCCGTACCCCTTCCCGCGGTCCACGGTGCGGGCCACGGCACCCCGACCGAAAGCGGAACCGGGCCGATGAACACCCCACGCCTGCGTGCACGCGCACGTGCCCACCCGGACGGCCGTGCTCGTCCCCGCCCCGCCGGGCCGACGCCCGTTCCCGCCGGGCCGACGCCCGTTCCCGCCGGGAGCCGCTGAACCATGACCTCCCGACTCGCCTCGGTGCTGCCCGACCTCGCGCCCTGGCGCTCCTCCCGCGACTTCCGCCTCCTGTGGGTGCAGGGCCTGGTCACCTACCTCGGCAGCGTGATGGCGCTGATCGCGCTGCCGCTCCAGATCAAGGACCTGACCGGCTCACCGCTCGCCGTGGGCGCCATGGGCGCGGTCGAACTCGTGCCGCTGGTCGTCTTCGGCCTGTACGGCGGCGCACTCGCGGATGCCGTGGACCGCCGCAGGGTCATCGTCCTGACCGAGGCCGGCCTCGGCCTGCTCGCCCTGATCCTGCTGCTGAACACCCTGCTGCCGAACCCCATGCTCTGGCCGCTGTACGTGGTCGCCGCCGGCGTCGCCGCCCTCGCCGGGCTCCAACGGCCCGCCATGGACTCGCTGCTGGCCCGGATCGTGCCGCACGACCAGCTCGCGGCGGCCGCCGCGCTGAACGCCCTGCGCTGGCAGGCCGGAGCCATCGCAGGACCCGCGCTGGCCGGGCTGGTCGTCGCGTACGCGGGCAACGGCCCCGCGTACGCCACCACGGTGGTCTGCTTCGCCGTCTCCGTCCTGATGTGCCGTCGCCTGACGCCCGTGCCGCCCCACGAGAAAGCGGCCCGGCCCTCCCTGCGCGGCATCGTCGAAGGCGCCCGGTACGCCTGGTCCAGGCCGGTGCTGCTGGGCACGTACGCCATCGACCTCGCCGCGATGTTCTTCGCCTTCCCCAACACCATCTTCCCGTTCCTCGCCGACGAGCTGGACGCCGACTGGTCGCTGGGCCTGATGTACGCGGCGGGCTCCGTCGGCTCCCTGCTGGTCAGCCTGACCAGCGGCTGGGTCTCCCGCACCCGGCGGCACGGCCTACTCGTGGTGTTCGGCGCCGCCGGCTGGGGCCTGGCCATGGCCGCGGCGGGCTGGACGGCCAACGTCTGGCTGGTGCTGGTGTGCCTGGGCCTCGCGGGGGCCGGGGACATGCTGAGCGGACTGGGCCGCTCCACCATCTGGAACCAGACCATCCCCGACCGGCTGCGCGGACGGCTCGCCGGCATCGAGGTCCTCTCCTACAGCGTCGGCCCGCAGCTCGGCCAGGTCCGCGCCGGTGCCATGGCGGGCTGGACCGGCGCCCGCCCGGCGATCTGGACCGGAGGACTGGCCTGTGTGGCCGCGGTGGGCCTGCTCACCGCCGCCCTGCCGCGGCTCGTCGCCTACGACGCCGACACCGACGAGGACGCCCGCCGCCGCGCCGCCGAGCACGGGCTGCCCGGGCAAGGGGCAGCGCCGGCCACCGGGACCGAGGACGCCGCGCCGGGGGAGGAGCCGTCGAGGACCTGACCCGGCCGGTGCCCGCGGACCGGAGTGGGTAGGGAAGACCGGTGCGACCCGACGACGCACCCGAGGTGAGAAATGCAGCACACCACCCGCCCCACCCTCCAGGGCACCTTCGGCATGGTCTCCTCCACCCACTGGCTGGCCTCGCAGTCGGCCATGGCGGTGCTCGAGGACGGCGGCAACGCCTACGACGCCGCCGTGGCCGGCGCCTTCGTGCTGCACGTCGTCGAGCCGCACCTGAACGGGCCCGCCGGCGAGGTGCCGATCCTCCTCGCGCCGGCGGGCGGCGAGGTGCGGGTGCTGTGCGGGCAGGGCGTGGCACCGGCCGGGGCGACGGTCGCCCACTACCGGGGCCTCGGCCTCGACCTGGTCCCGGGCACCGGTCCGCTCGCCGCCGCCGTCCCCGGTGCCTTCGACGCCTGGATGACCCTGCTGCGCGACCACGGCACCAAGTCGCTCGCCGACGTGCTCGCGTACGCCATCGGGTACGCCGAACACGGGCACCCTCCCGTGGAGCGGATGACGGAGACGGTCGGGACCGTGCGGGAGCTGTTCGAGACGGAGTGGACCTCCTCGGCCGCGGTCTACCTGCCGGACGGCCGTCCGCCCCGCCCCGGCGTGCCCTTCCGCAACCCCGCCCTCGCCGCCACCTGGAAGCGGCTGCTCGCCGAGACCGCCGGTGCCGGAGACCGCGAGGCGCGGATCGACGCGGCGCGGGAGGTGTGGCGCACCGGGTTCGTCGCCGAGGCCCTGGTGCGGCAGGCCGGCCGGCCCACCCTGGACACCAGCGGCGCGCGTCACACCGGTACCCTCACGGCGGCCGACCTCGCCGGCTGGTCCGCGCACTACGAGGCTCCCGCCACCTACGACTGGAACGGCTGGACCCTGTGCAAGGCCGGCCCCTGGAGCCAGGGGCCCGTACTGCTCCAGCAACTCGCGCTGCTTCCGGACGAACTGCCCCGGTACGGCTCCGCGGACTACGTCCACCTGCTGGTGGAGGGCTGCAAGCTCGCCATGGCCGACCGCGAGGCCTGGTACGGGGACGCGGCCGGCGCGGACCGGGTGCCGCTTGACGACCTGCTGTCGCCCGGGTACAACGCGGCCCGGCGGGCGCTCGTCGGCGACAAGGCGTCCTTCGACCTGCGGCCCGGCAGCCCCGGCGGGCGTGCCCCGCGGCTCAGCGCGCACGCGCGCGTGGCGGCCGTGGAGGGGGAGGGCCTCGACGCCCTGGGCGTCGGCGAACCGACGGTGGCCAAGAGCCCGACGTCGCCGGTGCCGGGCGAACCGGAGGTCACCGCCGACGGGGGCACCCGCGGCGACACCTGCCACCTGGACGTGGTCGACCGCTGGGGCAACATGGTCTCGGCCACCCCCAGCGGCGGCTGGCTCCAGTCCAACCCGGTCGTACCCGAACTGGGCTTCCCGCTCGGCACCCGGCTCCAGATGACCTGGCTGGAGGAGGGCCTGCCCAACTCGCTGACCCCGGGCCGCCGGCCGCGCACCACGCTCACGCCGTCCCTGGCCCTGCGCGACGGGGTGCCGGTCATGGCCTTCGGCACCCCCGGCGGCGACCAGCAGGACCAGTGGCAGACGCACTTCTTCCTGGCGGTCGCCCTGCGTGGGCGGGTGCGCGGCGGACTGGACCTCCAAGGCGCGATCGACGCCCCCAACTGGCACAACGACAGCTTCCCCGGCTCCTTCTTCCCACGCGGGATGCGGGCGGGGAGCGTCACCGTGGAATCCCGGATGCCGGCGGAGGTCGTCGAGGGGCTGCGCCGCCGCGGGCACGACGTGACGGTCGGCGAGGCGTGGTCGGAGGGCCGGCTCTGCGCCGTCGCCCGGGACCCTGAGACGGGCGTGCTGTCGGCGGCGGCGAACCCGCGCGGCATGCAGGGGTACGCGGTCGGCCGCTGATCCCGGCGCCGAGGGCGGCCTCCGCACCCGTTGTTGGCCCCGATTCCACCCTGCGTCCACCACCAGGGTGGGGATTGTCAGTGCCGCGTGCTCTCATGGAGTCATGATCGAGACCAACGAAACCATCGACGAGTTTCTCGCCCGGCACGCCGACGACGTGTCGGAGGCCGTCCGCAAGGCGGCCGCCCAGGAGATCCTGCCGCGCCGGCGCCGGCTGGCCGCCCACGAGGTCGACGAGAAGGCCGGCCCGCACGACCTGGTGACCGACGCCGACCGCAAGGCGGAGCAGTTCCTCACCGAGGCCCTGTCCGCCCTGCTGCCCGGATCGGTCGTGGTCGGCGAGGAGGCGGTGCACGCGAACCCCGCCACGTACGAGGCGATACGCGGCGAGGCACCGGTGTGGATCGTCGACCCGGTCGACGGGACACGGCAGTTCGTGCACGGCGACCCGGGCTTCTGCACCCTGGTCGCCCTCGCCCACCACGGGACCGTGCGGGCCTCGTGGACCTATGCCCCGGTCCACGACCGGATGGCCACGGCGGTGCGGGGCCGGGGCGCCTTCCTGGACGGCGAGCGCCTGCACGCCGGCCCGCCCGAGCCCGGCCGTGAGCTGCGCGTCGCCACCTCCCACCCGGACTACACGACCGACGAGCAGAAGCACGCCCTGCTCGGCCTGCGCGCCCCGGGCGTGGCCCCCCGGCCCTGCGGCTCGGCGGGCCTGGAGTATCTCGCGGTGGCCCGCGGCGAGTTGGACGCCACCGCGTTCAGCTGGGAAGCGGCCTGGGACCACGCGGCCGGCCTGCTCCTGGTGGAGGAGGCGGGCGGCACCCACCTCACCCGCACCGGTGAGCCCTTCCGCATCACCGGCGACAACGACCTGCCGTTCACCGCGGCCCGCGACGCGGCCACGGCCCGCCGGGTGGTGGCGCTGCTGGCGGGCGGCGCCTGAGCCTGCCCCGGGGCGGGCTTCCCGCGCTCAGACCGCCACCGCCTCGTGGGCGAGGAACTTCTCCACGAACTCCCGCGCCCGACGGTCGAAATCGGCGTACTGGGCCTCGCGCTCGGCGCCCGAGACCGCGTCGCCGACCAGCAGGTTGCCCTCGGCGTCGACCCGCTGCGGGCGGTCCTCGGCGTCGGGCAGCAGACCGACCCGGGAGTGGGAGAAGCCGCAGTAGTAGGCGATGCCCTCACTCAGATTGGCCTCCAGGAGGGAGTGCATCCCCTCCGTGACGGGATCGTCGGCGGCGGCGCCGGCCAGGGCGAGCCACAGCATGCGCTTGCCCGCGAGGCGGGGCTTGCTGCGGCCGTAGGCGAAGCCGTAGTTCCACACGCGGTCGATCCAGCCCTTGAGGACGGCGGGCACGCTCTGCCAGTACACCGGGAAGACGGCGACGACCACGTCGGCTTCGAGGACGCGCCGCATGTGGTCCCGCACCTCCCGCGAGTACGTCTTCTCCCTGTTCCCCCAGTCCGGCTGGTCCGCCTCGGTCATGCGCGGGTCGAAGCCCTCGGCGTGCAGGTCGAGCAGATCGACGCGGTACCCGGCGGCCTCCAACTGGGCGGTCGTACGACGGGCGGTGTGCGCGGTGAGGGAATCGGAGCGGTGGTGGGCGAGGACCACGAGGGCCGTCCTGGTGTCGTTCCGGTGCTGCGTCACGGGGTCTCCCGGCTGGTCTCGGTCAGTGCGACGGGTCCAGTACAGCCGCGCGATCCTGGATGATCCATGGGAGAAGGTCTGGAGAGCATAGGAGAACGTCCACGGTCCGCTCGTCTACGCTCTCTCCCGTGGATCCCCTGAGTTCACTGCTGAGCGACATCCGGGCCGAGGGCTCGGTCGTCAGCCACGCCGTGCTGACGGCGCCCTGGACCATCCGCTTCACCGACGGCGCGCCGCTCACCATGGTCAGCGTGCTGCGCGGCGGCGGGACCCTGCTGCTGCCCGACGGCACCCGGCAGGAGGTCGGCGTGGGCGACACCGCCCTGGTCCGCGGTCCCGAACCGTTCCTCCTCGCGGACCGGCCCGCCACCGTCGGCCGCCCGCACACCGAGTACGAGATCGCGTGCTTCAGCCCGGACCCCGAGTGCACCGCCCGAGGACTGGGCGGCATCCGCTGGGGCGCCGATCCGGACGGAGCGACCGCGCTGATCGTGGGCGCCTACCGCGCCTCGGGCCGGCGCCCTGAACGGCTGTTGCGCGCCCTGCCGCCGGTCCTGGTGGTCAACGAGGACGTCGAGGTCTGCGCCTGGCTGGAGACGGCCGCCGCCGACGCCGCCCGGCTCTCGGCCGGTTCGCAGGCGCTGATGGACCGGCTCCTCGACTGGGCCCTGGTGTGCACGCTGCGCAACTGGTTCGACGAGGCGGGCGCCGACGCGCCCAGCTGGTACCGCGGCCTGGCCGACCCGGTGCTCGGCCCCGCCCTGCGGGCCTTCCACAGCCGGCCCGCCGATCCCTGGACGGTGGCGTCGCTGGCCGGCCGGGCGGGCGTCTCCCGGGCGCTGTTCGCCAAGCGCTTCACCGAGCTGATGGGCCGCCCGCCCCTCGCCTACCTCACCGAGTGCCGGATGGCCGACGCGGAGGCGCTGCTGACCGACACCGACCTCAGCATCGCCCAGATCGCCAGATCCGTCGGCTACGCCGACGCCTTCGGCTTCAGCGCCGCCTTCAAACGCCACAAGGGCCAGAGCCCCAGTACGTTCCGCGCCGCGGCGGCGGCCTGAACCCCGCCCGCCCGCGCCGAGGGCCGTGCCCGGCCGGGCGGCGCCCGCGTCCGGCACCACCCGAGGCCGCGGGCCGTCGGACCCCGGGCATATCCTGATCCCCAGTGGCCATCGGCTGACGAAGGGGTCCGAAGGTGCCGTCGATGCTCGATGCGGTCGTGGTGGGAGCGGGGCCGAACGGGCTGACCGCTGCCGTGGAGCTGGCCCGGCGCGGATTCTCGGTCGCCGTGTTCGAGGCCCGGGACACCGTGGGCGGCGGCGCCCGCACCGAGGAACTGACCCTGCCCGGCTTCCGGCACGACCCGTGCTCCGCCGCGCACCCCCTCGGCATCAACTCACCCGCCTTCCGCGACCTGCCCCTGGAGCGGTACGGCCTCCAGTGGCTGCACGCCCCGCTGCCCATGGCACACCCCTTCCCGGACGGTTCGGCGGCCGTCCTGTCCCGGTCGGTCGGCGAGACGGCCGCCTCCTTCGGGGCGCGCGACGCCGGCGCCTACCGCCGACTCGTCGAGCGCTTCCTGCCGCACTGGGACACCCTGGCCCGTGACTTCATGTCCCTGCCGCTGACCGCGCTGCCCCGCGACCCGGTGACCCTCGCGCGCTTCGGCCTGGTCGGCCTGCCGCCGTCGACGTGGCTGATGCGCCGCTTCCGCGACGAGAAGGCCAAGACGCTCTTCGCCGGGCTCGTCGCGCACGTCATGGCCCCGCTCGGCGGCTTCGCCACCGGCGCCATAGGCATGGTCTTCGCCCTCGCCGCGCACGCCCGCGGCTGGCCGGTGGCCCGCGGCGGCTCCCAGGCCATCTCGGACGCCCTCGCCGCCCTCCTGAAGGACCTCGGCGGCACCGTCCACACCGACTACGAGGTCAAGCGCCTCGACGACCTGCCGCCCGCCCGCGCCTACGTCTTCGACACCTCGCCCACCGCCCTGGCCCGCATCGCCGGACTCGGCGGCCACTACGCCGGCTACCGGTACGGACCCGGCGTCTTCAAGATCGACTACGCGCTGGACGGCCCCGTCCCGTGGACCGCCGAGGCGCCCCGCACCGCCGGCACCGTGCAGATCGGCGCCGACAGCGCGGAGATCGGCGCCGCGCTGAACGCCGCCTCCCGCGAGGGCCGCGCCCCCGACGCGCCGTTCCTCATCACCACGCAGCCCAGCGTCGCCGACCCCACCCGCGCACCGGAGGGCAAGCACGTCTTCTGGGCGTACGGACACGTCCCCAACGGCTGGACCGGCGACCTCACCGACGCCATCGAGCGCCAACTGGAGCGCTTCGCCCCCGGCTTCCGCGACCGGGTCCTCGCCCGCGCCACCGCCGGCCCGCCCGAACTCGCCGCCCGCAACGCCAACTACGTCGGCGGAGACATCGCCTCCGGCGCGGTCTCCGGCCTCCAGCTCCTGCTGCGGCCCAAACTGTCCCTGTTCCCGTACGGCACCCCGCACCCGGCCGTCTACATCTGCTCGTCGGCCACCCCGCCGGGCCCCGGGGTGCACGGCATGTCGGGGCACAACGCCGCGAAGGCGGTCTGGCGCAGGCTGCGTCAGACATGACCTTCCGACCGAGCCGACCCGGGGACCGGACATGACCACCATCACCCTCGTCCAGGGCGACATCACCCGCCAGAGCGTCGACGCCATCGTCAACGCCGCCAACTCCTCCCTCCTCGGCGGAGGCGGCGTCGACGGCGCCGTCCACCGGCGCGGCGGCCCCGCGATCCTCGCGGAGTGCCGCCGGCTCCGCGCCTCGCACTACGGAAAGGGCCTGCCCACCGGCCGGGCGGTCGCCACCACCGCGGGCGACCTGGACGCCCGCTGGGTGATCCACACGGTCGGCCCGGTGTACCAGGAGTCGGGCGGCGACCCCGCGCTGCTCGCCTCCTGCTACCGGGAGTCGCTCCGGGTGGCCGACGAACTGGGCGCCCGGACGGTCGCCTTCCCGGCGATCTCCACCGGCGTCTACCGCTGGCCGATGGACGACGCGGCCCGCATCGCCGTCGAAACGGTGCGGCACACACCGACGGCCGTCGAAGAGGTGAGGTTCGTGCTCTTCGACGACCGGGCGTACGAGGCGTTCTCCCGGCGACTCGGCTGACGGGACGGGCCCTTGAAGTCTCCTCGACGGACCGGTGCCGGCACCGGTGCCGCTTCGGCACTGGTGGTGCTCGCCCTGTCCGGCTGCTCCTCGCACTGGGGCTGCGCCGACACGACGGCGGAGCGCGGTGAGGCCGGTGTCCGGGTGCGGGTCGAGGAAGTGACCGGGCGGCCTCTCGACGTCTTCGCCGAGGTCGTCGACTGGCGCCTGGAGCCCCACCCCCAGGTCCCCGCCGACGGCGACCAGGTCCACTTCCGCTTCCGCTTCGACGGCGCCGACGACATGTCCGACCCCGCCGTGGACGCCTGCGCGGTCGACGAGGAGCGCGTCGCCCTGGGGTGCCGGACGATCCACTCGTACCAGGCCTTCGGGCCGAACGGCAGCCCGATCGGCGACGAATGGCTCGCCGTCGCGGACCCCGAGCGGGTGACCGGAGTGCTGTTCGTCCCCAACGACCAGTCCTACGTCGGACCGACCTGCGAGGAGGACGCCAAGGACGGCGGCGGGCCGCGTCCTCCGGAGCCCGCCCGTGCGGGGGACCGGCTGTAGGGAGGTCCGGGTGTCCGTGCACTTCCGCACGCCTCCCCACCTGGCTTGACGCTTCAGTTGCAACTGATGTGCAATAACCCCGCACCAACAACAAGCGTGGGGGAGACATGACAACCCGTCGGATACGAAGTGCCGCCGCCGCGGCGGCGTTGGCCGCGGGCGTCACCGCCTGCTCCGCGCCCGGGGGCGGCGGAACGGGCGGGGACGCCGAGGCGGCCGAGTCCGTGGTGATCGGGGTGGCCTCCGAGCCGGACACCCTCAGCCCGCTGCTCGGCTACGGCAAGGACGGAAACTCCAAGATCTTCGACGGGCTGCTCGCCCGCGACACCGACCTGAAGCTGAAGCCCGCGCTCGCGACGGCGCTGCCGAAGATCGCCGACGGCGGCAGGACGTACACGTACACCCTGCGCGAGGGCGTGAAGTTCAGCGACGGCGAACCGTTGACGGCCCAGGACGTGGTCTACACGTACCGCACCGTCCTCGACGAGAAGACCAACAACACCGCCCGCAGCGAGCTGGACGCCGTCAAGAGCGTCAGCGCGAAGGGCGACGACACCGTCGTCTTCTCCCTCAAGTACCCGTACGCGCCCTTCGCCGCCCGCACCGTGCTCCCCATCGTCCCCGAGCACGTCGCGGGCGGCCAGGACCCCAACACCGGCGCCTTCAACACCCGGCCGGTCGGCACCGGGCCCTACGTCCTCACCGACTGGAGCAAGGGCGAGAAGCTCACCTTCAAGGCCAACCCGCACTACTGGGGCGGCAAGCCCGCGGTGAAGTCCTTCACCATGGCGATCATCGCCGACGACAACGTGCGCGCCACCCGGCTGCGCTCCGGCGACCTCGACGGCGCCGTCCTGCCGCCCAACCTCGCCGCCACCTTCGAGAAGGACGACGGCCGGCGCACCTACGAGGCCAAGTCCTACGACTTCCGGGCCGTCACCCTGCCCACCTCGAACAAGGTCACCGGCGACCGCGCGATCCGGCGTGCCCTGGACGCCGCCGTGGACCGCCAGGCCATGGTCGACAAGATCCTGGACGGCGCCGGCCGGCCGGCGTACGGACCGCTGCCCGTCGACGATCCCTGGTACGAACGCGGCATCGAGCGCCCGCACGATCTCGCCGAGGCGAAGCGCATCCTCGACGGGGCCGGCTGGAAGCCCGGCGCGGACGGCGTCCGCGCCAAGGACGGGCAGCGCGCCTCCTTCACCCTCTACTACCCCTCGGGCGACAAGGTCCGGCAGGACCACGCCCTCGCCTACGCCTCCGACGCCAAGAAGGCCGGCATCGAGGTGAAGGTGGAGGGCGCCACCTGGGAGGTCATCGAGCCGCGCATGAAGAACGACGCGGTCCTCGCGGGCTTCGGCAGCGTCGGCGACCCGGACTTCGGTCTCTACACCCTGCTGCACTCCTCCCTGGCCAACGACGGCTTCAACAACATGGCCGGCTACGACGACGCGACAGTGGACCAGGCCCTCGACGCCGGCCGCCGCACCCAGGACGCGGAGCAGCGCGCGGCCGCCTACGACAAGATCCAGCGGGCGCTGGTCGAGGACCCCGGGTACACCTTCCTGACCCACATCGACCACCTCTACGTCCTCGCCGACCGCTGGGACGGGCTGACCACGCAGCTGGAGCCGCACGAGCACGGCTTCGCCAGCGGGCCCTGGTGGAACATCGAGGACTGGCAGCCGAAGAAGTGACCCGCTCCCTCCGGAGGCTGCCCTGGGGAGCGATGGCACGGCTGGCGGGGCGGCGGGCGCTGTTCGCCGTCCCCGTCGTCCTCGTCGTCACCTTCGGCGTCTTCGCCATCGCCGCCGCCTCCCCCTTCGACCCCGTCAAGGCGTACGCCGGCACCGCCGCGCTCGGCGCCGACCAGGAGACCCTGGACCGGCTGCGCGACAACCTCGGCGTGGACCGGTCGTTCGTCGTCCGCTGGTGGGACTGGCTGACCGCCGCCCTCACCGGCGACCTCGGCCACTCGCCGGTGATGCGCCAGCCGGTGACCGAGGTGATCGGCGAACGCCTCGTCTGGTCCGCGCTGCTGTGCGCCGTCGCCTTCACCGTCGCCGTCCTGGCCGGCACGCTCCTCGGTGTGCTGGCCGCCCGCCGCCCCGGCTCGATGCTCGACCGCGCGGTCACCTCCCTCGCCTACCTCCTGGAGGCCGCCCCGGTCTTCTGGATCGCGCTGCTCGCGGTGTGGCTCTTCGCGCTGCAGTGGGACGTCCTGCCGGCGGGCGGACTGACGGACACCGCCAGCGCGCGGGTCACCCCGGGGCAGGTGGCGAGCCACCTCGTGCTGCCCGCCGGTGTGCTCGCCGTCTCCCAACTGCCCTGGTTCACGCTGTACGTGCGCCAGGGCGTGGGCGACGCCCTGGCCGAGGACCCGGTACGCGGGGCGCGGGCCCGCGGCATCGGCGAGGGCACCGTCCTGTTCGGGCACGCCCTGCGCTCCGGCCTGCTGCCGGTGCTCACCCTGATCGGCTCCCGCGTTCCGGAACTCATCACCGGCGCGCTGCTGGTGGAGACCGTCTTCAGCTGGCCGGGCATCGCCGCGGCCACCGTCGAGGCGGCCACCGCCGTCGACTTCCCGCTGCTGGCCGCCCTGACCGTCCTCGCCACCGCCGCCGTCCTCGCCGGCAACCTGCTCGCCGACCTGCTCTACGGACTGTTCGACCCGAGGGTGAAGCTCAGTGAAATGTGATTCCCATGGCTGACATCGCCGCGAAGAAGCCCGAGCAGCCCGAGCAGCCCGAGCAGCCCGAGCGGTCCCGTAAGGCGGCGACCGCCGCAGGGGCCGAGGACACCGGTGCCGTGTGGCGGGCCCACGGCACCGACCGCCGCTCCACCCGCACCCTGCGCCTGCGCGTCTCCGCCGCCCTGCTGACCCTGACGGTCCTCGCGGTGCTGCTGGTGCCGCCGCTGGTGCAGCTCGACCAGCAGGCCGTCGACCTGGCCGCGAAGCTCCAGCCACCGAGCTGGGCCCACCCGTTCGGCACCGACGACGTCGGCCGGGACCTGCTGCTGCGCTGCGTCTACGGCCTGCGCGTCTCCCTGCTGGTCGGGGTCGCGGCGGCGCTGACGGCGACGGTCGTCGGCACCGCCGTCGGCGCCACGGCGGGGGCGCTGGGCGGCTGGGTCGACCGTGCCGTGATGCGGGCCGTCGACACCGTCTCCTCCGTACCCCACCTGCTGCTCGGCATCTTCATCGTGGCGATGTTCCGGCCGGGCGTGTGGCCCGTGGTGATCTCCGTGGCCCTCACCCACTGGCTGTCCACCGCCCGCATCGTCCGCGCCGAGGTGCTGTCCCTGCGCTCGCGCCCCTACGTCGACGCGGCCGTCTCCGGCGGCGCCTCGCGGTGGCGGGTGGCCGTACGGCACCTGCTGCCGGGCGTGCTGCCCCAGGCCGCGCTGGCGGCCGTACTGATGGTGCCGCACGCCATGTGGCACGAGTCGGCGCTGTCCTTCCTCGGACTCGGCCTGCCCACGCACACCGCGAGCCTCGGCAACCTCATCCAGGAGGCGCGCGGTTCGCTGCTCGCCGGGCAGTGGTGGCCGACCCTCTTCCCGGGCCTGTTCCTCATCGTCCCCACCCTCGCCGTCGCCGGTCTCGCGGGCGCCTGGCGGGAGCGGATCAACCCCCGTCGCCGATCGGAGCTGATGCTGTGACCGAGCGAGCCCCCGTGCTGTCGGTACGCGGTCTGTCGGTGCGTTTCCTGATGCCGGGCGGGCGCCGCGTCGCCGCCGTCAGCGACGCGCACTTCGACGTGGCGCCCGGCGAGTGCCTGGCCCTGATCGGCGAGAGCGGCTGCGGCAAGTCCGTCCTCGCCTCGGCCCTGCTGGGACTGCTGCCCGGCAACGCCCGGACCGCCGGCGCCGCCCTCCTCGGCGACCTCGACCTGCTCGCCGCCGACGAGCGGACCTTCGCCCGCACCGTACGGGGCCGGCTGGTCGGCCTGGTCCCGCAGAGCCCCGCCGCCCATCTCACCCCCGTGCGCACCATCCGCTCCCAACTGGAGGAGACGGTCGCGGAACTCACCGGCGTCCGCGGCCGTGCGGCGCTGCGCCGGGCCGCGGAGGCCGCCGCCGAGCGCGCCGCCTTCCCGGTCGACCACCTCGACCACCACCCGCACGAACTCTCCGGCGGTCTCGCCCAGCGGGCCGCGACGGCCATGGCCCTCGTCGGTGACGCCCCGCTGCTGCTGGCCGACGAGCCGACCACCGGACTCGACCGCGACCTGGTGGACCGCACCGTCGACGAGTTGCGGCGACATGTCGACAACCAGGCGGGCGACCGGAGCCGTGCCCTGCTGATGATCACCCACGACCTGGCCGCCGCCGAACGCATCGCCGACCGGATCGCCGTCATGTACGCCGGCCGCATCGTGGAACTCGCGGACGCCGCCGACTTCTTCGGCGCCCCCGGCCCCCGCCACCCCTACAGCCGGGGCCTGCTCGACGCCCTGCCCGACCGCGCCTTCACCCCCATACCGGGGCTGCCCCCGGAACTCGGCGCCCTCCCCGACGGCTGTGCCTTCGCCGCCCGCTGCGACCGGGCGACCGACGCGTGCGCCGCACCGCCGCCGCTGACCGCGGCCGTCGCCTGCCACCACCCGCACGCCGCGCTCACGGAGGCCGCCGACCGTGCTTGAACTACGCGACGTCACCGCCGGATACGTCAGGAAGGCACCGGTGTTCCGGGGCGTCTCCCTGACCGTGCGGCCGGGCCAGGCCGTCGGGCTGCTCGGCCCCAGCGGCTGCGGCAAGTCCACCCTCGCCCGCGTCGCCGCCCTGCTGCACCACCCCGACGCCGGGACCCTGGTGGTCGACGGCACCCCCGTGCGGCGCTGGCGCCACCGGGCCCCGCGCGCGCAGCGCACCGCGTTCGGCGTCGTCTTCCAGCAGGCGCGGCTCTCCGCCGACCCCCGCCTCACGCTCACCGACCTGATCGCCGAACCGCTGCGGGCCACCGGGCGCCGGGAGGGCGTCGGCGGCCGGGTCGCCGAACTCGCCGCCACCGTGGGCCTCACCTCCGACCTCCTCGGCAGGCGCCCGCACGAGGTGAGCGACGGCCAGTTGCAGCGGGCCTGTCTCGCCCGCGCCCTCGTGCTGCGCCCGCGCTGGCTGGTCTGCGACGAGATGACGGCCATGCTCGACGCCTCGACCACCGCGGCGCTGGTCCGCGTCGTGGAGGACTACCGCGCCGAGACCGGCGCGGGGCTGCTGGCCGTCGGCCACGACCGCGTCCTCCTCGACCGCTGGTGCGACCGCACCGTCGAGTGGCACACCCTGACGGGCACCCCGACAGACACCCCGATAGGCACCCCGACAGGTCCCTGAGCCCCGGCAGCGAGCGTCCGAGCGCCCGAGCGTCCTCTCGACATGTATCGGTCAAGCGCGGTCAACGAGCGCAGCAGCCGGGGTTCACCCGGTGCCGTTTGCCTGGTTGTCGTCCGGCCGTCCGTCCTCTGGAGGTTCGATGACCCCGCCGCGCACCAGCTCCCCGAATTCCCTGCACAGAAGGGGCTTCCTCGGCATCGCGGGGGCCGCCGGCGCCGGTGCGGTGCTGCTCGGCACCGGTGCCGCGCCCGTCGCTTCCGCCGCCCCCGGACGCGTCCCGCGCGACCCCTTCCAGCTCGGCGTCGCCTCCGGCGACCCGCTCCCCGACGGGGTGGTGCTCTGGACCCGCCTCGCGCCCAAGCCGCTCGACGAGGACGGCGGCATGCCCCGGCGTCCGGTCGCCGTGCACTGGGAGGTCGCCCTCGACGAGCGGTTCCGGAAGGTCGTCCGGCGCGGTGTCGAGCACGCCGTGCCCGCCGAGGCGCACACCGTCCACGCCGACGTACGCGGCCTGCGCCCGCACCACGAGTACTACTACCGCTTCCGCGCCGAGAACGTCCTCTCGCCCGTCGGCCGCACCCGCACCGCCCCGGCCCCCGGCACCTCGCCCACCGTCGACTTCGCCTTCGCCTCCTGCGCCAACTGGGAGCAGGGCCACTTCACCGCGTACCGGCACATGGCCGAGGAGCGCCCCGACGTGGTCTTCCACCTCGGCGACTACCTCTACGAGTACGCCGCCGGCGTCAACGGCAAGGTGCGCACCCACCACGGCGACGAGATGAACACCCTCGCCGAGTACCGTGCCCGGCACGCCCAGTACAAGACCGACCCCGACCTCAGGCTGCTGCACGCCACGGCGCCCTTCGTCGTCACCTGGGACGACCACGAGACCGACAACAACTACGCCGACCTGAGCCCGGAGAACAACGACCCCGGCCAGGGCAACGACACCACCGCCCGCTTCGCCGCCCGCCGCCGGGCCGCCTACCAGGCGTACTGGGAGCACATGCCGCTGCGCCGCCTGCGCAAGCCGGTGGACACCGCGCTGCCGCTGTACCGGCGCCTGGAGTACGGGGCCACCGCGACCTTCAGCGTGCTGGACACCCGCCAGTACCGCACGAACCAGCCCTACGGCGACAAGTGGCAGGTCTCCGGACCGGACCAGTGGGACCCGAAGGCCACCATCCTCGGCGACGAGCAGCACGCCTGGCTGGAGCGGAGCCTCGCCCGGTCGCGCTCCACCTGGAACGTGGTCCCGCAGCAGATCTACTTCGCCAACTGGGACGCCGTCGCCGGCCCCGACGACGGCGGCTACAACGACGGCTGGGACGGCTACCGCGCCTCCCGTGACCGGGTCCTCGGCTATGTGGAGGAACGCCGGATCGACAACTTCGTGGTCCTCACCGGCGACGTGCACAACAACTGGACCAACGACCTGCGCCGCGACTTCGAGCGTCCCGAGACCCGGCTGCTGGGCAGCGAGTTCGTCACCACCTCGATCACCTCGGGCGGCGACGGCTCGGCCACCCACGACCCCGGCCAGGTGTACTGGGACGAGAACCCGCACACCAAGTACTACAGCAGCCGCCGCGGCTACGTCCGCTGCTCCGTCTCCAAGCGGCAGTACACCGCCGACTACCGCGTGGTCGACTACGTCACCCGGCCCGGTGCCCCGGTCCGCACCGACAAGTCGTTCGTGATCGAGGCCGGCGTGCCCGGCGTCCAGGACGCCTGAGCACCGCGCCTCCCTCAGGAACCAACAAAGTCCGACGGGGTAATTGAATCGGTTGTGTTCGGGTTCTAGGGTGTGCCTGACTCAGTAGTCGCTGCGTCACCGGCAGTTGTGAACCATCCGCCTGTCAACTGCCTTCACAGCACCGTGCGTTGAGCCGCCCCCGATGCCCACGGAAGGCCACGGTCATGCCGCACTCGCCCGTGTCACCCGCCGGACTCCCGGCCCCCCGTCCCCGGCCGCTCGTCAGCCGCCGCCGTCTGCTGGAGGGCGGTGCCGCCGTCCTCGGCGCGCTCGCCCTGTCCGGGACGCCCGCCGCGGCCCGGGCGAGCGGCCGGCGGGCGGCGGCCGACACCGCCCCGGAGTGGAACGACTTCGGCGTCTTCCGGGTCGGCACCGAGCCGCCGCACACCACCCTCATGCCGTACGCGGACGTGAGACAGGCACTCGTCGCCGACCGCACCGACTCGCCGTACCGCCTGAGCCTCGACGGTACCTGGAAGTTCGCCTACGCCGACCGCCCCGAGGACCGGGACGCCGACTTCCACCGCACCGACCTGGACGACGGCGACTGGGGGACCGTCCCCGTGCCGTCCGTGTGGCAGCTGCACGGCCACGACTACCCGATCTACCTCAACATCACCTACCCGTACTGGGGCCCCAACGGCCGCGGCGAGGACCCGCAGCCGCCCGCCGCACCGACCCGCTACAGCCCGGTCGGCCAGTACCGGCGCACCTTCACGGTGCCCCGCGACTGGACGGGCCGCCGCACCTTCCTGCACTTCGAGGGCGTCAAGTCCGCCCACTACGTGTGGATCAACGGGGAGTTGGTCGGCTACGACGAGGACTCGTTCACCCCGTCCGAGTACGACATCACCGACCACCTCAGGTCCGGCACCAACCAGATCGCCGTGGAGGTCTACCGCTACGCCGACGGCGACTGGCTGGAGGACCAGGACATGATCCGGCTGAGCGGCATCTTCCGCTCGGTCTACCTCTACTCCACCCCGTCCGTACACCTGCGCGACTTCAAGCTCGACACCCCGCTGAACGACACGTACACGGCGGCCGAGCTGGCGGTCACCGCGAGCGTGCGGGCGTACGGCGACGCGGCCGAGGACGCCGGGCGGTACACCGTGGAGACCCAGCTCTACGACGCCCGCGGGCACGCCGTCTGGTCCCGCCCCCTGGAGCAGCCCGCCGACCTCGGCACGGTGCGGGCCGGGCAGGACGTCACCGTACGGGCGGCGAAGGCTGTGCCGAAGCCCCGGCTGTGGTCCGCGGAGCACCCGTACCTGTACACGGCCGTCCTGCGCCTGCGCGATCCGGCCGGCAAGGTGGTCGAGACCCTGTCCCACCGGGTCGGCATCCGCGAGTTCGCGCTCAAGGACGGGCTGATGCGGATCAACGGCAAGCCGGTCTCCTTCCGCGGCACCAACCGCCACGAGATGCACCCGGACCGCGGCATCGCGCTCACCCGCGAGGACCTGGTCGAGGACATCGGGATCATCAAGCGGCTGAACATGAACAGCGTCCGCACCTCGCACTACCCGAACAACCCGCTGTGGTACGAACTCGCCGACGAGTACGGCCTCTACCTCGTCGACGAGACCAACCTGGAGACCCACGGAATCCGCGACGAGTACCCCGGTGACCACCCCGAGTGGACGAGGGCCTGCGTGGTCCGCGCCCAGAACATGGTCCACCGGGACAAGAACCACGCCTCGGTCGTCATCTGGTCGCTGGGCAACGAGGCGGGCGGCGGCTCCACCTTCACCGCCATGCACGACTGGATCCGCTCCTACGATCCCACTCGCGTCATCCAGTACGAGGGCGACGACCGCCCGGGCGTCAGCGACATCCGCTCCGAGATGTACGACCCCCCGCAGCGCGTCGAGCAGCGGGCGAAGGGCACCTCCGACACCCGGCCGTACGTGATGATCGAGTACTCCCACGCGATGGGGAACTCCAACGGCAACTTCAAGAAGTACTGGGACCTGATCCGCCGCTACGACGTGCTCCAGGGCGGTTGGATCTGGGACTTCGTCGACCAGTCGCTGACCTGGCCGGTGCCGCGGCGCACCCTGCTGACCGAGGAGGGGCCCGCCGGGCTGCGCGGTGAGATCCTCGCCGCCTCCGGCACCTTCGAGCGCGGCACGGGCCTGTCCGGCGGCACGGTCTTCGCCCGCGACGACAGCCTGGACCTCACCGGCTCGCTGACCCTGGAGGCGTGGGTCACCCCGCACTTCACCGGCTACCACCAGCCGATCATCGCCAAGGGCGACACCCAGTACGCCCTGAAGCAGAACAACCGGACCCTGGAGTTCTTCATCCACTCCGGCGGTCAGTGGATCACCGCCACCTGGACCGTGCCCGAGGACTGGACCGGCCGCGAACACCACCTCGCCGGCGTCTTCGACGCGGAGGCCGGCACCCTCACCCTCTACGTCGACGGCGAGCGCCGGGCGACCCGCACCACCGACCGGCGTCCCAGCCGCAACACGGCCTCCCTCTCCCTGGCCACCGACTCGGACAACCAGGTCCGCGAGTTCAGCGGCACCGTCCGCCGGGCCCGCGTCTACGCCCGCGCGCTGAGCGCCGGCGAACTGGCCGACGCGGACCGGGGGCCCGACGACGACGGCGTGCGGTTCTGGTTCGACGCGGAGACCGTCGAGGTCGAGAGGGAGCGGGCGAAGGAGAAGACCTTCTTCGCGTACGGCGGGGACTGGGGCGACAACCCCAACGACGGCAACTTCGTCGCCGACGGCGTCGTCCTCGCCGACCGCGGTCACACCGGCAAGGCCGCCGAGGTCAAGCGCGTCTACCAGGCGGTCGGCGTCGAGCAGCGGTCCGGCGGCGCGGGCGCGGTCACCCTCGTCAACGAGTACCTGTTCACGGACCTCCGCGAGTTCGACGGCCACTGGGAACTCGTCGCGGACGGCAGGACCGTACGGCGCGGGCGGCTCACCCGGGACCAGCTGGACGTGGAGCCGCTGTCCCGGAAGGACATCACCGTGCCCGTACGGCTGCCGGGCGACCCGGCGCCGGGCACGGAGTTCTTCCTCCAGCTCTCTTTCACCACCAAGGAGGACACCCCCTGGGCGAAGGCGGGCTTCGAGGTCGCCCGGCACCAACTCGCCCTCGACACCGACGCTCCCGCCGTGACCCCGGTGCCCCTGGGCCGGGTGCCGTCCCTGCGCCACCGGGACGGCGACGACGCGGTCGAGGTCGACGGCCGGGACTTCTCGGTCACCGTCGACAAGGGCACCGGCACCATCACCTCGTACGAGGCGCACGGCAGGCGGCTGATCACCTCCGGGCCGGTCCCCAACTTCTGGCGGGCGCCCACCGACAACGACCATGGCAACGGCCAGCACACCCGCAACCAGACCTGGCGCGACGCGGGCGCCCGGCGCCGGGTCACGGACGTCACCGTGCGGGCCCTGGCCGACCGGGCCGTCGAGATCAAGGTCACCGGCACCCTGCCCACCACGGTGGAGTCGGCGTACACCACCACGTACACGGTGTTCGGCAACGGCGAGATCAAGGTCGACAACACCCTGCACCCCGGCGCCGCCGACCTGCCCTACCTCCCCGAGGTCGGGACGATGCTCTTCCTGCCGCGCGGCCTGGACCGGATGCACTGGTACGGCCGCGGGCCCGAGGAGAACCACTGGGACCGCAACACCGGCACCGACGTCGGCCTCCACTCCGGGACCGTCGCCGAGCAGTGGACGCCCTACATCCGCCCGCAGGAGAACGGCAACAAGACCGACGTCCGCTGGGTCGCCCTCACCGACTCCCGCGGCGTGGGCCTGCTCGCCTCCGGTGAGCCGCTGCTGGAGGTCAACGCCTCGCACTTCACCCCGGAGGACCTGTCCGGCGGGGTGCGGCACGACTACCAGCTCACCCCGAGGGACGCGGTCGTGCTCCGGCTGAACCACCGTCAGATGGGGGTGGGCGGCGACAACAGCTGGGGCGCGCACACCCACGACGAGTTCAAGCTCTTCGCCGACCGGGACTACTCCTACACTTACCGGCTGCGCCCGCTGACGGACGTGAAGGAGGCGACGGCGGCCTCGCGGCGGCCCACCGCGACCGAATAGCCGCCGACTGGGCGGGGATGAACCGGGAGTCCGGGGCAACCCGGGCTCCCATGGGTGACGTACTGGTCGGAGCGTGTTCCTGGACGGACCGGCAGCTGGTCGCGAGCGGTTGGTACCCGCGCGGACGGCGGGATGCCGAGGGGCGGCTGCGACACTACGCCTCACGGCTGCCCGTCGTCGAGGTGGACGCCGGGTACTACGCGCTGCCGAGCCGGCGCAACAGCGAACTGTGGCTGGAGCGCACGCCCGAGGGCTTCCGCTTCGACGTCAAGGCGTTCTCCCTGCTGACCGGCCACCCCACCCGCCCCGAGGCACTCCCCGCCGACCTGCGCGGGGCCGACGGGGGCCGGCTGCGGCGCGGGCAGGCGGGTGACGGTCTGCTGGACGAGGTGTGGGGACGTTTCGCCGAGGCGGTCGAACCGCTGCGCAAGGAGGGCCGGCTCGGCACCGTGCTGTTCCAGTTCCCGCCGTGGTTCGCACCGGGTTCCCCGGCCGAGGCGACGCTCGAAGCGTGCGCCGGGCGCACCGAGGGCTGGCCGATCGCCGTGGAGTTCCGGCACCCCGGGTGGTGGGAGGCGGAACGGGCGGACGCCACCCACGCCCTGCTGTCCGCGCTGGGCGCCTCGGCCGTCGGCACCGACATGGCCCAGGGCCTGCCGTCGTCCCTGCCGCCCGTCGTGCCGGTCACCCGGCGGTCCCTCGCCGTGGTCCGCTTCCACGGGCGCAGCCAGGCGTGGGGGAGGGGAAGCAAGGAGGACCGCTTCCGGTACGACTACTCCGCCGCCGAACTGGGCGCCCGGGTACCCCGGCTGCGCCGCGCCGCCGCACAGACCGACGAACTGCACGTGCTCTTCAACAACTGCTGCGCCGACGCCGCCGTGCGCGCGGCCGAGACCATGCGGGAGCTGCTCACTCCGCCGCGTCGCTGATCCCCAGGCGCAGGTGCTCGACGTGGTACACGGCCTGGTCGAGCAGTCCGGCCACGTGGTCGTCGTGGAGCGCGTACACCACCGAGCGGCCGCGCCGTTCGCCCACCACCAGGCCGAGGTTGCGCAGCAGCCGCAGCTGGTGCGAGCAGGCCGACTGCTCCATGCCGACCTCCGCCGCCAATTCGGTCGCGGGCAGCGGGCCTTCGCGCAGGCGGGCCAGGATCAACAGCCGTGAGGGGGTGGACAGGGCCTGGAGCGTGGTGGCGACCTTGGCGACGTTGTCCGCGTCCAGGCGCACGCGTGCGGCGGCGTCCTGCGCGGTGGTGGCGGCTCCGTGACCCATGCGCTCATCCTACTCACCTCACATGAACGCATGAATGAGTCTTCATCTGTTCCTGTATGGTGTGCCGCGTGTCCATCACGCTTGCCCCGACCCCCGTCCCCGCGCCCACCGACCGGGCGCCCCGCCGCCGCACCCGCGTCCTCGCGCTGCCCGAGGCCCGCTGGGCGCTCGTCTCGCTCGTCGCGTTCCTGCTGGCGCTGCCCCTCGACCTCGGCGGCGCCCCCGCCTGGACGTACGGCCCGCTGTACGTCGTGGCCTACGCCGCCGGCGGCTGGGAGCCCGCCCTGGAGGGCCTGCGGGCGCTGCGCGAGAAGACCCTGGACGTGGACCTGCTGATGATCGTCGCGGCGCTCGGCGCGGCCTCCATCGGGCAGGTCCTCGACGGCGCCCTGCTGATCGTCATCTTCGCCACCTCCGGCGCGCTGGAGGCCCTGGCCACCGCCCGCACCGCCGACTCCGTGCGCGGCCTGCTCGACCTCGCCCCCACCACCGCGACCCGGGTGACCGGCGACCGCGAGGAGACCGTCGCCACCGCCGACCTCGCCGTGGGCGACGTCCTCCTGGTCCGGCCGGGGGAGCGGATCGGCGCCGACGGCACGGTCCTCGGCGGCGAGGGCGAGGTCGACCAGGCCACCATCACCGGCGAGTCCGTCCCCGTCCTCAAGCGCCCCGGCGACGACGTCTTCGCCGGCACCCTCAACGGCACCGGCGCCCTGCGCGTCCGCGTGGAGCGCGACCCCGCCGACTCGGTCATCGCCCGCATCGTCACCCTCGTCGAGGAGGCGTCCCGGACCAAGGCGCCGACGCAGCTGTTCATCGAGAAGATCGAGCAGCGCTACGCGGTCGGCGTGGTGGTCGCCACCCTCGCGGTCTTCGGCGTCCCGCTCGCCTTCGGCGCCGACCTCACCGACGCCCTGCTGCGCGCCATGACCTTCATGATCGTCGCCTCGCCCTGCGCGGTCGTCCTCGCCACGATGCCGCCGCTGCTGTCCGCCATCGCCAACGCCGGCCGCCACGGCGTCCTGGTGAAGTCCGCCGTCGCCATGGAACGCCTCGGCGAGATCGACACCGCCGCCCTCGACAAGACCGGCACCCTCACCGAGGGCACCCCCGAGGTCACCGCCGTACGCCCGCTGCCCGGCACCGGACTGGACGAGGACGCCCTGCTCGCCCTCGCCGCCGCCGCCGAGCACCCCAGCGAGCACCCGCTGGCCCGCGCGATCGTGGCCGCCGCCCGCGCCCGGGACCTGAGCATCGCCCCCGCCGAGGACTTCACGGCGGCTCCGGGCCGCGGCGTCACCGCGGTCGTCGACGGCCACGAGGTGCACGTCGGCCGGGCCGACGCCCCCGAGGGCGCCGAGACCACGGTCCAGGTCACCCGCGACGGCAGCCCCGTCGGCACCCTGGCCCTCACCGAC
>MUMD01000310.1 GCA_002155895.1 Streptomyces rochei
CGGTGCCGGGGGCCGGGACGGCGGGGTCAGCGAGCCGGACTCGCCGCCCGCAGGAACTCCTGGAGAATCCGCTCACCGGCCAGCACACCGCGCTCGGGCAAGGCGCTGATCGTCGGGGCCGTCCAGCCGGAGTCGGCCAGCTCGCCGTGACCGGGGCGCCACCCCCGGTCGGCGGCGAGCAGCAGGTCGGCGTCGAGGAGGGAGTCGCCGGCGGCGAGGGTGAGGTCGGCGCCGGTGCGGCGGGCGACCTCGCGCACGGCTGCGCTCTTGGTGAGCGGCTTGGGGACGGCGTAGATCTTGCGGCCCTGGAGGGAGACGGTCCAGCCGCGGTTCTCCGCCCACACCGCGAGTTCCTTCACCCACTCCTGCGGCAGCAGTTCGCGTTCGACCACGAGGTAGGCGAACAGGTCCTCGGCGACCCGGTGCTTGCGGACCCACAGCGGGTCGGCGGTGTTCATCAGGTGGTCGCGGACCTCGGCCAGCGAGGCGCATTCGTCGGCCAGCCGTGCGCTCACCCGCGCCTGCCAGTCGGGATCGGAGACGCCGTCCACCAGCAGGTGCCCGCCGTTGGCGCAGATCGCGTACTTCGCGGGCGGTCCGGGGAGGCTGATGCGCCGGTACTGCTCGCGGGTGCGGGTCGTGGTCGGCACGAAGGCCGCCGCCCCGCCGAGTTCGGTCAGCAGCCGGGCGGCCGTCTCGGTCATGTAGGACAGGGGTCTGCTCTGGTAGACCTCCACGCACAGCAGTCGGGGTGCCTGCGCGTCGGGCATGGTCAGCCCGAGCGCGGCGGCGGAGTAGATGAGCGTGCGGTCGAGGTCGCTCGCGACGAGCACCGGCATCAGAGCGTCACCGCCTTGCCGTCGGCGCCGGTCGCGCCCCGCGTGTACTGGGGGTGGATCAGGCCGACGCAGGTGTAGGGGAGGTCGGCGACCTCCTCGACGGGTACGCCCCGCTGCTCGGCCAGCAGCCGGACGTGGTCCAGGTCCGCGCCGGCGCCGGCCCGGGCCAGCACCTTCCACGGCACCCGGCGCAGCATCACCCGGGTGGTCTCGCCGACGCCGGGCTTGACGAGGTTGACGTCGTGGATGCCGTACTCCTCGCTGATGCGCTCGACGGCGGCCCAGCCCTCCCAGGTGGGGGTGCGGTCGGCGGCCAGGAGGTCCTTGGCCTGGGCGTCGACGGTGTCCGCGACGTCCGGGAAGCGGGCGGTGACGGCGTCGAGGAAGGCCGTGGACAGGTCGGCTCCGGCGAGTTCGCGGTAGAACTTCGCGCCGTGGAAGTCGTTCGGGCCGACGAGGTCGGCGCGGAGGACGGTGCGGGAGATCAGGCCGGAGACGGTGGAGTTGAGGCAGGCGGAGGGGATGAGGAAGTCGTCGCGGGTGCCGTAGGTGCGTACGCAGGAGCCGGGATCGGCCAGCACGGCGATCTCCGGGTCGAAGCCGGTGACGCCGTCGGTGGCCTCGAAGTCGCGCAGCGCGGCGGCGAGTTCACGGGTGATGGCGCCCTTGCCGGTCCAGCCGTCGACGAAGACGACGTCGGCCGGGTCGTGGCGGTCGGCCAGCCAGCGCAGCGCGTTGGCGTCGATGCCGCGGCCCCGGACGATCGACACCGCGTAGTGAGGGAGGTCGAGACCATGGCGGAACCGCGCCCAGCGGCGCATCAGGATGCCGACGGGGGTGCCCGCGCGGGCGAGGGACACCAGCACGGGGCGCGGAGAGCGTTCGGTGAGCACGATCTCGGTGACGGCGCCGACGGCACGGGCCAGCCGGGCGGCGGAGGTCTCCAGCGCCGCGTGGAACAGCTCCTGGTACTGCTCGGTGGGCTGGTACTCCACGGGCAGGGACTCCGCGTAGTGCGCTCCGCCGCTCTGGATGGCCTCCTCGCGTTCCTCGGTCGGCGCTTCCAGCGTCACGTCCGAGAGGTCCTGGAGCAGCCAGCCGACCTCGTCGGGGGCGTACGAGGAGAAGTCGGGGCCGCGCAGGGGCTCGGGCAGCATGGAGGGCCTTTCGGAGGCGAGCGGGGCGTGCGGGGCCCGGGGGACGTACGACGGGACCACGGCCAGCAGGACGTGCGGACAGTGGGCGGCGAGCCGGGCCAGCAGTCCGTCGGGCGCGTGCAGCGCGGGGGTGTCGGCGGCCGAGTCGACGACGGCGACGACGGCGTCGAAGCCGGCGCCCGCGACGTTGTAGGCGTAGCGCTCGCCGGGGCCGTCGGCCGGGTCGTCGTGCGCGGGGAAGACCAGGCGGGTGCGTATCGCGTAACCGGGGTCGTCCACCGCGAGGACGGGAGAGCGGGTGGTGGTCGAGTAGCGCACGACGGTGTCGACGGTGTGCTCCAGCTCGCGGGCCAGGCGCAGCGGCGCGTACATCAGCTCCTCGAAGCCGAGGACGAGTACGCGTCGGGCGCCGGTGGGCAGCGCCCGGGCGATCCGGCGGGCCATGCCGGGCAGAGCCGCCTCGAGCCGGTCCCGCTGCGCCGCCGTGAATCCGTGCCGTCCACCGTCCGGTACGCCCGCGGGCCAGCGCAGGTCGACGCGGGCGACGGTCCCGGCAGGGTCCGGGGCCGGCGTACCGGCGGCGGCAGCGCCGCGGGGGGCGTCCGCGGCCCCGGGGGTTTCGGCGTCCCGCCCTTCGCCGGCCGGCCCGGCGGCCGGCGCCTCGTGGCGGGCGACCAGCTCCTGCCCCTTCTCCAGGACGTCGTCCGGCAGCCGGACCGTGCCCGAGGCGGCCGTCACCAGGTCGATGCGGGCACCGATCTCCCGGGCGAAGTCCTCCAGCCGGCCCGCGTCGGCGGGCGAGCGCATGTCGACCAGGGCGACGACGACATACCGCTCGCGGGGGTAGCGCTCGTGCAGGGCGCGGACGGTGTTGAGCACCGTGTTACCGGTGGAGAACTCGTCGTCGACGAGGACCAGCGGCCCGTCCTGGGCCAGCAGCGCCGGGTCCTCGGGCAGCAGCAGGTGGGAGGTGGCGTGCGAGTGGGACTCCTCGAAGCCGCCCGCCCGGGCGACCCCGGCGACCGGGCGCCGGGTGGAGTGCAGGTACGGGGCGGTGCCGAGGCCGTCGGCGACCGAGTGGCCGAGGCCGGTGGCGGTCTCCGCGTAGCCGATGACCACGGCGCTCGCGGCGGCCTCGGCGCCGAGCAGGTCGCGGACGCGGCGGCCGAGTTCGACACCGTGGCCGTAGACGAGGGAGGGCGACTGCGGGACGTGCTTGCCGAGGACGTTCGAGACGAGCAGGTGCGCCCGCTTGGGGTTGCGGCGCAGGGCGAGTCCCAGCAGGGCGGGCAGTGCGTCGTCGCCGTCGAGTTCGACGCCGAGCCGCTCGGCGACCCAGCTGCCGGACCAGACCGCGTCGGGTCCCCCGGCTCGCTCCTCGGGGCGCGCCCTCTCGGTCATGTGCTCGTGCCTCCCGTGGTCCACCGCGGTGCGGGACCTTGCGTCGGTCATGGGTTCCTTGCGTTCGGTCGGGCGGGGTTCAGTCGGAGAGCCCGGCGGCGAGCAGTTCCACGAAGCCGATGTCCTCGTTGGCCACCCCGAAGACCTCGGCGCGCAGCAGCGTCCGCTCGGCCCAGGCGCGGTGGGGCTTCACCTCGTTCATCTTGTTGGTGTACGCGGACCTCAGTACACCCCCGCCGCAGCGTTCCGGCCGCAGGATGTCCTGGGCGTCGCTGAACTCCTCGTGGCTGACCACGGACAGGGCGTGCACCGGCAGGACGTGCGAGGGGTGGATGCAGGTCTTGCCGAGCAGCCCGTTGGCGCGGTCCAGGGAGATCTCGCGCAGCAGACCGTCCATGGCGTGCTCGATGAGCTTCGAGCGCAGTTCCACGGCCTGTACTTCGAGGAAGGGGCTCTGCCGCAGTTGAGGCTTGAACATCCTCTCCTGGACGCGGAAGTACTCCCACACCGGTCCGGTCACCGTGAAGCCGGTGCCGTCCGCCCTGGCCAGCATGTTCACCACGTCGGCGATCACGGAGGCGACGATCTGCACGTCGTACGCGGTCATGTCGGGGCCGCGGCGCAGTCCGTAGGAGGAGCAGAAGTCGGTCACCCCCAGCCGCAGGGCGAGCACCCGGTCGCGGTACTTGTCGACCGCGCGGAAGATCCCTTCCAGCGTCTGCACCCGCGACTCGCGGTACAGCAGGTCGGGCGACTCCAGCACCGGCATGGCGAAGAGCCGGTGCCCGGTGGCGGCCTCGGCGGCGGCCAGGGCCTCCAGGAAGGGAATGCCGCGTTCCTCGGTGAACTTCGGCAGCACGAATCCGGACAGCAGCCGGACCGCGGGCCCGAGGCGTCGCACCAGGTCGGGTATCTGCTCGGGCGTGCGGACCCGGACGAAGAGCAGGGGGACGTCCGCGTCGGAACGTTTCGCCAAGTCGTCGAGCTGGCGGACCAGGTTCTCCTCGCCGGCCGGCACCTCGGCGTCGTCGATGGAGTCCTCCAGGCACAGCACCATCGACACCACCCCGCGGGCGGCCTGCTTCAGCACGTCCTCGGCGAGCCGGGGCCGGGTGGCCGGGCTGTAGAGCGTGGCGCCCAGGGCGGTGGACAGCAGCCGGGCCGGGGAGTCCGCCGTGAAGGTGCAGGGTTCCTGATGAAAAAGACGCTTCCGCACTTCAGGGGCTATCTGTCCGAAATGACGCATGAATACTCCCCCGTGCTCTCTGGGCTACCTGTGCACTGTCCAAGGTGGCCGGTAATAGTACGTACGTGACCATGTCGACGGTTCCCACCGGGCATGAATTCCAGGTAACCCGGCCGTGTCGACGGCGGCGACCCGGGTCGCGGGAACACGACCCGGGTACCCCGCCCCCGCGTTGTCGTGACCAGGACCGAGAGGGCAGGATGACGGCATGACGCACGCGATGCTGAAAGGGTCGAACGTCCCGCTGCAAGCCACCACGGTACGCGCCGTGCTGCGCTGGACCCCGGGGCAGGGGGTCCCCGACGTCGACGCCTCCGCCCTGCTGCTCGGGCCGGACGACCGTGTGCGTTCCGACGAGGATTTCGTCTTCTACAACCAGCCCCGGCACCCCTCGGGCCAGGTATGGCGACTCGGCAAGAAGCGGGTCGCCGAGGGACTGACCGACACGATCCAGACAGACCTGGCCGGGGTCGAAGCCTCGGTGGGCCGGATCCTGCTGGTCGCCTCGGCCGACGGCGTCGCCTTCGACCGGGTCACCTCGCTGCGCATCCTGATCCACGACGCCGCGGCCGCCGACGCGGAGCCCTTGGCGTACTTCGACATCAAGCCGGAGACGGGCCAGGAGACGGCGCTGATCTGCGGCGAGCTGTACCGGCGCGGGGAGGGCTGGAAGTTCCGGGCGCTGGGCGAGGGGTATTCGAACGGGCTCAAGGGCCTGGCCACCGACTTCGGGATCTCGGTGGACGAGTCGGAGGGGGCGGACGACCCCGTCTCGGCCCCCCGGCCCGACACCGCGCCGTCCGCACC
>MUMD01000311.1 GCA_002155895.1 Streptomyces rochei
GCGGCCTCGGCGTGCCCCGCCTCGGCCGCACGCTCGAATCCGGTCCCGGCCTCGTCGTGCCGGCCCTGCTCGTCCAGCAGCAGCCCCAGCCGGTGGTCACCGTCGGGATCGCCCGCCTCGGCCGCGGCCCGGAACCAGCGTTCGGCAGCGGCGAGATCGCCGTCACTCCACAGTGCCGCGCCGAGGGACGTCATGGCGTTCGTGGCACCGGCCTCGGCACCCCGGCGGAACCAGTGGCGTGCCATGTCCCGGTCGCCCTGCTTCCAGTGCAGGACGCCCAGGTTGAAGCAGCCCTCCAGGCTGCCGGCGGCGACTGCCCGGGTCCACCAGAGCTTCGCGTCGGCCGCGTTCCCGTCCTCCCAGCACATGTTCCCGAGGTTGAACATGGCCTGGGGCAGCCCCGCTTCGGCCGCGCGCCGGTAACACTCGCGCGCCTGCTCGCTGCTTCCGGCCCTGGCGAGACGGACACCCTCGTTGTAGGTGTGCACGGCCTCGTCGTCCGGTTCCGCCTCGGTCGCCGGGGCGCCGTCCGATCCGTCGTCC
>MUMD01000312.1 GCA_002155895.1 Streptomyces rochei
GCCGCCCCGGCCGGGGCGGCTCCACCTCCGTAAGGAGCGAGAAATACGCAGCGAAGGAATCCGCGAGGCTCGCCAGCAGTTCCTTCCCCTTTTCCGCAGAACCGCGTGACGGGCGTCCGATGACACCGGAATCGGTATAGGCGGACATACCGAGGGAGAGCAGATGACGCCGGTCGTCGGCGACGAAATCGGCGGCCTCGTGACCGGGCCGGACCAATTCGGGATGCGCGTGCAGAAGAATGGAGGTCTCGATTTCCCCCGCGTGCATGTCGGTGAGCAGCGAGGTGGTCACCCCGGCCCGCTCCCGCGCCGTCTCCCAGTCCTCCACGGCCGGGAACAGGGCCATCCGTTCCCCGCGCGCGGACGCCTCCTGGACGACGTTGCCCAGCACGTAGTTGCCGCCGTGGCCGTTGACCACCACCAGCGCGTCGACGCCCGAGCGGCGCAGGGAGTCGGCTATGTCCCGTACCACCGCGTACAGCGTCACCGCGGAGACGCTGACCGTACCCGGCCAGTCCGCGTGCTCGTGCGAGCAGCCGATCGTCACCGGCGGGAGCGGGTGCACGGGGTACGCGGCGGCGATCTCCCGGACCACGGCGCACGCGACGAGCGTGTCGGTGGCCAGCGGCAGGTGGGGGCCGTGCTGTTCGTAACTGCCCACCGGCAGCACCGCGATCTGGCGCGGCACTCCCACGCCCCGCCCGCGCACGTCCTCGGTCGTGTCCGCCGGCACCAGTGAGACATCCATTCCCGCACGGCCTTTCGTCTCGGTCGAGAAAACTGTTGAGCCATTAGAGCATCTGTTGAGGAATGCGAGAATCATGACGGAAAAAATCGGTGTACTCGGTGAGCAGGCAGCACAGCGCACGGATGTGGAGCGTGTTGTGGTGACTCCGCTGCCCACCGTCTACGGGCAATTCCGGGCGTACGGGTATTTCGACCACGAGCGCGGGGACGAGCAGGTCGCACTCGTCCACGGCGACCCGGGCCCCGACGGCGTGCTCACCCGGCTGCACTCGGAGTGCCTGACGGGCGACGCCCTCGGCTCACGGCACTGCGAGTGCGGCGCCCAACTCGCCGCCGCGCTCCAGGAGGTGGCCGCCGCGGGAAGCGGCGTGGTCGTCTATCTGCGCGGCCACGAGGGCCGGGGCATCGGGCTGCTCGCGAAACTGCGTGCGATGGCGTTGCAGGCGGAGGGCCTGGACACCGTGGAGGCCAATCTCGCGCTCGGTCTGCCGGTGGACGCCCGCGACTACGGCGTGGCCGCCCGCATCCTGGCCGACCTCGGGGTGCGTTCGGTGCGGCTGATGTCCAACAACCCGCGCAAACGGGAGGCGTTGGTGCGGCACGGCATCGGGGTCACCGAGCAGGTGCCGCTGCTGATACCGCCGTGCGCCAGCAACATCACCTATCTGCGCACCAAACGGGAACGGCTCGACCACCACCTGCCCCACCTCGACGCGGTGGCGCACCTGTCGTCCTGAGGGGGACGGTCAGTCCGTCAGGGCGGCGGCCACGAGCCGCTTGAGGTCCGGGTAGACCGTGTGCGAGGACTTCGGCCGGACCTGGGTCAGGAACTGCACCGACAGGTCGTGTTCCGGGTCGACCCAGAAGGTGGTCGTCGCCACCCCGCTCCAGCCGTACGTGCCGAGCCCGGAGGGCGCCTCGGTGCGGCTCGGGTCGATCACCACGGAGACCCCGAGTCCGAAGCCGACACCGTCGTTGCCGGGCCGGTCGTGCGCCGGGCGGCTGCCGAAGGAGCGCAGGTCGGCGTCGCCGGGCAGGTGGTTGCGGGTCATCAGGTCGACCGTCGCGGGGGCGAGGACGCGGACCCCGTCGAGTTCGCCCCGGCGCCGCAGCAGCTCGGCGAAGCGGTGGACGTCGTACGCCGAGGAGACCAGGCCGCCGCTGCCCGAGAGGAAACGCGGCCGGCCCCGCAGCGGCAGTCCGGGGACCGGCGCGATGCCGCCGTCGTCCGTCTCGCCGTACAGCTCGGCCAGCCGCCCGGCCTGCTCGTCGGTGACCTCGAAAGCGGTGTCCGTCATGCCCAGCGGCCGGAAGATCCGCTCGGCGCAGAACACGTCGAGCGGCCGGCCGGACACCACCTCCACGAGCCGTCCGAGCACATTGCTGGCCACCGAGTAGTTCCACCGTGTGCCCGGCTCGAACTGGAGCGGCAGGCTCGCGTACAGGTCGACGGTCTCCGCCAGGTCCGCGCCCGGCCGCGTCGACGACTCCAGGCCGGCCGCCCGGTACAGGGCGTCGACGGGGTGCGCGTGGTAGAAGCCGAAGGTGAGGCCGGCCGTGTGGGTCATCAGGTGCCGGACCAGGACCGGCCCGGAGGCCGGCCGGGTGACGACGTCGTCCGCGGTCCCCTCCACGTACACCCGGGGCCCGGCGAACGCCGGGAGGTACCGCTCCACCGGGTCGTCGAGCGACAGCCGCCCCTCCTCCACCAGCGTCAGGGCGGCCACGGACGTGACCGGTTTGGTCATGGAGTAGATGCGCCACAGGGTGTCGGCCGTCACGGGCAGTCCGGCGGCCACGTCCCGCATCCCGTGCACCGTGAGGTGGGCGACGCGCCCGCCGCGGGCGACGGCCACCAGGAAACCGGGCAGCCGGCCCTCGTCGACCTGCCGGGCGAAGTGCCCGTCGAGCCGGTCCAGCGCGTCGGCGTCCAGTCCCGCCGCGTCCGCGTCGATCTCCTGCCGCAGGGGTGTCATGTCCCTCGCCTCCCAGGTCGCTCACCGAGGTGCGTCCGGCATACCCCGTCAGGACGCCTCCAGACCTCGGGACCCGCCGTGCGCTCCGGTACGCGCCTCGATCGCGCGCAGCACCGCCACCATGTCCTCACCGCCGTGCCCGAGGGCCACCGTCTCCTCGAACAGGGTGTGGCAGGCGTCGAGGAGGGGAGAGGCGACTCCCGCCCCGCGGGCCGCCTCGGCGATCAGCCGGTTGTTCTTCAGGACGTCCAGGGCCGCCGCCTGCACGCTGAAGTCACCCGCCAGCAGCTTCGGCGCCTTCATGCGGGAGACGGCGCTGGCCATCGGGCCGGCCTCCAGGACGTCGAGGAAACGGGCCCGGTCCAGGCCCTGGCGCTCGGCGAAGTGGAACGCCTCGACGAGACCGGTCACCTGGGTGATCAGGAACAGGTTCACGGAGAGCTTCGTCAGCAGGGCACCCGGCACCGGACCGCACGCGAAGGACTCGTGGCACAGGGGAGCGAGGAGCGGGGCCACCTCGGCCACCGCGCTCTCCTCGCCGGCCAGCATCGCCACCAGCCGGCCGTTCTGCGCCGGCACCCGGGAACCGGAGACCGGCGCCTCGACGTAGCGTCCGCCCGCCGCGCGGACGTCGGTCTCCAGGCCGCGGGAGAACTCCGGCGAGGTGGTGCCCATGTGGACGACCAGGCGCCCGGCGACGCGGGAGGCGAACTCCGGGGTGCCGCGCGCCAGCACGGCGTCGGTCGCCGCCTCGTCGGCCAGCATCAGGAGGACCGCGTCGGACCGCTCGAAGACCTCGGCGGGGCCGGCCGCCACCTCGGCGCCGGCCGCGCGCAGGGGCTCGGCCCGGGCGGGGGTGCGGTTGTGGACCACGAGCGGTGTGCCGGCGTCCGCCAGACGCAGGGCCATCGGCTGACCCATGACACCGAGACCGAGGAAACCGACCCGCACGACGCACCGCCCGTCCGTACCGGGCGCGCTACACGGCGGGCCCTCGTTATGACAGCTGTCATAGTAGCCCCGATTATGACGCCCGTCATAGAGTGGTCACGCCGCCGGGAAGGGCGGCGGACGGCAGGTGAGTGAAGGTGCGAAGGTGCGGAGGGAGCCCTCGATGGTGAAGCCCGAACGGGGGCCCAGGGAGCGGATGGTCTTCAGCGCCGCCCAGTTGATCCGCCGCGACGGGGTGGAGGCGACCGGGATGCGGGATGTCGCCGCGCACGCCGGGGCGCCCCGGGGATCGCTCCAGCACTACTTCCCCGGCGGCAAGGAGCAACTGGTCGCCGAGGCGCTGCGGTGGGCCGGGCGGTACGCGGCCGACCGGGTCGCGCGCTTCCTGGCGGCGATGGAGCGGCCGACGCCGAGCGGGCTGTTCGCGGCGATGGTGGGCCAGTGGACCGACGAGTACCGGACCTCCGGCTTCGCCGGCGGATGCCCGGTCGCCGCGGCGACGGTGGACCGCGCCCAGTCCTCCGAGACCGCCCGCGAGGCCGCCGCCGACGCCTTCGCCGCCTGGACCCGCCCGGTCGCCGACGCCCTCACCGGTATGGGCGTGCCGGCGGCCCGGTCCGAGCCGCTCGCCACACTGATGATCGGTGCCCTGGAGGGGGCGATCGTCATCGCCCGCGCCGAGCGGGACGTACGGGCGCTGACGACCGTCGCCCGCGAACTCGGCCCGCTGCTGGACGCCGCCGCCACCGAAGCCTGAACCAGGGGCGGGGGGCGGCCCGCGGCCCTCCAACGCCGACGGACCCGCGGTCGGCCACCGGCGCGGGGCTCAGGCCGTCACCGTCTCCGGGGCGGCGGCCTTCGCGCGACCGCGCTCGCCCAGTTCCTCGGTCGGCACCCGGTGGGTCTCCCGGGCCGACAGCGCGGCGATCACCGGCGGGACGCACAGCGCCGCCGTGAACAGCGCCACCGCGAACCAGTCGTCGCCGTCCGGACCGGCGATCCGCGCCGCGAACGTCACCGCGAACCCGGCCACCGCGAAGCCGATCTGCGTGCCGATCGCCACGCCGGACAACCGGACCCGGGTGGAGAACATCTCGCCGTAGAAGGCGGGCCACACGCCGTTCGCGGCGCTGTAGACGACACCGAAGGCGACGATGCCGGTGAGGAAGGTGAGCGCGTACGAGCCGCTGGAGACCGCCCACAGGTACAGGAACATCGTCACCGCGCTGCCCACCGCGCCGATCAGGTACACGGGCCGCCGGCCGATCCGGTCGGACAGCGTCGCCCACAGCGGGATCGCGGCGAGCGCGACGACGTTGGCGAGCGCGCCCACCCACAGCATGGCGGTGCGAGACATGCCGACCGAGTCACTGGTGGCGTAGGCCAGCGCCCACACCGTGAAGATCGTGCTGACCGAGGCGATCAGCGCCCCCGCGACCACCCGCAGCACGTCCGCCCAGTGGTCGCGCGCCAGCACCGCGAGCGGCATCTTCGCGACGCCCTCGGTGGCCGCCTGTTGCGCGAAGGCCGGCGTCTCGTCGAGCTTGCGGCGGATGACGTAACCGACGACCGCGACCACGACGCTCAGCCAGAACGGGACCCGCCAGCCCCAGGTCAGCAGGTGCTCCTCGGGAAGTGCGGCGACCGGGAGGAAGACCAGGGTGGCCAGCAACTGCCCGCCCTGAGTGCCGCTGAGGGTGAAACTGGTGAAGAAGCCGCGTTTGCCCGGCGGCGCGTGCTCCAGCGTCATCGAGTTGGCGCTGGCCTGCTCGCCCGCCGCCGAGATGCCCTGGAGGATGCGGCACAGCACCAGCAGCACCGGAGCGAGCGTGCCGACCTGGTCGCGCGTGGGCAGACAGCCGATGAGGAAGGTCGACACGCCCATCAGGATCAGCGTGAACACCATGATCTTCTTGCGGCCCATGCGGTCGCCGACGTGCCCGAGGAAGAACGCGCCGACGGGACGGGCGGCGTACGCGACGCCGAAGGTGGCCAGCGACAGCAGGGTCGCGGTGGCCGGGTCCGACTCGTCGAAGAAGACCTCGGGGAAGATCAGCGCGGCGGCGCTGCCGTAGATGAAGAAGTCGTAGTACTCCAATGCGCTGCCGATCCAGGCGGCGGTGGCCGCCTTCTTCGGCTGGCCGGGCGGAGCGGCGCCCTGGGGCGCGGGGGCGGGGACGGACACGGCGTTGCTCCTTCGGGGGACTCCACCGTAGGCGGAGCGAGCGGAGGGGAGAAGTGCCGATCGGCTAATTAACCCACTGGGTAGTTAGTCGCGGTTGGGAAGGGATGTTGCGCGCACGTTTCGCGTGTGTCAAGGGGTCCTGCCGGGCGACGGACGTCCCCGCCGCCCGCCGGGCGGGCCCTCGCCGTCCCGGAGCCGGACGTTCAGTCCGCCGCGCGCTCCGCCGTCAGGTAGGCGATCACCATGTCGCCGAGCATGGTCCGGTAGTGCTCGCGCTGGTCCGGGGCGACCAGGTCGCGGCCGAACAGCGCGCCGAAGGTGTGCCGGTTGGCGACCCGGAAGAAGCAGAAGGAGCTGATCATCGCGTGCAGGTCGACGGCGTCGACGTCGGCCGTGAACAGGCCGGAGCGCTGCCCCTCCTCCAGGATGCGGCGGATCACCTCGAGGGCCGGGGAGCCGATGCTGGCCAGCATCTCGGAGGACGCGATGTGCTCGGCGTCGTGGATGTTCTCGATGCTGACCAGGCGGATGAAGTCGGGGTGGCGCTCGTGGTGGTCGAAGGTCACCTCGGCGAGGCGCCGGATGGCCGCCACCGGGTCCAGGTGCTCGACGTCGAGCTGCTGCTCGGCCTCCCGGATCACGCCGTACGCCCGCTCCAGCACGGCCGTGAACAGCTGCTCCTTGCCGCCGAAGTAGTAGTAGATCATCCGCTTGGTGGTGCGGGTGCGGGCGGCGATCTCGTCGACGCGGGCCCCGTCGTAGCCGGCCCGGGCGAACTCCCGCGTGGCCACGTCGAGGATCTCGGCCCGGGTGCGGGCGGCGTCACGGGTGCGCGCGCCGGATCGTGCCGGTTCGTCGACGCTGGTCATCGGGTTCCTTCGGGGGCCGGGGCGGAACTGCGGGCTGGGGAGGCGCTGCGGGCGAGGGACGTGCGGTGATTGTAGAAGCCCCGGCCTTCCCTCCCGCCCCGCCCTCCTGCTATGACTAACGTACTGGTTCGTACATTGTTCGCTCGGGCACGGACCCGAGCCGCTCCGTAGGTCCCCGGTTGCCCAGGACTCGTATCTCCTCGGACTGATCGGCTCCGGCATCGGCCCGTCGCCCACCCCGGCCCTGCCCC
>MUMD01000313.1 GCA_002155895.1 Streptomyces rochei
ACATGGCGTTCGCGGCGCCCACCACCCTGCTCACCATGTGCGCCCTCGCGGTGTGGATGTTCGTCCGCGCGGACGGCTCGATCTCGCTGTCCGTCGACGACCCGCTCACCGGCGGCGCGATGTGGCTCCAGATCCTGCAGGCCGCCGCCCTGTGGGTGGTGATCTACGGGACGTTCGTGCTGAACTTCTGCGACTTCACCCGCTCCGCGCGGACGAACATCCACACCGCGAGGGCGCACATGGTGAGCAGGGTGGTGGGCGCCGCGAACGCCATGTACCGGCGGATCATCTGCATGCCGTAGCTGACGATGACCACCTGCACCGCCCACAGGACGAGGAAGGTGATCCAGCCGAGCGTCGACTGGCCGAGCAGGGAGTTCGTGTCCAGACGGGCCAGGTCCGGGAACATGGCCACCAGGAGGGTGCTCAGTACGGCCGAGGCCAGATAGGTCTGGATACCAAACCAGGCGATGGCCACGATCCCGCGGACGGCGGCCGGTATCTTCGCGCCCTTGATGCCGAACGCGATACGGCTCATGACCGGGAACGGCACACCCGTCTTGTGTCCCATGAACCCGGACAGCGTCAGCAGCAGGAAGAGCAGGACCGAGGCGAGCGCGAAGGCGGCGAGGATGCCCCACACGTTCAGCCCGAGGGCGAACAGCCCGATGGCGAAGGCGTAATTGCCCAGGCTGTGCACGTCGTTGGCCCAGAGGGTGAAGACGTTGTAGGCGCCCCAGCGGCGCCCTTCCCGCTTCGTCGGGGCCAGGTCGTAGGTGTAGAGGCCGGAGCTGGTGGCGGTGCCGTCGGCCTCGGCGGACGAGCGGCGGTCTTCCAGGGCAGTCATACGGGACTCCTGGGCTCGGGGAGCGGGGGAGCAGGGGGAGTTGGAGAGTTCCACAAAGCGGAAGCGGCGTTCCGGTGAACAGAACGTAGTTTTCGCCAAACGGCACCGTCAAGAGGTCTGCGGCAAATGGAATACCATTTTTCGCCCCGTCGGCAGGGGTGGGGGCCGTCTCTACCGTGACGCCCCGTCATTGCATCGATGTAAAGCTCGATGCAAAGCTGCGGAAAGGACCCCCACGTGCTTCCCGGCCTCACCCGCCGCCCCGGCCCCCGCGCCGGTCTGCTCTTCGCCGCTCTCCTCGGGCTTGTGGACAGACTCGGACCCGGCCCGCGACCCCAACATCTGGGCGCCGGAGTTCTACCGCTTCGGCGACCGCTGGCACCTGTACTACACGGCCGACGACGGAGTGGACGAGCACCACCGGCTGTACGTCCTGGAGTCGGAGGGCGACGACCCGGCCGGCCCGTACCGCTTCAAGGCGAAGCTCGCCCCGCCCGACCACGCGGACGACTTCGCCATCGACGCGGGCATCCTCCGGCTCGGCGGCCGGCTCTACCTCGCCTACAGCGGCATCAACCGGTACCGGCACAACGGCATCGACATCGCCCCGATGTCCGACCCGTACACCGTCTCCGGCGACGCCGTCGCCATCGACGCCGCCGGCGGCTGCCCCGAGGTGCGCGAAGGGCCGGAGTTCCTCCACCGCAACGGGCGCGTCCGGCACGTGGACTGACGCGTCCGGCGAGAGCCCTCACCCCCGGTCGCGGCCCTCCGTGCTCTCCCGCAGGACCAGCCGGTGGGCCACGATCCGGTCCTGCGGCGACAGCACACCGGACCCGGCGTCCTCGCTCTCCCCGTCCGGTCCCGTCGCCTCCTCGATGCGGTGCCGGAGCAGCTGCACGGCCACCTTGGCCACCGCCGCCTTGTCGGGCGCCACGGTGCTCAGTGTCGGCACCGAGTACCGCCCGCCCTCCACGTCGTCGAAGCCGATGACCGCGACGTCCTCGGGCACCCTGACCCCGTGCTCGTGCAGGGCCCGCAACGCCCCGAGCGCGAGCTGGTCGTTGAGGCACAGCAGCGCGTCCGGCCGCAGCCCCGACGCGAGCGCCCGCGTCACCGCCTCGGCGCCGTCGGGCATCCGGAACGAGTCGACCGGGAGCAGGGCGGCCGGATCGTAGGCGATGCCCGCTTCGGCCAGCGCCGCACGGTAGCCGCGGGTGCGGGCCTGCGCCGTGCCGAGGCCCGGGTCGTCACGACCGCCCACCGCGAGGACGGTGCGGCGGCCGAGCGCGATCAGATGAGCGGTCGCCTCGTGCGCGGCCCGCTCGTTGTCGATCGCCACATGGTCGGCGCCCTCCTCCAGCAGCTCCCCGAGCAGCACCGTGGGCGGAGCGCCCGCGCGGTCGCGCAGGTCGTCGGCGGTCAGGGCGAGGGGGCTCAGGATGATCCCGTCCACGAACGTCGACCCGAAACCGGCCAGCGCCGCCAGCTCGTGGGCCCGGTCCGCGCCGGACTGGTGGATCAGCACGGTCAGGGAGCACTTCTCGGCCTCCCGGACGACGTGCCGGGCCAGCTCCGCGAAGTACGGGATGTCCAGTTCCGGAACGACCAGGGCGATGATGCCGGTGCGGCCCCGGCGCAGATGACGGCCGGCCAGGTTCACCCGGTAGCCGAGCTGTTCGATGGCCTCCCGCACCACGCGTCTGGTCCGGTCGGAGACATGGGCGTAGTCGTTGATGACATTGGACACCGTCTTCTCCGACACGCCCGCGTGACGTGCGACGTCCTTGATCCTGGGCCGTGCCACCGAGACCTCCCTGCCTTCTCGCGCTGCCCGAGTCTATGTCCCGGCAGTCGATCACCCCCCACCCGGGCGCCGCCTCTTTACAGCCAATGTACATCGATGTAAAAACTAGCCACCGCACGAGCGTCCGGCCGTCGAGAGGTCCGTGATGAGTTCCCGTTCGCCTGCCCAGGGGCCGGCCGCGCCCGATCCCGTACACCGCCTCAGCCGCCGTCGGCTGCTGCGTCACACCATGGCCGCGGCGGGCGGGCTGCTCGCCGCCGGCCCGCTGTCCGGCTGTGTCTCACCCGCCTCCGCCTCCGGCGCCTCCTCGCTCAGCGTCTGGGACCTGTTCCAGGGCGGCGACGGCATGCTGATGGACGAGATGATCGAGGCCGTCTCGAAGGGCGCCGGGGGCGCCGAGGGTTTCGAGGTGGACCGCACGATCCTCGACTGGGGACCGTCGTACTACACCAAACTCGCCATGTCCGCCGCCGGCGGCCGGGCCTCCGACGTGGCCGCCATGCACCTGTCCCGGCTCGCGGGCTACGCCCCGGGCGGCCTGGTGGACCCCTTCGACCTGGATCTGCTCGCCGAATTCGGCGTCACGGCCGAGGACTTCGCCCCCGCCGTCTGGTCGCGGACCCGGCACGAGGGCACCGTCTACGCGATCCCGCTGGACGTCCACCCCTTCATCGTGTTCTACGACAAGGAGGCCGCGGAGAAGGCCGGGCTGCTGACCACCTCGGGCGAGCTGGTCCCCATGGGTTCTCCCGAGGCGCTGCTGGAGGCGGGCAAGGCTCTCGCCGGGGCGACCGGGGAGGCGGGCATCCTGTTCGGCCACGTCACCGACACGGCACAGAACTGGCGCCTGTTCGCCGGGCTCTACGCGCAGACCGGCGCCGAGTTCGCCCTGCCGGACGGCGGTCCCCCGAAGATCGACGTGGACGCCGCCGTACGCGTCGTCACCCTCATGACGCGGCTCTTCGACGGGAAGACCAACCCGAACAACCTGGACTACAACGGCGCGCTGGCCGCCTTCACCAGCGGGCGCGGCGGCATGGCGATGCTCGGCGAGTGGGAGCTGCCGACCCTGAAGAAGTCCGGCCTCGACCTGGGCGCCGCGCCCTTCCCGCAGGTCTTCGAGGAGCCGGCCGTCTACACCGACAGCCACAGCTTCGTCCTCCCGCACCAGGACGACCCCGACCCGGCCCGGCGCCGCGAGGCCCACCGGTACGTCGCCGAGATACTCAAGCAGAGCCTCACCTGGGCGAGCGCCGGGCACATCCCCGCCTACCAGCCCGTACTGGCGGAGCCCGGGTACGCGGCGCTCGACCCCCAGTCCTCCTACGCCGACGCCGCCGAGGTGGCGGTCCTCGACCCGCCCAACTGGTTCGCCGGCGCGGGTTCCAACTTCCAGAACCGCATGTGCCAGCCGCTCCAGTCGGCGCTGCTCGGCAACACCACCCCGGAGAAGGCGGTGCGGCAGATGGTCCGCGAGGCCGACACGCTGCTGCGGCAGCCCGACCCGGTGGCCTGACCGGCGAAAGGAGTGACCGACGTGACCACCACCGCACCCCTCGGCGCCGAGGAGGAGGCCGGTTCGCCCGCTGTCGCCCCGGACGGACGCGGTACCGCCCCGCGCCGCACGCGCTCGGGCAACGGGCTCGTGTTCGTCCTGCCGTTCCTGCTGGTGTTCGGCCTCTTCATGGTGTGGCCGATCGTCCAGGGGCTCTGGATGAGCTTCACCGACAGCTCCCTGGCCCTGCGCGACACCCGTTTCGTGGGCTTCGACAACTACACCGAGGCGTTCGGTGATCCGGACGTCTGGAGCAGCCTCGGCAACACCGTCTTCTTCACCGTCGTCTCCAGCGTCCCGCTGGTGCTGATCGCGCTCGCGATGGCCCTGCTGGTGCACAGCGGCCTCGCCGGGCAGTGGGCGTGGCGCCTGTCGTTCTTCGCCCCCTACCTGCTGCCCGTGACCGTCGTGACCATGATCTGGACCTGGCTCTACCAGCCGGAGTTGGGCATGGCCAACCAACTCCTGACCGCCCTCGGCATGGAACCGGTCGGCTGGCTGTCCGACGAGTCCGTCGCCATGTGGTCCGTCGCCGCCCTCACCGTCTGGTGGACGGTCGGCTTCAACTTCCTCCTCTACCTCGCGGCGCTCCAGTCCCTGCCCACGACCTTCGACGAGGCGGCGGCGCTCGACGGGGCCGGCGCCTGGCGCCGCCTGTGGTCCATCACCCTGCCGCAACTGCGCAGGACCACCGGCCTGGTGGCCATGCTCCAGATCCTGGCCTCCCTGAAGGTCTTCGACCAGATCTACATCCTCACCAAGGGCGGACCCAACGGCTCCACCCGCCCCGTCCTCGAGTACGTCTACGACGTCGGCTTCACCGGCTACCGCCTCGGTTACGCCTCCGCCGTCTCGTACCTCTTCTTCGCCCTGATCGTCGTCGTCTCGCTCGCGCAGTTCCGCCTCTTCCGCCGGGAGGACTGACCGTGTCCGCAACCGTCACCACCGTCCGCAGCCGGCGCCGACCACCCCGCGAAGCGGCCGGTTCGCCCCTGCTCCTGGGCCACGGCCGGCTGCCCCGGGTCCTGACCGGAACCGCGCTGGTCGTCCTCGCCGTGGTCTGGCTGCTGCCGTTCGTGTGGGCGGTCATCACCTCGGTGCAGAGCGAGGAGGACATCAACACCACCGGGCTGTCCCCGTTCAAGGGCGCCTTCACCCTCGACGCCTACCAGCGGATACTGGAACGCGGGAACGTCACGGTCTGGGCCTTCAACAGCTTCCTGATCTCCGCCCTGGTCACGTTGATCACCGTCGCGGTCTCCACCCTCGCCGCGTACGGCTTCTCCCGCGGCACCTTCCGCGGCCGCCGGGCGCTGCTCGGCGTCACGGTCGCCGCCATCATGGTCCCGCCGCAACTGCTCGTCGTGCCGCTGTTCGACCAGATGACCCTCTTCCACATGGTCGACACCTACGCGGCGGTCATCCTGCCCCAGGTCGTCGCGCCGATGATGGTCTTCATCCTCAAGCGGTTCTTCGACGCCGTCCCCAGGGAACTGGAGGAGGCGGCCCGGATCGACGGCGCCTCCGAGTTCCGGGTCTTCCGGTCGATCGTGCTGCCGCTGTCGCGGCCGATCGTGGCGGCGGTGGCGATCTTCGTCTTCATCGGCGCCTGGAACAACTTCATGTGGCCCTTCATCGTCACCAACGACCCCGACCTGATGACCCTCCCGGTGGGCCTGGCCACCGTGAAGGACGCCTACGGCGTCCAGTACGCGCAGTCCATGGCCTCGGCCCTGCTCGCGGCGCTGCCGCTCATCGTGGTCTTCCTCCTCTTCCAGCGCCGCATCGTCGACTCCGTGGCCACCACCGGCCTCGGCGGCTCCTGACCCCCTTCCCGGCTGTACCCACGGGACCGGCGCCTCCGGCGCCGGCCCACCGATCGACTGGAGCATGTGTGCCCACTCACTCCGCACCGCGCCCGGAGTACCCGCGACCGCAGTTCGTGCGCCGCGACTGGCTCAACCTGAACGGCGTCTGGCAGTTCGAGACCGACCGGGGCGACAGCGGACTCGAACGCGGCCTGCTCGAACGAGAGTTGAGCGGCGAGATCCTCGTGCCCTTCCCGCCCGAGTCCGAGCTGTCCGGCGTCGGCGACACCGACTTCCTGGAGGCCGTCTGGTACCGCCGCGCCCTCACCCTGCCCGCGGCCTGGGCCGGACGCCGGGTGCTGCTGCACTTCGGCGCCGTCGACCACGACACCACCGTGTGGGCGGACGGCAAGGAGGTCGCCCGGCACCGCGGCGGCTTCACCCCCTTCACCGCCGACCTCGGGGACATCGCCGGGGCGGGGGAGGAGGTCGTCATCACCGTCCGCGCCCGCGACCCCAAGTCCGGCCCGCAGGCCCGCGGCAAGCAGGCCGTCCAGTACGCCAACCACGACTGCAACTACACCCGGGTCACGGGCATCTGGCAGACCGTCTGGCTGGAGCCCGTCCCCGATCTGCACCTGCGCCGCCCCCGCATCACCCCCGACCTGGCGGGCTCCGCCTTCCACCTGGAGCTGCCCCTGTCCGGCAACCGGCCCGGACACCGGGTGCGCGCCGTGCTCAGCGACGCCGACGGCGAGGTGAGCCGCGCCGAGGCACGCGCCGACCTGGACCTCGCCCCGCGCCTGCACCTGCCGGTGCCCGACGACCGGCGTCGCGCGTGGTGCCCCGAGGACCCGCACCTGTACGACCTGCGCCTCGAACTGCTCGACGCCGCCGGGCAGGTGGTGGACAGCGCCGAGAGCTACGCCGGACTGCGCGCCGTCGGCCTGCGCGGCAAGGCCGTCCTCCTCAACGGGCGCCGGGTCTTCCAGCGCCTCGTCCTCGACCAGGGCTGGTACCCGGACGGGCTGATGACCGCACCCACCGACGCGGCACTGGTGCGGGACATCGAGCTGGCCATGGCGGCCGGCTTCAACGGCGCCCGGCTGCACCAGAAGGTCTTCGAGGAGCGTTTCCTCTACCACGCCGACCGCCTCGGCTATCTGGTCTGGGGCGAGTTCGGCGACTGGGGCTGCGAGACCGGCGGCTCCTCCGGCGACAACCAGCGGCCCGACGCCTCCTACGTCGCCCAGTGGCTGGAGGCCCTGGAACGCGACTACTCGCACCCCTCGATCATCGGCTGGTGCCCGCTCAACGAGACCTACCAGAAGCTCCACGACCGCATCACGACACTCGACGACGTGACCCGCGCGATGTTCCTCGCCACCAAGGCCATGGACACCACCCGCCCGGTGATCGACGCCTCCGGCTACGCCCACCGCGTCCCCGAGACCGACATCTACGACGCCCACAACTACGAACAGGATCCGGCCGCCTTCCGGCAACTGATGTCCGGACTCGCCAAGGACGCCCCGTTCGTCAACGCCTACGACGACGGCGCCCCCTACTCCCAGCCCTACCGCGGTCAGCCCTACTTCGTCAGTGAGTTCGGCGGCATCTGGTGGGACCCACAGGCGGCGGCCGACCGGTCCGGCGAGGACCGCACCGTCTCCTGGGGGTACGGCCAACGCGTCCGCGACGAGGAGGAGTTCCACGAGCGGTTCGCCGGTCTCACCGAAGTGCTGCTCTCGGACCGCGACATGTTCGGCTACTGCTACACGCAGCTGACCGACGTCTTCCAGGAGCAGAACGGCATCTACCGCTTCGATCGCGGCGTCAAGCTCGACGTCACGCGCGTGCGCGCCGCACAGCTGCGCCCGGCCGCGATCGAGGAGCAGGACCCGGCGTAGGGCCGCCGCGGGCCGGAGGCGAAGCGCCGCCTCCGGCCCGCGCGGCGGGTCAGAAGGGACGGTCGCCCTCGATGGCGACCCGTTCCGCGACCCTGCGCTCCGAGCCGTAGTCGCCCACCGCGTAGTGCTGGGTGGCCCGGTTGTCCCAGAAGGCGATGTCGCCGGGCTGCCAGCGGAACCGCACCTGGTACTCGGGCACGTGCGCCTGCTGGAACAGGAAGCGCAGCAGCCGGTCGCTCTCGTCCCGGTCCATCCCGGTGATGTGGGTGGTGAAGGAGGTGTTGACGAACAGCATGCGGCGCCCGGTCTCCGGGTGGGTGCGCACGACGGGGTGCTCCACCGGCGGGAAGAGGTCCTGGTAGGGGATCAGCCGTTCGGGACCGTAGAACCTCGCGAAGCCGGGGATGAAGTCGTGCACGGCGCGGGCGCCGTCGATCCGGTCCTTCACCTCCTGGGGGAGGTTGTCGTAGGCGGCGGCCATGTCCGCCCACATGGTGTCCCCGCCGAACGGCGGCACCTCGCGCAACTGGAGGACCGCGCCGAGCGCGGGCCGCTCGCGGAAGGTGACGTCGGTGTGCCAGACGTTCTCGTACGTCGGGACCGCGCCCTCGCCCTTGTCGAAGCGCACGACGTCCTCGCTGGACCCGGCCGCGAGCAGGGGGTTGGTCTCCAGCGGGCCCCAGTGACCGGCGAACGCGCGCTGCTGGGCGGAGGTGAGGTGCTGGGCACGGAAGAACAGCACCTTCCACTCCAGCAGGGCGCGGTTCAACTCCTCGCGCAGCTCGGCCCCGAGGGGCCGCGAGAGGTCGACGCCCCTGATCTCGGCGCCGATGGTGCGGGCCTGCGGAACGACCTCGAACAGTTCGTACGGACGCTCCTGCCACCCCTCGGGCACCCGGCGCAGCACGCGCCGCCCCTCGTAGATTCCGTCCCCCGGGATGCGCGCTTCGCGCAGGTCTGCGGCGGGTCCTGCGGACATGACGGTCATGGGAGTCCTTCCCCTGGTGCGGCGGTACGGGTACGGGCCATGGCGGCACCACGGCGCAGCGCGATGGCCGGGAGAAACGAAGGTGCTCCGGTCCGTTGCCGGAGAGAGGGGGAACCGATGCGCTCTACGCGTGGGAAGCGCCGAGCCACCGGCCCGGGAACGGCCGGTTATCGGCCGGAGCGCTCACATCCGGTCCGCTCGGGCACGCGAAGACACTCCGCCGTGGTGCCGAACCGGTATGTGGTCATGCCACCGATTCTGTGATCCTCCCCGGCTCCTGTCAACGGGTACCCGTCGCCGCACAGGGGGAGTTCAGGCCGCCTGGGTCAGCTCCGCCCGGCCGAAGAGGATCGCGTAGCCGGAGGGGAGCTGCGCGAGGACGCGGTCGAGCAGGTCGGGGCCGGCGATGCGGGCGACGACACCGAGTACGGAGCCGACGTCCCAGCGGGTGGTGGCCAGGGTGCCGCCGGTACGGGCCGCGAGGTCCCGCACGAAGGCCCAGCCCGTCAGCTCGTCCGTGGCGGGGATCTCGGCGGCGAAGACGCGGGCCGCCTCGCGGGGGAGGCGGGCGGCGAGTTCGACGCGTTCCTCGCCGGTGACGCGTCGTCCGAAGGCCGCCAGGACGGCGGAGACGACTTGCTCGGCCCGCTCCCGGGTGGGGTAGGCGCCGTTGTAGCGGACCTGCTCCAGCATCTGGCCGTACGACATGGCCGGAAGAGTGGTGACCGTCTCCTGGACCGTCTGGGACTGCATCGCTGAAGGAAGCCTTTCTCTCTCGTGGGCCTGTGTGAGGCGTGGGTCTGTGTGGGACGTGGGTCTGTGTGACGGGTCTGCCGGTGACCGCTCCGGGCGGGGAGCCGGTCACCGGCAGACCCGTCA
>MUMD01000314.1 GCA_002155895.1 Streptomyces rochei
CGCCGGGAGCCGGACCCGGCGGCCGACGCCGGTGCCTCCGGCGCGTCAGTCGCCGGCCCCGACCAGACCGGGGATCTCCTGCGTGGCGTACCAGAGCAGCTCGTGGTCCTCCGCCCCGTCCACCACGAACCGGGCGTCGTCGTCCCCGCCGTCCGCCGCCGCGAGCGCCTCGGCCGCGGCGGTGACGTCCGCCTCCGCGTCGGTGGAGTCGACGTGGACCGAGGCCGCGTCGGCCAGCCGCAGGGGCCCCGCGACCCGCACCTCGCCCAGCGCGGCCGGGTCGGGCCCGCGGTCCGGGTCGGTGCCGACCGCCCCGTCGGGCACGTCGGCGGCGACCACGACCCGGCGCCGCGGCGCCCCGGCGTCGGCGGCGAGCAGACGCAGCGAGGCCAGCGCGGCCCGGTTCAGCGCGGCGTACTCCAGCTCCTCGATGTCGTCCGAGAGGTACCACTCGCGCAGCGCCGGGGTGACGGCGTGGGCGACGAGCGGCCCCTGGCCCAGCTGCCCCGTCCTGTGCGCCTCGGCGAGACCGGGGAGGGTCAGGGGTAGGTAGACGCGCATGGGGCTGCCGCTTTCGTGGTCGGGGACTCCACCGGGTGCCCGGGATAGCCCGGGAAGAGCCTTCAGGATACGTGCGGGTGTCCCCTTTCGAGTCCCCACCCGGGACGCCCGACGCGTTCACCTCCGTCCCCGGATTCACCCGGTACCGCCGCTCCGCACCGAGCCTTCCGACGCCCGGACCACCCGGATAGGTGAACCTTCCCGACCCTCGAACCGGCCGCGCTGCTCCTTGCCGCGCCGTCCCGCCGCCCCGTACAAGATCCCCGACCGCAAGTTACCGCCCGGTATCCGCCGGGCCGCCGAAACGGGGAGCCCCATGCGCAAGGTCATGACCAGGACGCAGTCCCGCCCGCTCCGCCTCGCACCGGCCGCCACCGTCGCGCCGACTCCCGCACCGCTCACCCCGGCCGACGACGCGTCGCGCGTGCCCGGCGCCGTGCCGCCGCGCCGGCCGGGCGGTGGCGCCGTACGGTCCACGGCGTCCGGCAGCCGCCCACCGGGCTCGCCGGGCAGGTCGACGCGGGCCCGTACGCGGCCGGCGGACACGCGCCCGCCCACGACGGGCCCGGGGCGCACCGCCAGGACGGGGCCGCGCACGCCCTCGGGCGCCACCGTGCCGGGGGCCGCCGTCCCGGCCGACGCCGCCGTGCCGGGGACCGCCGTCCCGGCCGTACCCCGCCAGGGCCCGCCCGTGGCAGAGCCGGTCGTGCCCGCCCAGACCCCTCGCCGCCCCGTGCCGCAGCTCCGTCCGACCGACCACTTCGCCGAGCTGCTGCTCCACGTGCTCAGCGGCAGGCACCCCGTCCACTCGATGCTCCGCCACACCGTCGGGCGCGCCTACGACGAACTGGCCCACCTCGCCGAACGCGGCCCCCTGCGCACCCGCGGCACCGCCCCCGTGGTCCGTGACATCGGCTACTTCGAGCCCCGGCCGGGCGCCCTGGAGGTCTTCGCCCGCATCGGCGCGGGTGATCAGCTGCGTGCGATGGCCTTCCGCCTGGAGCAGGGCCGGGACCTGCGCTGGCGCTGCACGGCGGTGGAACTCGGCGGCCCGCGCGGGCGCCGTGCCGACGAGGACTGAGCCCTTCACCGGACCGGCCCGGCCCCGCACAGCCCGGAAAGGCCGAAGGGCCGGACGCGCGCAGGCGTCCGGCCCTTCGGCCTTCCACGGTGCCGCGGGGGCACCGCACGGTCACTTCTTGCGGCGGCGTCCGCCCTTGGCCTGCTTGCGGCGCTCCGCGCGCGTGAGGCCGTCGGACGAGGAACGCGCGGGCTCCTCGTCGGTGGTGAAGTCGCCCTCGACGACCCCGCCCTCGCCGTCCACCGTCGGCGCGGAGAAGTGCATGTTGCGGCGCTGCGGGGCGTCGAGCCCCTTGGCGCGGATCTCCGGCCGCGCGCCCGCCTGGGCCGGCACGGCGTCCTGCGCGCCCTTCTCCAGCGACGGCGCGGCGTCCTCGACCGGGACCTCCTCGACCTGCTGCTCGACCTGGACCTCCAGGTTGAACAGGTAGCCGACGGACTCCTCCTTGATGCCGTCCATCATGGCCTGGAACATGTCGAAGCCCTCACGCTGGTACTCGACCAGCGGGTCCTTCTGGGCCATCGCGCGCAGGCCGATGCCCTCCTGGAGGTAGTCCATCTCGTAGAGGTGCTCGCGCCACTTGCGGTCCAGGACCGAGAGCACCACCCGGCGCTCCAGCTCACGCATGATCTCGGAGCCGAGCTGCTTCTCGCGCGCCTCGTACTGCTCGAGGATGTCTTCCTTGATGGACTCCTCGATGTAGTCGGCGGTCAGTCCGGCCCGGTCGCCGGCCGCCTCCTCCAGCTCCTCGACGGTGATCTTCACCGGGTAGAGCTGCTTGAAGGCGCCCCACAGCCGGTCGAGGTCCCAGTCCTCGGGGAAGCCCTCGGCGGTCTCGGCGCGGACGTACGCCTCGATCGTGTCGTTCATGAAGTGCTGGATCTGCTCCTGCAGGTCCTCGCCCTCCAGGACGCGGCGCCGCTCACCGTAGATGACCTCGCGCTGCCGGTTGAGGACCTCGTCGTACTTCAGGACGTTCTTGCGGGTCTCGAAGTTCTGGGTCTCGACCTGGGACTGGGCGGAGGCGATCGCGCGGGTGACCATCTTGTTCTCGATCGGCACGTCGTCGGGGACGTTGGCCATCGACATCACGCGCTCGACCATCTGGGCCTTGAACAGCCGCATCAGGTCGTCGCCCAGGGAGAGGTAGAAGCGGGACTCGCCGGGGTCGCCCTGGCGGCCGGAACGACCGCGCAGCTGGTTGTCGATGCGGCGCGACTCGTGCCGCTCGGTGCCCAGGACGTAGAGGCCGCCGAGCTTCTCGACCTCTTCCTTCTCGGCCTTGACCGCCAGCTCGGCGCGCTCCAGGGCGGCGGGCAGGGCCGCGGCCCACTCCTCGATGTGCTCCTCGGGGTCGAGACCGCGCTGGCGCAGCTCCGCCTCGGCGAGGTCCTCGGGGTTGCCGCCGAGCTTGATGTCGGTACCGCGGCCGGCCATGTTGGTGGCCACCGTGACCGAGCCCTTGCGGCCGGCCTGGGCGACGATCGTCGCCTCCCGGTCGTGCTGCTTGGCGTTGAGCACCTCGTGCTGGACGCCGCGCTTGCTGAGCTGCTGCGAGAGGTACTCGGACTTCTCGACCGAGGTGGTGCCGACCAGGATCGGCTGGCCCTTGCGGTGCTTCTCCTCGATGTCGTCGACGACCGCCTCGAACTTCGCGACCTCGGTGCGGTAGATCAGGTCCGACTGGTCCTTGCGGATCATCGGCCGGTTGGTCGGGATGGGCACCACGCCGAGCTTGTAGATCTGGTGGAACTCGGCGGCCTCGGTCATGGCCGTACCGGTCATGCCGGACAGGCCGGGCAGTTCCTTGCCGTTGTGGTCGTGGCGCTTGTAGAGGCGGAAGAAGTTCTGCAGGGTGATCGTGGCGAGCGTCTGGTTCTCGTCCTTGATGTCCACCCCTTCCTTCGCCTCGATCGCCTGGTGCATGCCCTCGTTGTAGCGGCGGCCGGCGAGGATACGGCCGGTGTGCTCGTCGACGATCATGACTTCGCCGTCGATGACGACGTAGTCCTTGTCCTTCTTGAAGAGTTCCTTGGCCTTGATGGCGTTGTTGAGGTAACCGACCAGCGGGGTGTTCACCGACTCGTAGAGGTTGTCGATGCCCAGCCAGTCCTCGACCTTGGCGACGCCGGACTCGTGGATGGCGACGGTGCGCTTCTTCTCGTCGACCTCGTAGTCGCCGGTCTCCTCGATGCCCTTGAGGGTGTTGCCCGCCTCGCCCTTCTTCAGGCGGGTGACCAGCTTGGCGAAGTCGCCGTACCACTTGGTGGCCTGGTCGGCCGGGCCGGAGATGATCAGCGGCGTACGGGCCTCGTCGACCAAGATGGAGTCGACCTCGTCGACGATGGCGAAGTTGTGGCCGCGCTGGACGAGCTCGTCCTTGGACCAGGCCATGTTGTCGCGCAGGTAGTCGAAGCCGAACTCGTTGTTCGTGCCGTAGGTGATGTCGCAGCCGTACATCTCGCGGCGCTGGGCCGGCGTCTGGTTGGCCAGGATGCAGCCCACGGTCAGACCGAGGAACTTGTGGACGCGGCCCATCATCTCGGAGTCGCGCTCGGCCAGGTAGTCGTTGACCGTGACGATGTGCACGCCCTCGCCGGACAGGGCGTTGAGGTAGGCGGGCAGGGTACCGACGAGGGTCTTGCCCTCACCGGTCTTCATCTCGGCGACATAGCCCATGTGCAGGGCGGCGCCGCCCATGATCTGCACGTCGTAGTGCCGCTGGCCGAGGACGCGCTTGGCGGCTTCCCGGACGGTGGCGAAGGCTTCGGGCAGCAGGTCGTCCAGGCTCTCACCGTCGGCGTACCGCTGCTTGTACTCATCGGTGAGGGCCCTCAGCTCGGCGTCGGAGAGGTCGACGAAGTCCTCTTCGATGGAGTTGACCTGGTCCGCGATGCGGTGCAGCTTGCGCAGGATCTTGCCTTCGCCTGCACGCATGATCTTCGAGAGGACGGACACGGGGGTTGGTCTCCTTGCCGGTCGGGCCTGGGACGGTCGATTTCCTGTGACGTACTGAGCAACGGCCATCGTATGCGAGGACCCCGCCGCCCCGGGAGCCCGCTGTGACGGGGACCGTGTGCTCCTTCATCCAGCTTCCGGTCTGCTGTCTACGGGTTCAACGTCCGCGCACCCCGTATGGTGCCGCGCCCGTCGGCGAATCCCTCGAAAAGTGACCGGCCGTCCACGCCGGGCGAAGGGATGGCGCCCGCCGTCGGGCACCCCGCAGAATCGGCCGATGGAACCCGTCACGCTCACCACCGGCCGCCTGGTCCTGCGCACGGTCGGCCCGCAGGACACCGACGCCGTGTACGCCGCCTGCCAGGACCCCGACATCCAGCGCTGGACGACGATCCCCTCCCCCTACCTCCGCGAGCACGCCCGGGGCTTCACCGAGCAGATGGTCCCGGCCGGCTGGGCCGACGACTCGATGGCCACCTTCGGCCTCTTCCTCCCGGCCGGTGACCTGGTGGGCATGCTGGGCGTCACGATGATCTCCCTGGGCGTCGGCGAGATCGGTTTCTGGTGCGCCGAGGAGCACCGCGGCCACGGCTACGTCACCGAGGCCGCCGTCGCGGTCGCCCGCTGGGCCTTCACCGACCGGGCGATCGACCGTCTGGAGTGGCGCGCCGAGGTCGGCAACACGGCCTCCCGCGCGGTGGCCCGGCGCGCGGGAGGCCGTGTTGCC
>MUMD01000315.1:0-322 GCA_002155895.1 Streptomyces rochei
CCCCCGGCCCCTCGACGAGTCCGTCGGCGAGTCCCTCCGCCACTCCGCCCGCCTCGATGTCGAGCGTGGGCGGCGCGCGCCTCGGCAAGCCCGGCACGCAGGTCGACCTGGCGGGCGGGGCCCCGGTGCTGCCGAAGGACCTCACCGCCCGCTCGTGGATCGTGGCCGACGCCGAGACCGGCGACGTGCTCGCCGCGCACAACGCCCACTGGCGGCTGGCCCCGGCGAGCACGCTGAAGATGCTCTTCGCCGACACGCTGCTGCCCAAGTGGCCGAAGTCCACGAAGCACGAGGTCGCCCCCTCCGACCTCGCGGGCGTCGG
>MUMD01000315.1:348-12231 GCA_002155895.1 Streptomyces rochei
CGGCAACGACGCCGTGCACGTGCTGTCCGCGATGAACGGCGGAGTGCCGAAGACCGTGGCGGAGATGAACGCGCACGCCGAGGAGCTGCAGGCCCTCGACACGACCGTGGTCACCCCGGACGGCTACGACGCGCCGGGCCAGGTCTCCTCCGCGTACGACCTGACGCTGTTCGCCCGCTCCGGGCTCCAGAAGAAGGACTTCCGCGAGTACGCCTCGACGGTCCGCACCAAGTTCCCGGGCGAGACCAAGAAGGACAAGAAGGGCAAGACCTCCCGCGAGTCCTTCGAGATCCAGAACACCAACCGCCTGCTGGCCGGCGACTCCGACGTGGAGGTCTACCCGGGCATCGCGGGCGTGAAGAACGGCCACACCACCAACGCGGGCAACACCTTCACGGGCGTCGCCGAGCAGGGCGGCAAGGTGCTGCTGGTCACCGTGATGAACCCGGCGAAGGACGAGCACAACGAGGTCTACAAGGAGACCGCCCGCCTCTTCGACTGGGGCTTCGCGGCGGCCGGCAAGGTGAAGCCGGTGGGTGAGCTGGTCCCGCCGAGGAGCGCCGCGCAGGCGAGCGCCCAGCCGGACGCCTCGGCCTCCGGGGAGGCCGGGGGCACCGGCAAGGCCGCGGCGGGCACGCAGCCGGTGGCGGGGGCCCCGGCCTCGGACTCGTCCGGCGGCATCGGGGTCGCGGCCGGCATCACCGCCGGGGTGCTGGTGCTGCTCGCGGGCGGGGCGTGGCTGATCAACCGGAGGTGGCCGCTGCCGGACCTGGTCCGTCGCCGGACGCGCCCGTGAGGCCCCCGCTCTCCTGCTCCCCGAGTTCCTGCTCCTTGCTCCCCGTCGCCGTCCAGGCGGCGCAGAACAGCACCAGCTTCGAGGTGAAGTTGATCCACAGCAGCAGGGCGACGGGGACGCCGAAGGCGCCGTACATGCTCTTCGCGGCGACCCCCTGCATATAGCCGCTCAGCAGCAGCTTCAGCAGCTCGAAGCCGATCGCGCCGATCAGCGCGGCCACCACCAGGCGGCGGCGGGCGGGCTGGACGCCGGGGAGCAGGGTCAGGACGTACAGCAGCAGGAGGAAGTCGGCGAGCACGGCGACGGCGAACGCGGCGACGTAGAGGAGCACGCTGCCGAAGCCGCCGCCCAGGCCCAGTTGCCGGACGATCCAGCCGACCAGTGCCGAGGCGACGGTGGAGATGGCGACGGTGACCAGGAGGGCTCCGCCGAGCCCGACGAGGACGCCGCCGTCCTTGGCCCGGTGCAGGACGGGGTTCTCCTCCTCGTCCGGCAGCTCCCAGACGGCGCGCAGACAGCCCCGGGTGGCGTCGACCCAGCCGATGCCGGTGAACAGCAGCAGGGCGCCGGAGATGAGGCCGACGGTGCCGGCGTTGTCGATCAGGCTCTGGATGTTCAGCTGGTCGGAGATGCCGGGGATCTGCTCGGCGATCTTGTCCTGGAGCTGGTCCTGCTGGTCCTTGCTGAGGGTGGCGGCGGCGATGGCGGCGGCCAGGCTCAGCAGCGGGAAGAGCGCGACGAAGCTGGTGAAGGTCATGGCAGCGGCCAGCCGCGTCCACTTCACCCGGTCCAGCCGCTCGTACGAACGCCACGCGTGCGTGGTCATCAGCCGCGACACCCACGGCCCCACCAGGGGCAGCTTCTTCAGCCAGTCCATGATCCGACCCTGCCCCCGCTCGTCCCGGTCCATGATCCCGTCGTGCCACCGGTTCCGTCCCCGGTGCGGAAGACCAGTGTTCTTGTGCCCCAGAAACGCAGGATGGTGGCCAGGGCCATGCCGATTCCGGCACCGGAGATCGTGTCGGCGCGCTGTGAGGTCAGGCCCAGGCCGTAGTGGCTGACGGCCAGGCACAGCAGTTGCACGGCGGCCCCGGCGGCGTTCACCGCGAAGAAGACGGCGTAGGGGCGCAGGCCCCGGGGGCGGGTGTGCCGGTAGGTGCCGAAGGCGTTGCCGGCGTAGGCGACGGTGCAGCCGGCGACGAAGGACAGGGTCTTCGCGGTGAGCGGGTCGAGGCCCGCCGGGCCGCGCAGGACGGTGAAGAGGGCGAGGTCGACGGCGTAGGCGAGGAGCCCGGCGGCGGCGAAGCCGATCAGTTCGCGCCGTGTTCCCTTGGCGGTGCCGTCTACCAATTGGCCACCGCCAGGCCGTACATCGCCACCCACACCACGCCGATCAGGGCCAGGGCCCGGTCGCGCAGCACGACGTCCTCGGGTTCGCCCGCCGTGCCGCGGTCGGCGAAGACGGCGTAGCGCAGGACGGCGAGGATGAAGGCGACCATGGACAGCTGGCGCCAGGGCAGCACGCTGGTGTGCGGGACGCCGCCCTCCTCCATGGCCCACAGGCAGTAGCCGAGGACGGCGACGCCGGCCGCGAGCTGCCAGACGAAGCGGAGGTAGCCGGTGGTGTACTCGGTGAGCAGCGCGCGGGTGGCGCCCGCCTTCCCGGCCATCTGCACGGCCTCCGAGTAGCGCTTGGCGGAGACCATGAACAGCGCGCCGAAGCCGGTAGTGATGAGGAACCAGCGCGACAGCGGGATGCCGAGCGCGAGTCCGCCGATCATCGCCCGCATCAGGAAGCCGGTGGTGACGACGGCGAGGTCGACGACCAGGACGTGCTTGAGGCTGACGCAGTACGCCAGTTGCATGGCGAGGTAGGCGGTGAGCAGGGCCGCGACCGCGGGCGGGCACAGCCAGGCCGCGACGAGCGGCGCACAGACGCCCAGGACGCCCCCGACGGCGTACGCGACCGGCACCGGGACCTGTCCGGCCGCCACGGGGCGGTGGCGTTTGACGGGGTGGGCGCGGTCGGCCTCGGCGTCGCGGGCGTCGTTGACCAGGTAGACGGCGGCGGCGCAGGCGGTGAACAGGACGAAGACCAGGGCGAGCCGGGTCAGGACGTTCGGGGCGAAGAGTTCGCCGGCGGCCGCCGGCGCGGCGACGACCAGGACGTTCTTGACCCACTGGCGGGGGCGGGCGGTCCTCAGCAGACCGGCCGCGAGCCCCTTGCGGCGCGACGGCGCGGGCTCGGGCCGCTGTTCGGGGGCGCGTTGACGCAGGACGGTCGTGTCGGTCACGGCCGGCCTCCGCGCATCCAGTCGGCGCCGAGCCCGGCCGTGAGCGCGCCCAGGGCCGCGCCCGCGGCGACGTCGGAGGGGTAGTGGACGCCGACGACCAGCCGGGAGACGCACACCGCGGCGGCGAGCGGCCAGGCCGCGCGCACGCCGAGCGCGCCGAAGGCCACGGCCGCCGCGGCGGCGGAGGTGGCGTGGGAGCTGGGGAAGGAGTGCCGGCCGGCGGTGCGCACCAGGGGCGTGACGTGGGTGGGGCGCGGGCGGCGCACCACGCGCTTGACCCCCATGCTGACGAGGTGGGCGCCCGCGGTGAGGGCGGTGCCGCGCAGCCAGGCACCGCGGCGCGGGCGGTCCGCGGCGGCCGCGGCGAGGCCCCCCGCGAGCCACAGTGCTCCGTGCTCCCCGGCCCAGGACAGGGCACGCGCGGCACCGGCCACGCGCGGGTCCGTGCCGCAGGCTCTGAGCGCCGTCACGATCCGGTGGTCCATGTCGTCGAGGTCGTCCATGTGGACTCACTGTTCACGCCGACGGCACGGGGACGTACGGCCTGATCGGGCGACATACCATTAATCACCCGTTTCGGGGATGATCGGAATGTTTTGGAACTAATCATTCCCATGAGGGCGATACGGTCACCGCCATGTCCGCCGACACCGTTCCCGCCGCCGAAGGAGACCCCGGCACCACGTGGGGTCCCGTCACCGGCTGGGGCCGCACCGCGCCCACCACCGCCCGGCTGATCCGCCCCCGCACCTACCAGGAGGCCGCCGACGCCGTCCGGGACTGCGGTGCCCGCGGCGGCATCGCGCGGGGCCTGGGGCGGGCGTACGGGGACGCGGCGCAGAACGCGGGCGGCGCCGTGCTCGACATGACAGCCCTGGACCGGATCCACGCCATCGACGCCGCGGGCGGCACCGTGCTCTGCGACGCGGGCGTCTCGCTGCACCGGCTGATGGAGGTGCTGCTGCCGCTCGGCTGGTTCGTGCCGGTGACGCCCGGCACCCGCTACGTGACGGTCGGCGGGGCGATCGGCGCGGACATCCACGGCAAGAACCACCACGTCTGCGGGTCCTTCTCCCGGCACGTCCTGTCGTTCGAGCTGCTGACCGCCGACGGGCAGGTCCGCACCGTCGACCGGGGCACCCCGCTCTTCGACGCGACCACCGGGGGCATGGGCCTGACCGGGGTCGTCCTCACCGCCACGGTGCGGCTCCAGCCGGTCGAGACGGCGCTGATGTCGGTGGACACCGAGCGCGCCACCGACCTGGACGACCTGATGGCCCGCCTGACCGCCACGGACCACCGCTACCGGTACTCGGTCGCCTGGATCGACCTCCTGGCGCGCGGCGCGCACACCGGCCGCGCGGTCCTCACCCGCGGCGACCACGCCCCGCTCGACGCGCTGCCCGAGCGCTCCCGCGCGCGCCGCGACCCGCTGGCCTTCCGCACCTCGCGCCTGCCCGCCGCCCCCGACCTGATCCCTGACGGCCTGCTGAGCCGGACGACCGTGGGCCTGTTCAACGAGCTGTGGTACCGCAAGGCGCCCCGCGTCAGCCGGGGCCGGCTCCAGCGGATCTCCACCTTCTTCCACCCCCTGGACGGCGTCCCGCACTGGAACCGCGTCTACGGCCGCGGCGGCTTCGTGCAGTACCAGTTCGTCGTCGGCCACGACCGGGCGGACGCCCTGCGCCGGATCGTGCGGCGCATCTCCGAGCACCGCTGCCCGTCCTTCCTGGCCGTCCTCAAGCGCTTCGGCGAGGCCGACCCGGGCTGGCTCTCCTTCCCCGTGCCCGGCTGGACCCTCGCCCTGGACATCCCGGCGGGCCTGCCGGGCCTCGGCGCCTTCCTCGACGGCCTCGACGAGGAGGTCGCGCGGGCCGGCGGCCGGGTCTACCTCGCCAAGGACTCCCGGCTGCGGCCCGAGCTGCTGGACGCGATGTACCCGCGCCTTCCCGACTTCCGGGCACTGCGCGCGGAGCTGGACCCGCGCGGGGTGTTCGTCTCCGACCTGGCCCGCCGCCTCGCCCTCTGACCCCTGGAGCTGTCGTGAAGGACGCCTTCGGCATCCCCCAGTCCCTCCTCGTCCTCGGCGGTACGTCCGAGATCGCGCTCGCCACCGCGCGCCGGCTGGTCGCCCGCCGCACCCGTACCGTCTGGCTGGCGGGCCGCCCCTCCCCGGCGCTGGACCGGGCGGCGGAGCGGCTGCGCGACCTCGGTGCCGAGGTGCGCACCGTCGCCTTCGACGCGCTCGACCCCGAGTCCCACGAGGCGGCGCTCGGCAAGGTCTTCGCCGAGGGCGACATCGACATGGTGCTGCTCGCCTTCGGTGTCCTGGGCGACCAGGCGCACGACGAGCGGGAGCCGCTGAACGCCGTGCGGGTGGCGCAGACGAACTACACCGGCGCGGTCTCGGCGGGCCTGATCAGCGCCCGCGCCCTCCAGGCCCAGGGCCACGGCTCGCTGGTGGTGCTCTCCTCCGTGGCCGGCGAGCGGGCCCGGCGCGCCAACTTCATCTACGGCTCCAGCAAGGCCGGCCTGGACGCCTTCGCACAGGGCCTGGGGGACGCGCTGCACGGCACCGGCGTGCACGTCATGGTCGTACGGCCCGGGTTCGTGCGGTCCCGGATGACCGAGGGCATGGCGGAGGCGCCGCTCGCCACGACGCCGGAGGCGGTCGCCACGGCCATCGAGCTGGGGCTGCGGCGGCGCTCGGAGACGGTGTGGGTGCCGGGCGCGCTGCGCGTGGTGATGTCGGCGCTGCGGCATCTGCCGCGGGGCGTGTTCCGGCGGCTGCCGGTGTAGCGGCGGACGGGCCCTAGCGGGTGGGCACCGAGTCGTGTTCGACGCGGCCCGCCTGCGGGGGCACGGTGGCGCTGCCGAACGGGAACTCCCGCAGCTTGCGCCACACCCCGTCGGCGCCCTGCTCGTAGAGGGCGAAGCCGGTGCAGGGCCACTGGGCCTCGTAGTCGGACAGCTCCTCGTAGGCGCGGTCCATCGCCGCCTCGTCGATGCCGTGCGCCACGGTGACGTGCGGGTGGTACGGGAACTGCAGTTCGCGCGGGACCGGGCCGGAGGCGTCGCGGATCCGCTTCTGCAGCCAGGAGCAGGCCGCGCCGCCCTCGACCACCTGGACGTAGACCACGGGCGAGAGCGGGCGGAAGGTGCCGGTGCCGGACAGGCGCATCGGGAAGGGACGGCCGCGGGCCGCGACCTCCGCCAGGTGCGCCTCGATCGCGGGCAGCGCGCCGCCGTCGACCTCGGTCGGCGGCAGCAGGGTGACGTGCGTGGGGATGCCGTGAGCGGCGGCGTCGCCGAAGCCCGCGCGCAGCTGCTGGAGCTTGCTGCCGTGTGGCTCCGGGACCGCGATCGACACGCCGATCGTTACGGTCCCCACGTCGTCTCCTGTCGTTACGTGTCACTGGTGGATGTCGCCGTGCCGGACACCCGGTTATCGACTGTACGGCCACGACCCCGCCCGGGGCAGGCGCAACCGGAGTGATGTGCAGCGCTACGGCGGCGTGCCGGGGCGCACGGGCGGGGCGGCGGGTGCGGTGAGCAGCGCCGGGGCGGCGTCGCGCTCAGTGCTTGGCGGGGAGGAAGCCCACCATGTCGTACGCCCGGGCGAGGGTCTCCGCCGCGACGGAGCGGGCCTTCTCCGCGCCCTTGGCGAGGATCGCGTCCAGGGTCTCCGGGTCGTCCAGGTACTGCTGGGTGCGGTCCCGGAAGGGGGTCACGAACTCGACCATGACCTCGGCCACGTCCGTCTTGAGGGCGCCGTAGCCCTTGCCCGCGTACTTCTCCTCCAGCTCGGCGATGTCGGCTCCGGTGAGCACCGAGTAGATGGAGAGGAGGTTGCTGACGCCCGGCTTGTTCTCCCGGTCGAAGCGGATCACGGTGTCGGTGTCGGTGACCGCGCTCTTGACCTTCTTCGCGGTGGCCTTGGGCTCGTCCAGGAGGTTGATGAGCCCCTTCGGCGTGGACGCCGACTTGCTCATCTTGATCGACGGGTCCTGGAGGTCGTAGATCTTCGCCGTCTCCTTGAGGATGTAGGCGGAGGGGACCGTGAAGGTGTCGCCGAAGCGGCCGTTGAAGCGCTCGGCCAGGTCGCGGGTCAGCTCGATGTGCTGGCGCTGGTCCTCGCCGACCGGGACCTCGTTGGCCTGGTAGAGGAGGATGTCCGCGACCTGGAGGACCGGGTAGGTGAACAGGCCGACGGAGGCGCGGTCGGCGCCCTGCTTGGCGGACTTGTCCTTGAACTGGGTCATGCGGGACGCCTCGCCGAAGCCGGTGAGGCAGTTCATGACCCAGGCGAGCTGGGCGTGCTCGGGGACGTGGCTCTGGACGAAGAGCGTGCAGCGGTCCGGCTCCAGTCCGGCGGCCAGCAGCTGGGCGACGGCCAGGCGGGTGTTGGCGCGCAGCTCCTTCGGGTCCTGCGGGACCGTGATCGCGTGCAGGTCGACGACCATGTAGAACGCGTCGTGGGTCTCCTGGAGGGCCACCCACTGGCGCACGGCGCCGAGGTAGTTGCCGAGGTGGAACGAGCCGGCGGTGGGCTGGATACCGGAGAGCACGCGGGGTCGGTCATTCGCCATGTCCGTCATTCTCTCAGGTTCCACCGGCGGCTCGTCCCCCGGTCGGCGACGGTCAGCCGAGGTCGATCTCCGGGTACAGCGGGAAGCCCGCCACCAGGTCCGTCGCCCGGCGGGAGATCTCGTCCGCGGTCTTGGCGTCCAGGACGTGGGACGCCTTCGACGGGGCGCCCGACTTCGTGGTGCCCGGCTCCGTGGCGGTCAGCACGCGGTCGATCAGGCCCGCCACCTCGTCCATCTCGGCCGTGCCCAGGCCGCGCGTGGTGAGCGCCGGGGTGCCGATGCGGATGCCGGAGGTGTACCAGGCGCCGTTCGGGTCGGCGGGGATGGCGTTGCGGTTGGTGACGATGCCCGAGTCGAGGAGGGCGGCCTCGGCCTGGCGGCCGGTGAGGCCGTAGGAGGAGGCCACGTCGATCAGGTTCAGGTGGTTGTCGGTGCCGCCGGTGACCAGGGTGGCGCCGCGCTTCATCAGGCCCTCGGCCAGCGCACGGGCGTTGTCGACGATGCGCCGGGCGTAGTCCTGGAAGGCGGGCTGCCGCGCCTCGGCGAGGGCGACGGCCTTGGCGGCCATGACGTGCGGGAGCGGACCGCCGAGGACCATCGGGCAGCCGCGGTCGACCTGGTCCTTGAGGGAATCGTCGCACAGCACCATGCCGCCGCGCGGGCCGCGCAGGGACTTGTGGGTGGTGGTCGTCACGATCTGGGCGTGCGGGACCGGGTCGAAGTCGCCGGTGAGGACCTTGCCCGCGACCAGGCCGGCGAAGTGCGCCATGTCGACCATGAGGGTCGCGCCGACCTCGTCGGCGATCTCGCGCATGATCCGGAAGTTCACCAGCCGCGGGTACGCGGAGTAGCCGGCGACGATGATCAGCGGCTTGAACTCGCGGGCCTGGGCGCGCAGGGCCTCGTAGTCGATGAGGCCGGTGGCCGGGTCGGTGCCGTAGGAGCGCTGGTCGAACATCTTGCCGGAGATGTTCGGGCGGAAGCCGTGGGTGAGGTGGCCGCCGGCGTCCAGGGACATGCCGAGCATCCGCTGGTTGCCGAAGGCCTGGCGCAGCTCGGCCCAGTCGGCCTCGGAGAGGTCGTTGATCTGGCGGACGCCGGTCTTCTCCAGGAAGGGGGCCTCGACGCGGTCGGCGAGCACGGCCCAGAAGGCGACCAGGTTGGCGTCGATGCCGGAGTGCGGCTGGACGTAGGCGTGGCGGGCGCCGAACAGCTCGCGGGCGTGCTCGGCGGCCAGGGACTCGACGGTGTCGACGTTGCGGCAGCCGGCGTAGAAGCGGCGGCCGACGGTGCCCTCGGCGTACTTGTCGCTGAACCAGTTGCCCATGGTCAGCAGCGTGGCCGGGGAGGCGTAGTTCTCGGAGGCGATCAGCTTGAGCATCTCGCGCTGGTCGGCGACCTCCTGGCCGATCGCGTCGGCGACGCGGGGCTCGACGGTGCGGATGACGTCGAGCGCGGCGCGGTAGGCGGTGGACTCGGGGGACAGCTCTGCTGACATGGGGACCTCCGGACGTGGCGTTCTCACGGTACGGCCCAGGCGCACGGCACTCGTCGCTCGGGCCGCTCCCCGATGGTCGGTCCCATCCCAGCGCGCCAGTCACGGCCCACGGGCAGCCTACCGGGCGGCCCGGAGTGCCGGGCCGCGGCGTCCACCATGCGAGCGACGGTGTTCAGAGGATCACATGGGGCAGGAAACGCGCGTACTCGTCGGTCACCAGGCCCGAGGACTCCCGGATGCCCAGGCCCGCCGACTCGTCCTCCACGACCCAGGCGCCCAGGACGACGCGGTTGCCGTCGAAGTCCGGCAGCGGGGCCAGCTCCTGGTAGCAGCACGGCTCGGTGCGCCCGTGGGCCTCGGTGCCGGGCCGGTGGATCGTGACGCCGGCGCCCTCGCGGCCGAGCAGGGGCTTGGCGACGTAGCCGGTGGTGCCGGCCAGCTCGCGGGGGCCGTCGAGGTAGGCGGGGAGCAGGTTCGGGTGGCCGGGGTACAGCTCCCAGAGGATCGCGAGCAGGGCCTTGTTGCTCAGCAGCATCTTCCAGGCGGGCTCGATCCACAGGGTGGTGCCGGTGCCGCCGCCGTTGTCGAGGGTGTCCAGGACGTGGTCGGCGAAGCGGTCGGTGGTGAGCCACTCCCAGGGGTAGAGCTTGAAGATGCTGCGGATGAAGCGCAGCTTGGTGTCGACGAAGCGGCCGGAGAGGCGGTCCCAGCCGATCTCCTCCATGGAGATCCACTCGGTGTCCAGGCCGGCCTGCTCGGCGGTCTCCTTGAGGTAGGCGACCGTCATCAGGTCCTCGCCCAGCTCGTCCGCCTCGGAGTTGGCGAAGTACAGCGGGGTGCCGGGCGGGAGCAGGGCGGCCTGCTTCTTCCAGGCGTCGATCAGACGCTCGTGGAGGCTGTTCCACTGGTCGGCGCCGGGGAAGCGCTCCTCCATCCAGAACCACTGCGGGGAGGCCGCCTCCACCAGGGAGGTGGGGGTGTCCGCGTTGTACTCCAGGAGCTTGGCGGGGCCCGTGCCGTCGTAGCGCAGGTCGAAGCGGGCGTAGACGGAGGGGAGTTCGGCGCGGCGTCGCCATGCCTCGGTGACCGCCCGGGCGACGCGGGGGTCGGTGATGCCGAGGTCGGCGAAGCGGTCGGCGGTGACGATGTGCTCGGCCGCCGCCAGGCACATGCCGTGCAGTTCCTCGACGACCTCCTCCAGCGCCTCGACCTCCGGCAGGGAGAAGACGTAGTAGGCGCTCTCGTCCCAGTAGGGGCGCAGGGTGTCGTCGGGGTAGCGGGTCAGGGGGTAGATGCAGCCCTGTTCCTCGACGGTCTGCTGCCAGCCGGGGCGGGGGTCGATGGTGCGGCGTTCCATGGGCCGGCCTCAGCCTCCGCCGCTGCCGGAGCCGGAGCAGCCGAAGCCGCCGCGGTCGACGGCCTCGTCGCGGCTGAAGGTGCCGCCGTCGGCCCAGCCGTTGCTGACGTCGGCGTCGTAGTACCAGTCGGCGTCGTCGACGCCCTTGGCGCCCTTCTTCTTGCCGCCCTTGCCGTACGAGGAGCCGGAGGAGCCGGACTTGCAGTTCTTGTCGGCCACCACCTTGTAGCCGTTGATGTAGTCGTAGCTGTCGCGGTCCACGCAGCGGCGGTCGGGGTCCGATCCGCACGCGCTCAGGGCCGCCGCGAGCACTCCCATGCCGCCGAGCACCACGGTGCTCGACCGCAGCCGCCGCCGGGTCTCCGCCATGTCCGTCTCTCCCCCGTTGTCCGTCTTCCGGTACGACAGTTGGGCCGATCGAGTGTACGGCCGTCGCCGGGGGACTCTACGGCAGCGCACGGCACAGCGCGTCCAGTGCCCCCGCCCAGGCGTGGTCCGGTGGAGTGCCGTAGCCGACGACCAGGGCGTCCAGCGGGGCCACGTCCGCGTCGGGGTGCCGGAAGGTGGACAGGCCGTGGACCGCCAGCCCGTGCCAGGCGGCGGCCCGGACGACCTGCTGCTCGGTGCCGGCGGGCAGCCGGAGCACCGCGTGCAGCCCGGCGGCGATGCCGGTGACCCGGACGTCGGGGGCGCGTCCGGCCAGGGCGGCGACCAGGGCGTCGCGGCGGCGCCGGTAGCGCAGTCGGGCGGCGCGGACGTGGCGGTCGTAGTCGCCGCGGGCCATGAACTCCGCGAGGGTCAGCTGGTCGAGGACGCCCGGGGTGCGGCCCGCCATGGCGTCCATGGCGTCCTCGACGAGCGAGGGCGGCAGCACCAGCCAGCCCAGGCGCAGCCCGGGGGCGAGCGACTTGCTGGCCGTGCCCAGGTAGACGACCCGGTCGGGGTCCAGTCCCTGGAGGGCGCCGACGGGCTGGCGGTCGTAGCGGAACTCGCCGTCGTAGTCGTCCTCCAGGACCAGTCCGCCGGTGCGGCGGGCCCGGTCGATCAGGGCGGTGCGGCGTTCGGGGAGCAGCGGGAGCCCCATCGGGAACTGGTGGGAGGGGGTGAGGAGCACGGCCCCGGCGGTGGCCGGGTGGTCGTCGTCGCCGGGCCGGGTGCCGCGGTCGTCGAAGGGCAGGGGCGGTGTCCCGAGGCCCGCGCGGGTGAGCAGGCGGCGGTGGTGGGGCAGGCCGTAGGACTCGACCGCGACGGAGCGGGTGCCCCGGTGCCGCAGCAGGTCGGCGAGGACGCCCAGGCCGCCGAGGAAGCCGGCGCAGACGACGATGCGGTCGGGGTCGGCGTGCACGCCG
>MUMD01000316.1 GCA_002155895.1 Streptomyces rochei
CCCCCAGCACCACCCCGTCGCTGTCGTCGACGAGCAGGTCCAGCCGCCGTTCCGCCCCGTCCAGCACCGCCCGCGCCGCCGCCACCGCCCCCGACGGCAGTCCCAGCGACCGGGTGAGACCCAGCACCGGCCCCACCGGCACCACGGACAGCGCGCACTCCGCCAGCTCCCGGTGCCGGTGCAGCAGTCCCACGGCGCGCAGCAGCGCACGGTCGTCGCCGACCACCACGGGCCGCCGCGACCCCCGCCGCCGCAGCGCCCGCGCGAACTCCTCCCCGTCGTCCGGCAGGCACACTTTGGTGCTCGACGCACCCGCGCTGAGCACGTCTTTCGCGATCCGGACGGACTCCCCGTCCGTCCGCCGGGCGACCGGATCGACGACCACCAGAAGCTGATCGGACCTCGCGGAAGAGTTCGCGGAAGAGCTCGCGGAAGTCGCCACCTCGGCCATGCCTCGCTTCCTCGGGTAGCATCTTTGTGCAAGAGCCCCTTGCGCTATTGCGCCAGGGGCTTCGTCTATTCCGGGGCATCCGGTCCGACGGTTGGCGGCCAACGACGGTCGCGGTGTACGTGGCGGAAACCCACCTCATACGCCCTCGACCATGGACATGCCCCGCCCGGAAGGGGTGTACGCGCGTGCCCGCACTTGTGCTGCTCGGTGCTCAGTGGGGTGACGAAGGCAAGGGAAAGGCGACGGACCTGCTCGGTGGCTCCGTCGACTATGTGGTGCGCTACCAGGGCGGCAACAACGCCGGCCACACGGTAGTCGTGGGCGATCAGAAGTACGCCCTCCACCTGCTCCCTTCCGGGATTCTCTCCCCCGGCTGCACGCCGGTCATCGGTAACGGCGTCGTCGTCGACCCGTCGGTCCTGTTCTCCGAGCTGAGCGGGCTGAACGAGCGAGGCGTCGACACGTCCAAGCTCCTGATCAGCGGAAACGCGCACATCATCACGCCGTACAACGTGACCGTCGACAAGGTGACGGAACGCTTCCTCGGCAAGCGCAAGATCGGCACCACCGGTCGCGGCATCGGCCCGACCTACGCCGACAAGATCAACCGCGTCGGCATCCGCGTCCAGGACCTCTACGACGAGTCGATCCTCACCCAGAAGGTCGAAGCGGCGCTGGACGTCAAGAACCAGATGCTCACCAAGCTCTACAACCGGCGCGCGATCGCCGTCGACCAGGTGGTCGAGGAGCTGCTGGGCTACGCGGACAAGCTCGCCCCGTACGTCGCCGACACCGTCCTGGTCCTCAACCAGGCCCTCGACGACGACAAGGTGGTCCTCTTCGAGGGCGGCCAGGGCACGCTGCTCGACATCGACCACGGCACGTACCCCTTCGTCACCTCGTCGAACCCGACCGCGGGCGGCGCCTGCACCGGCGCCGGCGTGGGCCCGACGAAGATCAGCCGGGTCATCGGCATCCTCAAGGCGTACACGACCCGCGTCGGCGCCGGCCCGTTCCCGACCGAGCTGTTCGACGAGGACGGCGAGGCCCTGCGGCGCATCGGCGGCGAGCGCGGCGTCACCACCGGCCGCGACCGGCGCTGCGGCTGGTTCGACGCGGTGATCGCCCGCTACGCCACCCGCGTCAACGGCCTCACCGACTTCTTCCTCACCAAGCTCGACGTCCTCACCGGCTGGGAGCAGATCCCGGTCTGCGTGGCGTACGAGATCGACGGCAAGCGCGTCGAGGAGCTGCCGTACTCGCAGTCCGACTTCCACCACGCGAAGCCGGTCTACGAGATGCTGCCGGGCTGGAGCGAGGACATCAGCAAGGCGAAGTCCTTCTCCGAGCTGCCGAAGAACGCCCAGGCGTACGTCAAGGCGCTGGAGGAGATGTCCGGCGCCCCGATCTCCGCGATCGGCGTCGGCCCGGGCCGGGACGAGACGATCGAGATCAACTCGTTCCTGTAGGAAACCGGGGAGGCAGACCGGTGGCCGGGGACCCGTTCGGGGCCCCGGCCACCGGCTTTCGGGCGGCGGATACGCTGGCCGGTGTCAGCGGCGGACGGACAGCACGGCCGGCAGGGCCGGCACGGAACGGATCGGAACATGCGGAAGCCCACCACCCGGATGTGGATCTGGACGGCCGTCGCGGCCGTCGCCGTCACCGGCGGGCTCCTCTACGTCGACAGCCACCGCGTCTCCGCCGCCCCGCACGCGGACGACGCCAAGTGCGGCAAGGTGGTCGACCGCCTCCCCGACGACATACCCGGCGCCTCGCGCGACTGGGCCCTCGGGGACGGCGTCGCCTCCTGGGGCGGCCAGAAGGCGGTGTTCCGCTGCGGCGCCGAGGAGCTGCCGCCCAACATCAACCTCTGCGTCACGGCCGACGGCGTCGACTGGGTGCTGGACGAGAAGCGGCTCAAGGCCGACGGTGTGAGCGTCCTGCGGACCTACGGCCGCTCCCCGGCCGTCGAGCTGACCTACACCGGGCCGCGCGAAGAGGTGGGCGGTGTCCTGGCCGTGCTGGACCCCGCCGTGAAGTGGATCCCGCAGGAGCGCAAGTGCGTCGGCCTCCAGGACGCCGAGATCGCTCCCTAGGCCGCACCCCAGCCGTTCGGCCCCCTTCCCCGGGCGTCCGCGCGGGGCCTGGTGTCGGATCGTGGGCATGACCGACCGCGACCGCGCCGCTTCCTGCCGGGGCCCGTACGGCGGTGAGGGCGTCCCGGAGGACTGCGGCGACCCGGCCCGTTTCGAGGTCGCCCGGCACCGCAGGACGCCGCTGCGGGTGTGCCCGGTGCACCTGGGCCCGTCCCTGCTGCTGGCGGACGGGGTGCTGTGGCCGCCGGGAATCTCCTTGATCCGCTGAGGGCACCGGGCGCCCGGTGATTCACTGGGTCCACACCCCGAGGACCCGGAGGGAAGCCGCACGTGCCCGGACGACCCGACGCGATGACCGAGCACTTCGAGCGGGACCGCCCCCGGCTGCGGGCCGTCGCGTACCGCATCCTCGGTTCCCTCAGCGAGGCCGACGACGCCCTCCAGGACGCCTGGCTGCGGGCCGACCGCGCGGACACCTCCGAGGTGGAGAATCCCTCCGGCTGGCTCACCACCGTCGTCGCCCGCGTCTGCCTCAACATGCTCCGCGCCCGCGACACCCGCCGCGAGGAGCCGCTGGACGAGGGGCCGCGGACGGGCACCACCGGTCCCGACCCCGCCGCGGAGGCCCAGCTCGCCGACGAGGTCGGCGTGGCGCTGCTGATCGTCCTGGACACCCTGGGCCCCGCGGAACGGCTCGCGTTCGTCCTGCACGACATGTTCGACGTGCCCTTCGACGACATCGCCGCGATGCTCGACAAGACCCCCGCCGCCACCCGCCAGCTGGCCAGCCGCGCCCGTCGCCGGGTCCGGGGCGTGCCCGCGCCCGAGGCGGACCCGCCCCGCCGGCGCCGCGCGGTCGACGCGTATCTGGCGGCCACCCGCGGCGGCCACTTCGAGGCGTTGGTCTCCCTGCTCCACCCGGACGTCGTCCTGCGCGCCGACGCCGCGGTCGTCCCGACGCCCGAGCCCTTCGTCGTCACCGGTGTCGAGCCGGTCGCCCGGGGAGCGATGGCCTCGATGGCGCGGGCGCGGTTCACCGGCGTGGTCCTGGTCGACGGCCGGATCGGCCTGGCCATGGCCGAGCGGGGCAGGCTGCGCGTCGTGCTCCGCTTCACCTTCGCGGACGACGGCCTCATCACCGGCATCGACGTGATCGCGGAACCGGACCGACTGGGCGAACTGCGCATCTCGGTCATGGATGCATAGGCTGAGGCCGTACACGTCGCGTCGGCAGAAGAAGGTGAGTGCGATGCGCGTGCTGCTCAAGGCGACGCTGGACACCGAGAAGTCGAACGAGGTGATCCGCAGCGGCAAGATGGCGGATCTCATGAAGGAGACCATCGACCACATCAAGCCGGAGGCCGCCTACTTCGGCACCATCGACGGACGGCGGACGGCCCTGCTCTTCTTCGACATGCAGGACAGTTCGCAGATGCCGCCGATCGGCGAACCGTTCTTCATGGAGCTGAACGCCGAGGTCGACGTCTGCCCGATCATGAACGGCGATGACCTGGCGAAGGGGCTCTCCCAGCTGGGCTGACCGCCCGCCGCGCCCTCGGCGTGCGTCGTTGGATCAGCTGAACACGATCATCGACCCCTGGGCCAGGCTCCGGGTGGCCGCCGCGTGCAGTCCCAGCCAGACGTGCCGCTCGCGGGAGAAGGGACTCGCGTCGTACGGCACGGGAGCGGCGGGCTCCTCCAGCTCCGTCGGGGCGAGCGGTGCCGCCGGTGGCGCCGGGGGGTTGGCCGGGTCGATGCCGAGGGCCGGGGCGACGGCCTCCAGTTCCCGCAGCAGGGTGTGCGAGGAGCCCAGGGGGCCGCCTCCGGCCAGGAGTTCGTCGCTGGAGAGGGGGTGCGGGAAGTCCACCGGGACGTAGGCGCCCGCGTGGTCGTAGTGCCAGACCAGGTGCGACTGCTGGGCCGTGGACTCGAACATCTCCAGCAACTGCTCGTAGTCGCCGCCCAGTTCGTCCACGGGGCTCACCGGCAGTCCGCAGACCTGGAGCAGGTACGCCCGGCGCAGGAAGTGCAGCGCGTCGTAGTCGAACCCGGCCACCGGAGCGACCTCGCCGGACAGGCCCGGCATGTACGGGTACACCGGCACCGGCGGCAGCCCGGCCTCGGCCAGCACCTTGTCGTATTGCGCGAGTTCCTCGGCGAACGGGTTGTCCGGCGTGTGGCACAAGATGTCGACGAGCGGTACCAGCCACAGGTCACAGGCCAAAAGAGGCTCCTCACACAGCACGGTGGGCGGGCGGGTCGGTCAGGAAGCGTAGTCGGTGCGCGGTGCGTGCAGATCCCATACCCATCTGGGGGCGGGCCACGACACGTCAGGCGTCCGTCATCGCCGGGCGATCCGCTCGATCAGCTCCAGGGAGTGGGCGTTGTACGCGTCGATCAGCGCCCGCGCGGCCGGTGCGTCGCGGCGGGCGAGGGCGTCGACCAGCTCGGTGTGCCCGGACCACAGCGCGCCGCGCAGCTCGCTGAGCCGGCGCAGGTGCTGCACCGTGCACACCCAGCTCTGCACGCGCAGCCGGTGCAGGAAGTCGGCGAGGTAGGGGTTGCCGAAGAGCACGGCCAGCTCGCGCCAGTAGCGCAGGTCGTAGCCGATGAGGACGGTCAGGTCCCCGGCGGTGGCGGCGCGCTGGGCCTCCTCGCCGCGCCGGCGGACCCCGGCGAGCGCGGCGGCGATCCGCACGTCCGCGGGGTCCGGTCCGCCCAGCCGGTCGCCCTCCAGGGCGAGGAACATCCCGCCGATGACGAGACTGCGGGCCTCGACCATGCCGCGGAAGTCGTCGACCGAGTACTCGTGGACGCGGAAGCCGCGGTGGTGGTCGGCGTCGAGCAGCCCCTGCGCGGACAGGTCGACCAGCGCCTCGCGCACGGGCGTCGCGGAGACCCCGTACTGCTCGGCGATCTCCTTGACGGTGAACTCCTGCCCCGGCTGGAGGCGTCCGGCCAGCACCTCGTCGCGGAGCGCGTCGGCGATCTGCTGCCGCAGGGTGCTGCGTGTGACGGCACCGGTGCGGCTGGGGCCGGGCATGGTCGGGCGATCTCCTCGTCGCGTACGGGGGGTGCGACCATCCGCGTCGGAGGCGCGCGGGTGGCCGTACACACGCCGGTGGCGTGCTCGCACACCTGTCCGCGGTGCACGGGCACGCCACCTTACGCGCTCGGGCCGTCCTCCTGCCCGCAGGCGGGCAGGACCCTCACTCCGTGTACTCGTCCGCCACGGACAGTGCGGTGTCCAGCGCCGCGAGGCCCTCCTTCAGCTCGGCCTCGGAGACGGTGCACGGCGGGACGACGTGGGTCCGGTTCATGTTCACGAACGGCCACACGCCGTGCGCCTTGGCGGACGCGGCGAAGGCAGACATCGGGGTGGCCGCCTGACCGGTCGCGTTGTACGGCACCAGCGGTTCCCGGGTCTCCCGGTTCTTCACCAGCTCCAGCGCCCAGAACATGCCGGTACCGCGCACGTCGCCGACGCTCGGGTGCCGTTCGGCCAGCTCCCGCAGCGCGGGCTCGACGACCTCGGCACCGAGGCGGGCGGCATTCTCCACGACGCCCTCCTCCTCCATCACGCCGATGGTGGCGACGGCGGCGGCGCAGGCCAGCGGGTGCCCGGAGTACGTCAGGCCGCCCGGGTAGGGCCGCTCGGCGAAGGTCGCGGCGATCTCACCGGAGATCGCGACGCCGCCCAGCGGGACGTAGCCCGAGTTCACCCCCTTGGCGAAGGTCATCAGGTCGGGCACCACGTCGTACAGGTCGGCGGCGAACCATGTGCCGGTCCGCCCGAAGCCGGCCATGACCTCGTCCAGGACGAAGACGATCCCGTACTTGTCGCAGATCTCGCGCACCCCGGCCAGGTAACCGGCCGGCGGCATCATGATCCCGGCCGTGCCCGGGATCGTCTCCAGGATGATCGCGGCGACGGTCCCGGGGCCCTCGAAGGCGATCGTCGTCTCCAGGTGCTCCAGCGCCCGCGCGCACTCCTGCTCCTCGGTCTCGGCGTAGAAGCGCGAGCGGTACAGGAAGGGCGCCCAGAAGTGCACGACCCCGGCGGTGCCGCTGTCCGAGGCCCAGCGGCGCGGGTCGCCGGTGATGTTGACCGCCTGCTGGGTGCCGCCGTGGTAGGAGCGGTACGCCGACAGCACCTTCGGCCGGCCGGTGTGCAGCCGCGCCATGCGCACGGCGTGCTCGACGGCGTCCGCGCCGCCGTTGGTGAAGAAGATCTTGTCGAGGTCTCCGGGCGTCCGCTCGGCGATCAGCCGGGCCGCCTCCGAGCGCGCCTCGACGGCGAACGCGGGCGCGAACGTCGCCAGCTTCGCCGCCTGCTCCTGGATCGCGGCGACGACCTTGGGGTGCTGGTAGCCGATGTTGGTGTAGACGAGGCCGCTGGAGAGGTCGAGGTAGCGCTTGCCTTCGTAGTCCCAGAAGTACGACCCCTCGGCGCCGGCGACGGCGAGCGGGTCGATGAGCTCCTGCGCGGACCAGGAGTGGAAGACGTGCGCGCGGTCCGCCGCCTTCACGGCGGCGCCGGCCTGAGGATCGGGCTGAGGGGTCATGCGGCCGAGGGTAGATGTCCGCGATGCGGAAACGGAATCGGCGTCCTGTCTGTGGACGCGGGCTTTCCACGACAGGTTGTCGACGGGCGGTGTCCACGGGCGGTGGCGACGGGCGGCGGCCCGGTGCCGCACGGAACGGCCTATTGACAGCACTCTGTCGAAATGACAGCCTTCTGTCATAGGGCATCGCGCCCGCCGATCCGCTCCGGACCCGTTCCGGACCGCGTCGGATCCCTCCGAGGAGACGTCATGAACGGCACCCGCAAGCCCGTCCACCTCGCCGTGTACGACACGCTGGCCGACTGGGAGACCGGCCACGCGACGGCCCACCTCGCCCGCGCCGGGTACACCGTCCGCACCGTCGCCCCGACCACCGCCCCCGTCACCAGCATCGGCGGCCTGCGCGTCCAGCCCGACCTGGCCCTCGCCGACCTGCGCCCCGAGGACAGCTCGCTGCTCGTCCTCCCGGGCGCCGACCTCTGGGACACCGGGGACGACCTCGCCCCCTTCGCCCGCACCGCCCGCGCCTTCCTGGCCGCCGGCGTCCCCGTCGCCGCCATCTGCGGCGCCACCGCCGGGCTCGCCCGCGAGGGCCTGCTCGACGACCGCCGGCACACCAGCGCCGTCTCCTTCTACCTGGCCGCCACCGGCTACGCGGGCGGCGAGCGGTACGTCGAGGCCGACGCCGTCACCGACCGCGACCTGATCACCGCCGGCCCCACCGAGCCGGTCGCCTTCGCCCGCGAGATCCTCGGCCTGCTCGGCGTGTACGAGGGCGAGGTGCTGGACGCCTGGTACCGGCTGTTCCACGACTCCGACCCGCAGGCCCACGCGGTGCTGGAGAAGGCGGGCGCCGCGTGAGCGGCCGGGAGCGGCAGGACCTGCTCAGCCGCGCCGCGGTCGGCGTCTTCCGGCTCAACGGCCGGTTCCTCGCGGTCGCCGAGGAACTGGCCCGCCCCGCCGGGCTCACCGCCGCCCGGTGGCAGGTGCTCGGCGCGGTGCTGTCCGAGCCGCTGCCCGTCTCCGGCATCGCGCGGGAGATGGGCATCACCCGGCAGAGCGTGCAGCGCGTCGCCGACCTGCTGGTGGAACGCGGCCTCGCCGAGTACCGGCCGAACCCGGCCCACCGCCGCGCCAAGCTCCTCGCGCCGACCGAGGCGGGCCGCGCGGCCGTCTCCCGCATCGGCCCCGGGCACGCCGCGCTCGCCGACCGGCTGGCCGAGGCGTGCGGGTCCGACGCGGAGCTGGCGGAGGCGGTCGAGGCCGTCGAACGGCTGTCGAAGGCGCTGGACGGCATCGGCGGCCCGCCCGTTACGGAACCGTAGACAACAGGCGCAGCAGACGGGCTCACCGCGGCGCCGCCCCGCACTATCCTCGATCCGTTGCTCACGTTCGGGGGGAAGGCGGCGCAACATGCAGAAGCTCGGGGACGGGGACCCGCGGCACATCGGGGCCTACCGGCTGCTGGGAAGACTGGGCGCGGGCGGCATGGGCCACGTCTATCTGGCCCGCTCGGACCGCGGCCGCACGGTCGCCGTGAAGCTGGTCCGCGAGGAACTGGCCGCCCAGGAGGAGTTCCGGGAGCGGTTCCGCAAGGAGGTCGAGTCCGCCCGGCGGGTCGGCGGCCACTGGACGGCACCCGTGCTGGACGCCGACACCGAGGCCGCCGTGCCCTGGGTCGCCACCGGGTACGTGGCCGGGCCCAGCCTCCAGCAGGTCGTCGGCCACGACCACGGCGCCCTGCCGGAACGCTCGGTGCGGACCCTGGCGGCCGGGCTCGCCCACGCCCTCCAGGACATCCACGCCGCCGGGATCATCCACCGCGACCTCAAGCCGTCCAACGTCCTGCTCGCCACCGACGGCCCCCGCGTCATCGACTTCGGCATCGCGGTCGCCGCCGACAGCACCGCGCACACCGCCACGGGCGCCGCCATCGGCACGCCCCAGTTCATGGCCCCCGAGCAGGCGTCCGGGGGTGACGTCACCGAGGCGACCGACGTCTTCTCGCTGGGCCAGACGGCGGCGTTCGCGGCACTGGGCCGGCCGCTCTACGGGGACGGGCCCGCGGTCAGCGTGCTCTACCGGATCGTGCACTCCGAGCCCGACCTGTCCGGGCTGCCCGAGCGGCTGAGGCCGCTGATCGCCCGGTGCGTGGCCGCCGACCCCGGGGAGCGGGCCACCGCGGCGGAGGTCGTCGAGTGGTGCCGGCGGGAGCTGGGCCCGGACGCCGAGGCCGGGGCGGGCCCGGCCGTCTGGCGGGAGATCGCCGGGCCGGAGGTGACGGTGCCGCCGCCCGCACCGGCCCTCGAGGCGGCACCGGCCCCCACCGCGGTCCGTACGGGACCCTGGACCGTCCCGCAGCCCCTCGCCCAGCAGCCGGCGACCGCGCAGTGGCCCGGTGCCGCGCAGTGGCCGGGCGCCGCGCAGTGGCCCGCCGGTCCGTACGGTCCCACCGTCCCGCAGCGGCCGGACGGGCCGCAGGAGCGCAAGCGCCGCAGAAGACGCGCCGCACTGATCGCGGCCGCCGCCCTGGTCGCGGGCGGTCTGGGGCTCACGGCGGCGTGGACGGTCCTCGACGCGGCGTGGGACGGCATCCGGGACCGCACCCGCGACACGGCGGCGTCCGCGTCGGGGACGCCGGGTACGGGGACGGAATCCGGTACGGGGACGGATTCCGGTACGGGCACGGGGCGGTCGTCGGCGTCCGGGGACGCGGGGACGGGATCGGCGGGCGCCGAGGCGACCGCACCGGGGGCCGCGGCGTCCGCCGGGCGGGGAGCGGCGGCCGACGGTCCCGCGGCCGGCCCCACGGCACCCGTCGCCCACGCCTACGGCCCGCAGCTTCTGAACGGCGAGAACTCGCTCAGCATCACCACCGGGACGATGCGCGAGGACCGTGAGGGCGACATCCGCTTCGCCTGCGAGCAGGCCAGTTGCGCCCTGGAGAGCGACACCAGCGCGTTCAGCATCATGCTGGGCGAGCCGGGCGCCACGTACGAGGACTGCCGTCTGCGCTTCGCGGACGCGTCGGGCACCGACGGCCGCCGCCTTCCGCTGGCCGCCGCGTCGACCGGGACCGAGATCTGCGTCAAGCACCGCGACGGGGACATCGTGCTGCTCGTCCTCCAGGTCAAGTCGACCGCGATGCCGGACATCGGCTTCGTCACCGCCGACATGACGGTCTGGCGCGCCGACTGAGGTCCTGGAGGGCCCGGAAGCCCGACGGTCCCGCACCGTCCGGCTGCGCAGCGAAAAATCATGCAAGCATGCTTGATTGTTACGCGACCCCCTGCCATGCTCCCCCCACCGCGCCGCACACCGCCGTGCCCGAGGGGAGCGCCCCGTGTCCGACCCGACGCCCGTGATCGACGACCTGCGCGAGGAGAGCGAGGAACTCGACGCCCTGGTCGCTTCGTTGAGCCCGCAGGAGTGGCGGCTGGCCACCCCGGCGCCCGGCTGGACCGTCGCCCACCAGATCGGGCACCTGCACTGGACCGACCGGGCCGCCCTGGTCGCCGTCACCGACGAGGCCGGCTTCGCCGCCCTGGTCGAGCAGGCCCTCGCCGCACCCGACCGGTACGTCGACGACGCCGCCGAGGAGGCCGCCGGGCAGGCCCCCGCCGCCCTGCTGGCCGCCTGGCGGCAGACCCGCGCCGCGCTCGACAAGGCGCTGCGCGAGGCGGCCCCCGGCGCCCGCTTCCCCTGGTACGGGCCCCCCATGGCCACCGCCTCCATGGCCACCGCCCGCCTGATGGAGACCTGGGCCCACGGCCTCGACGTCGCCGACGCCCTGGGCGTGCGGCGCCCGCCCACGGACCGGCTGCGGCACATCGCCCGCATCGGCGTCCGCGCCCGGGACTTCGCCTACGCGGCCCACGGACTGACCCCGCCCGCCGAGCAGTTCCGCGTCGAACTCACCGGACCGGGCGGGGACGTGTGGGCGTACGGCCCCGAGGACGCCGCCCAGCGCGTCACCGGCCCCGCCCTCGACTTCTGCCTGCTCGCCACCCAGCGCGCCCACCGCGCCGACCTCGCCCTCACCGCCGAGGGCCCGGACGCCGACCGCTGGCTCGACATCGCCCAGGCCTTCGCCGGCCCGCCGGGCGCCGGACGCCCGCCGCGCGGGGAGGCACGATGAGCGTGCTCCGGATCGGCAACGCCTCCGGCTTCTACGGCGACCGCTTCGACGCCGTGCGCGAGATGCTCACCGGCGGCCCGCTGGACGTCCTCACCGGTGACTACCTCGCCGAGCTGACCATGCTGATCCTCGGCCGCGACCGGCTGAAGGACCCGGACGCCGGGTACGCCCGCACCTTCCTGCGGCAGATGGAGGAGTGCCTCGGCCTCGCCCAAGAGCGGGGCGTACGGATCGTCGCCAACGCGGGCGGGCTCAACCCCGCCGGACTCGCCGACGCCGTACGCGCCCTGGCCGACCGGCTCGGCATCCCCGTACGGGTCGCCCACGTCGAGGGCGACGACCTGACCGCCGCCCACCCCGGAGCGCTGGCCGCGCACGCCTACCTCGGCGGGTTCGGCATCGCCGCGTGCCTGCGCGAGGGCGCCGACGTGGTCGTCACCGGGCGGGTGACCGACGCCGCGCTGGTCACCGGGCCCGCCGTCGCACACTTCGGCTGGGAGCCGACGGAGTACGACCGGCTCGCGGGCGCGGTCGTCGCCGGGCACCTGCTGGAGTGCGGGGCGCAGGTGACCGGCGGCAACTACGCGTTCTTCCGCGAGGGCGACGTACGGCGGCCCGGCTTCCCGCTCGCCGAGGTGCACGCCGACGGAAGCTGCGTCCTCACCAAGCACGACGGCACCGGCGGCTTCGTGGACGTCGGCACGGTGACCGCGCAGCTGCTGTACGAGACGGGCGGCGCCCGGTACGCCGGACCCGACGTCACCGCCCGGCTGGACACCGTACGGCTCACCCGGGAGGGGCCCGACCGCGTCCGCGTCGACGGCGTGCGCGGCGAGGCGCCGCCGCCCACGCTTAAGGTCGGCGTCAACCGGCTCGGCGGCTTCCGCAACGAGGTCGCCTTCGTCCTCACCGGCCTCGACATCGAGGCCAAGGCCGCGCTGGTCCGCGCCCAGATGGAACCCGCCCTCGGTGGAGTCACCGACGTCCGCTGGGACCTCGTCCGCACCGACCGGCCCGACGCCCCCACCGAGGAGACGGCGAGCGCCCTGCTGCGGCTCGTGGTGCGCGACGCCGACCAGCGGGCCGTCGGGCGGGCGCTGAGCGGTGCCGCCGTCGAGCTGGCCCTCGCCGGTTACCCGGGCTTCCACGTGAGCGCGCCCCCGGGCAAGGGCTCCCCCTACGGCGTCTTCGAGGCCGCCCGCGTCCCGCAGGACGCCGTCGACCACGTGGCCGTCCTGCACGACGGGCGCCGGGTGCCGGTGGCGCCCGCGAAGGACACGGCCGTCCTCGAAGCCGTACCGGAACCGCCCCTGCCGCCACCGCTTCCGCCCGGCCCCGTCCGCCGCGCCCCGCTCGGTCTCGTCGCCGGTGCCCGCAGCGGCGACAAGGGCGGCGACGCCAACGTGGGCGTGTGGGTGCGCACGGACCGGGCCTGGCGATGGCTCGCGCACCAGCTGACCGTCGACCGGTTCCGGGAGCTGATCCCCGAGGCCCGCGACCTGCCCGTCACCCGGCACGTCCTCCCCGGCCTGCGCGCCCTGAACTTCGTCGTCGAGGGCCTCCTCGGCGAGGGCGTCGCCGCCCAGGCCCGTTTCGACCCGCAGGCCAAGGCGCTCGGCGAATGGCTGCGCGCCCGGCACCTGGACATCCCGGAGGAACTGCTGTGACCGTCCTCGCCTCCACCCTCGATCCGACCGCCCCCGACCACCGGGCGAGCCGTGAGGCCATGCTCGCCAGGCTCGCCGAGCTGGACGCCGAACACGCCAAGGCCCTCGCGGGCGGCGGCGACAAGTACGTCGCCCGGCACCGGAAGCGCGGCAAGCTGCTCGCCCGCGAGCGCATCGAGCTGCTCCTCGACCCCGACACGCCCTTCCTGGAGCTGTCGCCGCTCGCCGGCTGGGGGAGCGAGTACACCGTCGGCGCCTCGCTCGTCACCGGCATCGGGGTCGTCGAGGGCGTCGAGTGCCTGATCACGGCCAACGACCCGACCGTGCGCGGCGGCGCCAGCAACCCCTGGTCGCTGAAGAAGGCGCTGCGCGCCAACGACATCGCGCTCGCCAACCGGCTGCCCTGCATCAGCCTGGTCGAGTCCGGCGGCGCCGACCTGCCGTCGCAGAAGGAGATCTTCATACCCGGCGGCGGCGTCTTCCGGGACCTCACCCGGCTGTCGGCGGCAGGCATCCCGACGATCGCCGTCGTCTTCGGCAACTCCACGGCCGGGGGCGCCTACATCCCCGGCATGTCCGACCACGTGATCATGGTCAAGGAGCGCGCCAAGGTGTTCCTCGGCGGGCCGCCGCTGGTCAAGATGGCCACCGGTGAGGAGAGCGACGACGAGTCGCTGGGCGGCGCCGAGATGCACGCCCGCACCTCGGGCCTCGCCGACCACTTCGCCGTGGACGAGCCCGACGCCCTGCGCCAGGCCCGACGCGTCGTCGCCCGCCTCAACCACCGCAAGGCGTACGCCGACCCGCCGCTGGCCGAGCCGCCCGCCCACGACCCCGAGGAACTCCTCGGCATCGTCCCCGGCGACCTGCGCACCCCCTTCGACCCGCGCGAGGTGATCGCCCGGATCGTCGACGCCTCCGACTTCGACGAGTTCAAGCCGCTGTACGGGACGAGCCTGACCACCGGCTGGGCGAGCCTGCACGGCTACCCGGTCGGCATCCTCGCCAACGCCCAAGGGGTCCTCTTCAGCGAGGAGTCGCAGAAGGCGGCCCAGTTCATCCAGCTCGCCAACCAGCGCGACATCCCGCTCCTCTTCCTCCACAACACCACCGGCTACATGGTCGGCAAGGAGTACGAGCAGGGCGGCATCATCAAGCACGGCGCGATGATGATCAACGCGGTCGCCAACTCCCGAGTCCCGCACCTGTCCGTCCTCCTCGGCGCCTCCTACGGCGCCGGGCACTACGGCATGTGCGGGCGCGCCTTCGACCCCCGCTTCCTCTTCGCCTGGCCCAGCGCCAAGTCCGCCGTCATGGGCCCGCAGCAGCTCGCCGGCGTGCTCTCCCTCGTGGCCCGCCAGTCGGCCGCCGCCAAGGGACAGCCGTACGACGACGAGGGCGACGCGGCGCTGCGCGCCATGGTGGAGCAGCAGATCGAGTCCGAGTCGCTGCCCATGTTCCTGTCCGGGCGGCTCTACGACGACGGCGTCATCGACCCGCGCGACACCCGCACCGTCCTCGGCCTGTGCCTGTCCGCCGTCCACACCGCGCCCTACGAGGGGGCGCGCGGTGGCTTCGGCGTCTTCCGAATGTGAGGGGTGAGGGACCTGTGATCACTTCCGTACTCGTCGCCAACCGGGGCGAGATCGCCTGCCGCGTCTTCCGCACCTGCCGCGAGGCGGGCATCCGGACGGTCGCCGTGCACTCGGACGCCGACGAGACCGCCCTGCACGTCCGTCTGGCCGACGCCGCCGTACGGCTGCCGGGGACCGCGTCCGCCGACACCTATCTGCGCGGCGACCTGATCGTGAAGGCCGCGGTCGCCGCCGGTGCCGACGCCGTCCACCCCGGCTACGGCTTCCTCTCCGAGAACGCCGACTTCGCGCGCGCCGTCACCGACGCGGGACTGACCTGGATCGGGCCGCCGCCGGAGGCGATCGAGGCCATGGCGTCCAAGACCCGGGCCAAGGAACTGCTGGGCATCGCACCCCTGAACCGGGTCACCGAGGCCGACTTGCCGGTGCTGGTCAAGGCGGCGGCCGGCGGCGGCGGACGCGGCATGCGCGTCGTACGGCGCCTCGCCGACCTCGACGACGCACTGACCGCCGCCCGCGCGGAGGCCGTGAGCGCCTTCGGCGACGGCGAGGTCTTCGTCGAGCCCTACGTGGAGAACGGCCGCCACGTCGAGGTGCAGATCCTCGCCGACACCCACGGCACGGTGTGGGCGCTCGGCACCCGCGACTGCTCCCTCCAGCGCCGCCACCAGAAGGTGATCGAGGAGGCGCCGGCGCCGGGCCTGAGCCCCCGGCTCGACGCCGAGCTGCGCGAGACGGCCGTCCGCGCGGCCCGCTCCGTCTCCTACGTCGGCGCCGGGACCGTCGAGTTCCTGGTGGACGCCCACGGCCGGGCGCACTTCCTGGAGATGAACACCCGCCTCCAGGTGGAGCACCCGGT
>MUMD01000317.1 GCA_002155895.1 Streptomyces rochei
GCCACCGTCGCCGACGCCCTGGGACGTCTGCGGCCCCACGCCTCCCCGCAGGGGCCCGCGCCGTCACCGGCCGCCCCGCCGCCGTACCAACCACCGCCGTCGTACAGCGCGGCCACGTCCCCGCCCGGCGGCCGGCCGCCGCACGCGCCGCCCGTCCCGGAGACGGACCCGCCGCCCGCGTACAGCGCGGTCCCCGCGGGCGGGTTCGACCCGCGCGAGCTGACCGACTTCCAGCTGGACGAACTGGTGCACCGCATCATCGGCCGCGTCACCCGCCTGGTCCGCACGGAGCTGCGCATGGACCGCGAACGCGTCGGCAGACTCCGCGACCCCCGCGCCTGACCGGCCCACCCGGCCGCCCCGGCCGAACCCTCGCGCCCCACGGCTCGCCCCACCGACAGAAAGGCCACCCCCGATGCCCCGCCAGGACCCGGGCTCCACGATCTGGTTCACCCTCACCATCGACGGCGAGAGCCTCGGCTACTTCAACGGGTGCGAAGGGCTGTCGTCCCACGTGGAGGTCGAGCAGCGCCAGGAGGGCGGCAACAACGGGTTCGTGTGGCAACTGCCCACCCGCGTCTCCTACTCCAACATCCGGCTGACCCGGCCCCTCACCCCGGACACGGCCAAGGTCGCCAAGTGGATCTCGTCCGTGCAGACCGGCATCAAGCGGCCCACCGCGCAGATCTCGGCGCTGCGCGCGGACGGGTCGCTGGTCGCCCGCTGGGGGCTGATCGAGGTGCTGCCCGTGAGTTGGCAGGGGCCCAGCCTCGACCCCGCGAGCCCGGCCGTGGCCACGGAGGTCCTGGAGATCGCGCACCACGGCTTCACGGACTGACGGCGCCTCCGCCGCAGAGGGACAGAAAGGGAAGAGACCATGGCACAGAGCGGCAAGGGCGCCGGCAAGAGCCTCGTGCGCGCCAACCTCGCCATCCACGAACCGCCCACCGGCACGACCACCACGCCCGGCGCGCTGATGCGCAGGTTCGCCTTCGAGTTCAACCCGGCGCAGTTGTCCCTCACCCAGCGCGCGCAGTGGAAGGCGACGCCGACCATGGCCGTGCGGGACGGCTCCAAGCCGGAGTTCATGGGTGCCGACCCTCGGGAGATGTCCCTGGAGATCTTCCTGGACTCCTCGATGAAGCCGGGCGGCAACACCGTGATGAAGAAGGTCGAGTCCCTGCTGCTGTGCTGCGAGGTGACCGCCAAGAGCATCGCCGCCAAGCAGCCCTCGCCGCCCTGGGTGGTCTTCGAGTGGGGCTCCTTCTCCACGGCCCGGTTCACCGCGTACGTCGCGTCGATCGAGGCGCAGTACACCCTCTTCGGCACCACCGGCGTCCCGATCCGCGCCACCTGCCAGGTGTCCCTGGTGGAGATCCCGGGCCCGACCCAGGGCCAGAACCCGACCTCCGGCGCGCTCACCGCCCAGCGCGTGCACCGCGTCGTCGCCGGGGACTCCCTGCAGTCGCTGGCGTGGAGCGAGTACGGCAGCGCGAGCGCGTGGCGGGCGATCGCCGAGGCCAACGGCATCGACGACCCGTCCCGTCTGCCGACCGGTACCGAACTGATGCTGCCCGCCACCGAGGAGGTGCCCCACTGATGGTGCGTCCCGCGTTCTCCAGCATCGTCGAGGTCAAGATCGGCGGCGCGAAACTGCCGTCCGACATCGCGCCCCTGCTCGTGGAGGGCTGGGTCGACCAGGGCGTCGGCGTGCCCGCGGCCTTCCGCCTCACCTTCCGCGACCCCTACCGTCTGGTCCTCGGCAAGCTGAACGTGCAGTTCGGCACCAAGGTCGTCATCACGCCGATCGCCGACGGGCAGGGCATCGGCAACCCGTTGCTGACCGGCGAGGTGACCGGCCTGGAGGCCGACTACGACGGCACCGGCAGTTTCACCGTCATCCGCGGGTACGACTACGGGCACCGCATGATGCGCCAGCGCCGGGTGGCCGCGTACCGCAACCAGAAGGCGTCCGACATCGCCCGCAAGCTCGCCGCCCTGGACGGCGTGTCCATCGGCCGCATCCAGCCGACGAAGGGCATGTACGGGTTCATCAGCCAGTCCAACGTCACCGACTGGGACTTCCTGTCCCGGCTCGCCGACGAGAACAACATGGTGATGTCCCTGGACGCCAAGGGGAAGTTCCGCTTCGTGACGCCCAAGCCGTCGGCGGGGGCGCCCTCGCCGCAGACGGACGGCGACAAGAGCACCTTCGTCCTCCAGGCCGGCCACGACATCCTGCGGCTGCGGGCCGCCGTCACCGCCGCCGACCAGGTGGGCAAGGTCGAGTCGCGCGGCTGGAACGTCACGACGAAGAAGAAGATCACCGAGGTCGCGCCCGCCACCACCGACCCGGGCTTCAGCATCGGCACGACCCCCGGCCAGGCCGCCGGGAAGTTCAAGCCCGCCAAGCTCGTCGAGACCGCCAACCCCTACGACAAGCAGGACGAGGTCCGGCACGCCGCCCAGGCCCTCGCCGCCGACGTCACCTCCTCCTTCGCCGAGCTGGAGGTCGCCGTCTACGGCAACCCCGACCTGCGGCCCGGCGTCCCCGTGGCCCTCTCCGACGTCGGCAAGCCCTTCGAGGGCAAGTACACCGTCACCTCGGTGCGCCATGTCTTCGGCGACGGCAAGCACTACGAGTCCTGGATCACCGTCAGCGGACGCCAGTGGCGTTCCCTGTACGGGCTCGCCTCGGGCGGCGGGGGCGGGGGCGTGGACGCCGCGAGCGCGGCCCGGCTGCCCAGCGTCGCCAACGCCATCGTCACCGACGTACAGGACCCGCTGAAGCAGGGCAGGGTCAAGCTCCAGTTCCCGTGGCTGGACGACACCTACGTCAGCGACTGGGCGCGCACCGTGCAGCTGGGCGGCAAGGGCGGCGGCGGGGTCTTCCCGATGGACGTCGGCGACGAGGTGCTGGTCGGCTTCGACCGGGGCGCGCTGGACCACCCGTTCGTCATCGGCGGGCTCTACAACGGGCGGGACCTGCCCACCAAGGTCCCGGACGTGCCGCTGCACGACGGGCTCAAGAAGCAGGCCGCCCGGCACACCCTGTCCGACCGCCAGGGCAACCGCGTCGACCTGCTCAGCCAGCGCACCGGCGGCCGCAAGCAGGGGGTGCGCATCGCCAGCGGCAACGACAAGCTGATCATCAACCTGGACCGCACCCGGACCGAGATCACCGTGGACAGCAAGGGCTCGGTCAGCATCACCGGCAGCCGCTCGGTGTCGGTGGAGGCGGGCACCAGCCTCACCCTGCGCGGGCGCAGCTCCGTGATGATCGACAGCGGCGGGCCGCTCACCCTCAAGGGCAAGGGGCTGGTCAGCCTCACGTCACTGGGCGGGGCCGTCAACGTCAACGCGATGGGCGGCGCCATGAACCTGTCGTCGAGCGGCATGACCTCGATCAACGCCACCGGGATGGTGTCGGTCAACGCCGTGGCCAACGTGAACATCAAGGGCATCAAGGTCGATCTCTTCGGTGCCGTGTTCGTCAACACCGTGAAGTACCCGCTCCCCGCATGACCGGACGACGACCGCCGTGCCGGCCCGCCGGGCCCACGGCGCGCACAGGAAAACGAAGGCAGGTGGCCCACTGATGGCCGAACAGTTCGTGGGCTCCGGCTGGGCGTTCCCCATGCGGATCTCGCCCACCGGCGGCATCGCCCTGGTCAGCGGCGAGCGCGAGGTCGAGGAGGCCATCCGGCTGGTCCTCGCCACCGCGCCCGGCGAGCGCCCGATGCGCCCGGAATTCGGCTGCGCCATCCACGACCTGGTCTTCGCCCCGGTCAACGAGCAGACCGCGGGCCGCATCCAGCACGAGGTGTACGCCAGCCTCGACCGGTGGGAACCGCGCATCGAGGTCCACGAGGTCGACGTCAGCTCCGGCACCGACCAGAGCGTGCTCTACATCGACGTCCGCTACTCGATCCGCGGCACCAACAACCCGCGCAGCCTCGTCTTCCCGTTCTACGTCATCCCCTCCCACGAGGAGCCGGACCTGCCCGGCGGCTTCGCCGGACCGGCCGGGACCGCCGGTCCCGGCGGCCTCCCCGGCCACCCCGGCTCTCCCGAAAGCGACCGCTGATGTCCCTGCCCTCCCCCAACCTCGACGACCGCCGCTTCCAGCAGTTCGTCGACGACGCCAAGCGCTACATCCAGCAGCGCGCCCCGGAGTGGACCGACCACAACGTCTCCGACCCCGGCGTCACCCTCGTCGAGACGGTCGCCCACATGGCCGACCAGATCGTCTACCGCCTCAACCGGGTCCCCGAGAAGAACCACCTGGCCTTCCTCGACCTGGTCGGCATCACCCTCTTCCCGCCGTCGGCCGCCCGCACGGACGTCACCTTCTGGCTGTCCGCGCCGCAGGAGGACGCGATCCTGATCCCGTCCGGCGCCGAGGTCGCCACCCTGCGCACGGAGCGGGACGAGGCGGTCGTCTTCGCCACCGAACGCGATCTGGTCGTCGTACCGTGCGCGCTCGGGCACCTGGTGGTGCAGCACCGCGGCGAGCCCGTCACCGACCGCACCACGGACCTCGCCGAGGGCAAGGACCTGCTGTGCTTCGCCGAGGCCCCGCAGCCCGGTGACTGCATGCTGATCGGCCTCACCGCCGCCACCCCCGACTGCGCCCTCGCCCTGGAACTCGACAGCCGCGTCGACGGCGTCGGCGTCGACCCCCGCCAGCCGCCGCTGGTCTGGGAGGCGTGGACGGAGGACGGCTGGCAGCTCTGCGAGGTCGACCAGGACGGCACCGGCGGTCTCAACCGCCCCGGCGACATCGTCCTGCACGTCCCCGGCGGGCACGTCCTGTCCCGCAACGGTGGCCACGAGGCGGGCTGGATACGCTGCCGGGTCACCGACCCGCTGCCCGGCCAGCCCTTCTACACGACCTCCCCCACCATCCGCTCCGCCGAGGCGTACACCATCGGCGGCACCACCCGGGCCGTGCACGCCGAGACCGTCCACGACGAGGCGCTCGGCGAGTCCACCGGCCTGCCCGGCCAGCGGCTGCGCCTGGCCCACGCGCCCGTCGTCGCCGACGACCCGCCGCTGCTGCTGCAGACCGCCGCCGGGGACGGCTGGCAGGACTGGCAGGTCGTCCCGCACTTCGCGGCCTCCGGCCCCGACGACCACCACGTCACCCTCGACGCCGCCACCGGCGAGATCGCCTTCGGCCCCGCCGTCCGCGAACCCGACGGCACCCTGCGCCAGTACGGCACCGTCGCCCCCAAGGGCGCCGTGATCCGCGCCCGCCGCTACCGCACCGGCGGCGGCAGGGCGGGCAACGTGGCGCGCGGCGCCGTACAGGTGCTGCGCACCTCCATCCCGTACGTCTCCGAGGTCGTCAACCGCGAGGCCGCGCGCGGCGGCGTCGACGGCGAGACCGTCGAGGAGGCCAAGCTCCGGGCGCCGATCACCCTGCGCGCCCAGGAACGCGCCGTCACCCTGCGGGACTACGAGGAACTGGCCCGCCGCGCCGCCCCCGAGACCGCCCGCATCACCTGCCTGGAGGGCGAGGAGGGCGAGCACGGCGCCTACGCGGTCCGCGTCCTGGTCGTCCCCCAGGCCGTGCCCGACCCGGGCGGCCGGCTCCGCTTCGAGCAACTCGTCCCCGGCGACGCCCTGCTGGCCCGCATCACCCGCCACCTCGACGAACGCCGCCTCATCGGCACCCGCCTCGCCGTCGGGCCGCCCTACTACCAGGGCGTCACCGTCGTCGCGACCGTCCACGCCTTCCGCGGCGTCGACACCGACCGGGTGCGCCGCCAGGCCCACGACGCCCTCTACCGCCACCTCGACCCGCTCACCGGCGGCGCCGACGGCAAGGGCTGGCCCTTCGGCCGCCCCGTGCAGACCGGCGAGGTCTTCGCCGTACTGCAACGCGTCCCCGGCGTCGAACTCGTCGACGAGGTCGTCCTGCACCCCGCCGACCCCCTCACCGGCAAACGCGGCGACCCCACTGACCGCATCGACCTCCAACCGCCCTCGCTGGTCTTCTCCTTCGACCACCGCGTCCGCGTGATCGGAGACGGCACATGACGACGACGCCCTACCGGGGCTCCGTCGACGGCCTCGGCTCCTCCCTGCCCCTGGGCACGATGCTGCCCGCCGTCTTCGCCGACGACGACCTCGCCCAGCGGTTCGTCGGCGGCCTCGACGACGTCCTGGCGCCCATCCTCAACGTCCTCGACTGCCTGGACACCTACTTCGACCCGGCCCTCACCCCGGCCGACTTCGCCCAGTGGCTCGGCACCTGGGTCGGCGCCGAGACCGACGGCACCGAACCCGAGCCGCGACTGCGCGCCGCCGTGGCCGCCGCTGCCCGCCTGCACCGCGTGCGGGGCACCCGGCAGGGCCTCGCCGAGGCCGTACGGCTCGCCTTCGGCACCGAGCCCGACATCAGCGAGAGCGGCGGCGCCGCGTGGAACGCCCGTCCCCTCGGCCCGTTCCCCGGCACACCCCGCCCCCACCTCC
>MUMD01000318.1:0-183 GCA_002155895.1 Streptomyces rochei
CGCTGGGCCCAGCGGTTCAGAGGTACTGAGACCAGGCGGTTCGAAGACGAGGGCGGGCTTCACCGAGGGGCCCGCGCCGTCCGGTACTCACTCCGTCCGGTGCTCACTCGTCCCGTACTCACTCTCCGTCCGGTACTCGCTGCCGCCGCCGCAGCGGCCAGTCCGGGGCCGGGGCTGGCCAGC
>MUMD01000318.1:257-16727 GCA_002155895.1 Streptomyces rochei
GGCACGCCCGGCGCGCCGGGCCTCGTCCTCGACGAGCGCGGCGGTGGGCGCGAGTGTGCTCCGGAGGGCGGCGAGGACGACGACGCGCGAGCCCGCGGCCACCGCCGCGGCGGCCATCGGCCGGTCCACCCGCAGCACCGGCACCCCGGCGTCGTCGGCGCCCGCCTCGGCGACCTGGCCGATGGTCGAGCAGGTGCACAGAACGGCCCGCGCCCCCTCGCCGACGGCCCGCAGCACCGCCTCGCGGACGGCGCCGGTGACCGCCGAGGGCCCGTCGCGCCGCGCCACGTCCAGCAGCTCGGCGGCGACGTGGTGGCGCAGTTCCAGACCCGGGTGCGCCGCGTCGCGCAGGGCGTCGAAGACAGGGACGTGCACGGCGGAGGTGTGCAGCAGCGCCAGCAAGCATGCCCCCCGTGTCAGTCGGTCGTCGTCGGCGTCAGAAGCGCCCGGGGTGGGCCACGAGCCATTCCTTCGCCGCACGCAGCAGCTCGGGGTCGGCCGCGGGCGCCTCGTCCGGATGACGCTCGGCCCACTTCACGACGTACGGGCACAGCGGCGCCACGACGACGCCCTCGCGCCGGGACAGCGCGTACAGCTCGCGCGCCAGCGAACCGGCGATGCCCTTGCCCTCGTGGGCCGGCTCGACGATGGTGTGCACGGGGACGAGGGCGCGCTCGGGGGCGTCCAACACGAAGTACTCGATGCGGCCGACGACCTCGCCGTCGCCGATCGCCTCCAGGCGGCCCGCCGCCCGGTCGTCCCGGATCTCGATGTCGCTCACGGCCACGCTCCTCGTCCGCGCAGTTCGGTTCGTCAGGCCGAGACGGCCTGCGGGCTGCGTTCCTGGTCCGATCCCGGCACTGGTTCGGACGGGTCGGCGCCGAGGGCGACGATACGGTTGTCGCCGTCCACGTGCACGACCCGCGGCCGCAGGGACCGCGCCTCGGCGTCGCTGACCTGAGCGTAGCTGATGATGATCACCAGGTCGCCGGGGTGGACGATGTGGGCCGCGGCCCCGTTGATCCCGATCACCCCGGACCCCCGCTCCCCCTCGATGACGTAGGTCTCGAGCCGGGCGCCGTTGGTGACGTCCACGATGTGCACCAGCTCGCCGGGCAGCAGATCGGCGGCGTCCAGCAGATCGGCGTCGATGGTGACGGAACCGACGTAGTGCAGGTCGGCCTGGGTGACGGTGGCGCGGTGGATCTTGGACTTGAACATGGTACGAAGCACGGAGAAACTCCCGATGTGTCTGCTCCCTGCCTGCTTCTGCAGGTCAAGGGCGGTGCTCGAAGCGTACAACCATCCGCGTGCGGGGTCACGGGGGAACCGAACGGACCATCCGGTCCGGGGTCCTCGCGTTCAGGGCGGGTCACCGGGCCGCTCGGGAGCGTCGCCGCGGGGTCGTAGGGGGCCTTAGGGGTTGGCCGGGGGTGCCTCTTGTCCGCAGCATGGCCGGTGATCGTGCGGCCAGAGAGGAATCAGCCATGGCGGGAGCCACCACCGACGGCGCGAGCTGGGTCCGGGTCTATCACCCTTCGCCGGCGCCCAAGGCGCGGGTCGTGTGCTTTCCGCATGCCGGCGGGTCGGCGTCCTTCTTCCACCCGGTGTCCAGTGCCCTGCGGCCCGACATCGAGGTCCTGGCGATCCAGTACCCCGGGCGCCAGGACCGGCGCGGGGAGGCCCCGATGACCGACATCGGCGAGCTGGCCGACCGGGTCTTCGAGGCGCTGCGCCCCCAGCTCGTCCGTGAACCGCGGCCTGCGTTCTTCGGCCACAGCATGGGCGCCACGGTGGCCTTCGAGGTGGCGGTGCGCATGCGGCGGGAAGGGCTTGCGCCCACCGTGCTGATCCCGTCCGGGCGCCGTGCTCCCTCCGAGCGGCGTTCCGAAGACGTCCACCTGCGGGACGACGCCGGTCTGGTGGCCGAGATCCGCAAGCTGAGCGGCACCGACACCCGGCTGCTGGACGACGAGGAGATGCTGAGTGCCATTCTCCCCGCCGTGCGGGCCGACTACCGGGCCATCGAGCGGTACGTCGGTGCGGCCGACGCCGTCGTCGACTGCCCGGTCGAGGTGTTCGTCGGCGACACCGACGAGCAGGTCACGCTCCAGGAAGCGGACGCCTGGCGCCGGCACACCACCGGCGACTTCGCCGTCCATGTCTTCCAGGGCGGCCACTTCTACCTCACCGCTCGCGCCGCCGAGACGATCGAGCGGCTCGCCGCCACGGTACGGGCGTACGCCTGACGGGTGCGGCGGGGCTGAGGTACTGGCTGCGGCGGGTCGGCGCTGTTTCTCGATCACCGGCCTGACCAGCCATGTCGTCGTTTTCGTGGGTTGTTCCGGGCGGCCGGCCCTAGGGGTGGTTAGGGGTGTTTGGCCGCCTTAGCCGAATCTAGCCTGACGCCGAGGTGGCGCGTCTTGACGACCCCTTCCTCAGAAGTGTGCACCGCGGTGCTGCGCGATGAGTGCTGTGCGGTGCTGTGCGGCAATTCCTCACGTACCGGAACAGTGGAGTGCGCGGATGAGCGAGTCCAGGGATCTCATTCCTGACGAGGTGGCGGGCGGCGAGGGGCCGGGCGACGGGGAGGCGCTCGTCCGGCGGTTGCGGAGTCTGCCGGCCTCGGCCCGTGAGGCCCTGGTGCTGGACCTCGTACGCACCCGTGCGACTGCCGTCGTGGCCGCGCTGGCCCCCGGTGACGTGGACACGGTGGAGGCCGAACTGCCGTTCCAGGAGCTGGGGTTCGACTCGCTGGCCGCCGTCGAACTGCACGCGCAGCTGGTGTCCGCCACCGGGGTGGACCTCCCGGTCACCATGGTCTTCGACCATCCGACGCCGCTCGCGCTGGCCCGCTTCCTGTCCGGTCGGCTGCTGGGCGACGACCCTGCCGCGCGGACGGCGGAGTCGGGTCCTCTCGCCCCGGTGGACGTCGATCCGCACGAACCGATCGCCATCGTCGGCATCGGCTGCCGCTTCCCCGGCGGCGCGACCTCGCCCGACGCCCTGTGGCGCCTGGTGGCCGAGGAGCGTCACGCCCTGTCGCCGCTGCCCACCGACCGCGGCTGGGACGTGGACGACCTCTACGACCCCGACCCCGCCACGCCCGGCAAGAGTTACGTACGCGACGCCGCCTTCCTGGAGGGCGCGGGAGGCTTCGACGCCGAGTTCTTCGGCATCGGCCCGCGCGAGGCCTCCGCCATGGACCCGCAGCAGCGGGTGGTGCTGGAGCTGTGCTGGGAGGCCCTGGAACACGCGGGCGTCGATCCGCACTCCCTGCGCGGCAGCCGCTCGGGCGTCTTCATCGGCGCGGAACCCCAGGAGTACGGCTTCCGCCTGCACGAGGCCCCCGACGGCCTGGACGGCTACCTGCTCACCGGCATCGCGCCCAGCGTGGTCTCCGGCCGCGCCGCCTACACGCTGGGCCTGGAGGGGCCGACCCTCACCGTGGACACGGCCTGTTCGGGCTCCCTGGTGGCGCTGCACCTCGCCTGCCAGTCCCTGCGCCAGCGTGAGTGCGGCCTCGCCCTGGCCGGCGGCGTCGCCGTCATCGGCAGCCCCGGCGTCTTCACCTCCTTCAGCCGGCAGCGCGGGCTCGCCCCGGACGGCGTCTGCAAGCCGTTCGCTGCGGCGGCCGACGGCACCGGCTGGGGCGAGGGCGCCGGTGTGCTGGTCCTCATGCGGCTGTCCGACGCCCGCCGTGACGGCCGTCGGGTCCTCGCGGTGATCCGCGGCTCGGCCGTGAACCAGGACGGTGCGTCCAACGGCCTGACCGCGCCCAACGGCCCCTCCCAGCAGCGGGTCATCGAGCAGGCCCTGGCGGCGGCGGGCCTGGACCCGGCCGACGTGGACGCGGTGGAGGCGCACGGGACGGGCACGACGCTCGGTGACCCGATCGAGGCCCAGGCACTGCTGGCGACGTACGGGCAGGGGCGGCCCGGGGAACGTCCGCTCCGGCTCGGCTCGCTCAAGTCGAACATCGGGCACACGCAGGCGGCGGCCGGCGTCGCGGGCGTGATCAAGATGGTCATGGCCATGCGGCACGGCCTCCTGCCGAGGACGCTCCACGTGGACCGGCCCACGCCGCACGTGGACTGGTCGGCGGGTGCGGTGGAACTGCTGACCGAGTCCCTGCCGTGGACGGCGGAGGGACGCCCGCGGCGCGCCGGTGTGTCGTCGTTCGGGATCAGCGGCACCAACGCCCATCTTCTGGTGGAGGAGGCGCCGCGAGAGCAGGACGAGGCGCCGCGGGGGGAACAGGTCGAGGCGCCGCGCGCGGAGAAGGCTGGGGAGTCTGGCGAGGAGTGGGGTGACGCGTCGGGCGAGGAGTGGGGTGAGGCGTCGCGCGAGGAGCGGGGTGAGGATTCCGCGGCCGCCGATGGCGAACTCCTGCCGGTACCGGTGCCCTTGGTGGTGTCGGCCCGGAGCCGGGCGGCACTGCGGTCCCAGGCCGAGCGGCTGCGCGCCACGCTCGCCGCGAGTGGGGGTGACCGGGAGGAGCCCGGCGACGAGGAAGTCGCTCTGGGCGACGTCGGCTACACCCTGGCCGTCGGCCGAGCCGCGTTGGAGCACCGGGCCGTGCTCCTGCCGTACGGCAGGGAGGAGGCGCTGCGCGGCCTCGCCGCGCTGTCGGCCGGGGCGGAGGACTCCGTCCTGGTCACCGGGGCGCCCGTCGAGGGACGTACCGCCTTCCTGTTCTCCGGCCAGGGCAGCCAGTGGGCCGGCATGGGGCGCGAGCTGTATGCGCGCCACCCCGTCTTCGCCTCCGCCCTGGACGAGGTCGTGGGGCACCTGGACGTGCAACTGGACCGGCCCCTGCGGGAGGTGATGTGGGAGACCACCCCGTCGGAGGACGGTGGGCGGCTGCTGGACCGGACGGAGTACACGCAGCCCGCGCTCTTCGCCTTCGAGGTGGCGCTGTACCGGCTGCTGGAGCATTGGGGCGTGGTACCCGACCTGGTGGCGGGCCACTCGGTCGGCGAGTTGGCAGCCGCCCATGTGGCGGGCGTGTTCTCCCTGGAGGACGCGGCCATGCTGGTGGCCGCCCGGGGCAGGCTGATGCAGGCGCTGCCGGAGGGCGGGGCCATGGTGGCCGTGCGGGCCTCCGAGGCGGAGGTGCGCGCGGCCCTCGGTGACCGCGCGGACGTCGGTGTCGCCGCCGTCAACGGTCCGGCCTCGGTGGTGCTCTCCGGCGCGGCCGACTCCGTGGCCGAGGTCGCCGGGCAGTTCGACCGGACCGTCGCGCTACGGGTGTCGCACGCCTTCCACTCCCCTCTCATGGAGCCGATGCTGGACGAGTTCCGGCGAGTGGCCCAGGTCCTGGACTACCGTCCGCCCACGATCCCGCTGGTCTCCACGGTGCTCGGCGCCGAGGCGGAGGCCGGTGACCTGTGCGACCCCGAGTACTGGGTACGCCACGCCCGTGAGGCGGTGCGCTTCCACGACGGTACGACCGCCCTGGCGAACGCCGGTGCCACCGTCTTCGTGGAGGTCGGTCCCGACCGGACCCTGACCGGCCTGGTCCAGGAGTCGGTGACCGGCGAGGACGTGCTGGCGGTCGCCCCGCTGCGTCGCGAACGGCCGCAGGAGCCCGAACTGCTGTCCTGCCTCGCCCAGCTCCACGTGAGCGGCCGGTCCGTCCGGTGGGGCGCGGTCCTCGAACGGAACTCGGCCGGCCGGCCGCTCCGGCAGGTGGATCTGCCGACGTATCCCTTCCAGCACCGGCACTACTGGCTGCACGCCCCCGCCGCCACCGGCGACGCCACCGGCTTCGGCCAGGCCGTCGACGAGCACCCCCTGCTGGGTGCCATGGTCGCGCTGCCCGGCTCGGACGGCCTGGTGCTCACCGGGCGGCTGTCCACCCGGACGCATCCGTGGCTGGCCGACCACGTCATCCTGGACACGGTCGTGCTTCCCGGTACCGCCTTCGTGGAACTGGCCGCGCACGCGGGCGAGCTGACCGGTTGCCCGACGGTCGACGAACTGACCATCGAGGCGCCGCTCGTGGTCCCCGAGCGCGGTGGCGTGGCGCTCCAGGTGACGGTGGGCGGTCCCGACGGGACCGGGCGCCGCTCGCTCGCCGTCCACTCCCGTCCCGAGGACGCCGGGGACGCCGGGGACGACGCGGAGGACGTGGCGTGGACCCGGCACGTGTCCGGCGTGCTCTCCCCCGCCGAAGCAGCCACGGAAGCCGCGGATCGCGCGGTGGTCGTGGGGACCCCGGACGCCGACGTGTGGCCACCGCACGGCGCCGTCCCCGTCGACATCTCCACTCTCTATCGCGACCTCGCCGCCCTGGGGTACGGCTACGGAACGCCGTTCCAGGGTGTGCGGGCCGTCTGGAGGCACGCGGACGCGGTGTACGCCGAGGTCGCGCTGGACGACGCGACGGCCGTCCACGCGTCCGCCTACGGTCTGCACCCGGCCCTGCTGGACGCCGCCCTGCACAGCGCCGACTTCCTCACCTCCGACACGCTTCCGCAGGACGCGCAGACCGGCATCCCGTTCGCCTGGTCCGGTGTGCGGCTCCACGCGAGGGGTGCGGCGCGCGTGCGGGTACGCATCACCGCTGCGGACGGTGGCGCTTCCGGTGACGGCGAGTCTGCCGGTGGCGGGTCCATCGGTGAGGGGTCCGGTGCTGGGTCCACCGACGGTGGGTCGATCGGTGGCGGGTCCATCGGTGGTGGGTCCGGGAGCCTCGCGCTGGAGATCACCGACCCGTCCGGTGCCCCGGTGGCGTCGGTCGCCTCGCTGGTGTCCCGCCCGGTCCCCGCCGGACGGCTGGCCGCCTCCGGGACGGACCGGCGCCCCGTGTACGGCCTGACGTGGCAGCGCGGCCCGGCCGTTCCCGTGTCGTCGGCACCAGGTACGTGGGCCGAGGTCTCCGGCGCGGACGAACTGGCCGCTCTGCTCGACACACCCGCTCGCCTGCCGGGCGTGGTCCTCGCCGAACTCCCGGTCGCGCAACCGGGAGCGGGGGGTACCGTCCCGGACCGGGTGCGGTCCGCCACCGGATGGGCGCTCGCGCTCCTGCGGGCCTGGCTGGTCGAGAAGGACGAGGACGGCGCCGGGAGCCGTCCCCCCGGGACACGACTGGTGTTCGTCACCCGGGGCGCCGCGGCGGTGGGCTCCGACGAGGAACTCACCGACCTGGCGGGAGCCGCCGTACGCGGCCTCGTGCGTTCCGCCCAGGCCGAGTACCCGGACCGGGTGGTGCTCGTGGACGACGACGCGGCGCGGCACTCGTCGGCGGGGGTCCTCGCGGCGGCCGCCTCCACGGCGCCGGAAGCGGAGATCGCGTTGCGGCAGGACGCGATCTGGGTCCCGCGCGCGATGCGCGTGCCCGGCGGGCCGGACGGTGCCCCCGAAGCCCCGACGACCACCTGGGACTCAACGGGCACCGTACTGATCACCGGCGGAACGGGCGGCGTCGGCCAGGAGATCGCCCGCCACCTGGTGACCCGTCACGGGGTACGCCATCTGCTGCTCGCCGGCCGTCGCGGCGGGGCCGCCCCCGGAGCCGCCCAGCTGGTGGCCGAACTGGAGACCCTGGGCGCCCGCGTCCGCGTGGCCGCCTGCGACGTGGCGGACCGGGCCTCCCTGGCCGGCCTCCTGACCGGCATCGACCCCGCACACCCGCTCACCGGGCTGGTGCACGCGGCCGGGGTCCTGGACGACGCCCTGCTGGCCGGCCTGACCACCGACCGCGTCGACGGCGTGCTGGGCCCGAAGGCCGACGCGGCCTGGCATCTGCACGAACTGACCCGCGATGTGCCGCTGACCGCGTTCGTCCTCGTCTCCTCGACCTCCGGCCTGCTCGACGCCCCCGGGCAGGGGAACTACGCGGCCGCCAACGCCTTCCTGGACGCCCTCGCCCATCACCGCCGGGCCCTGGGCCTGCCCGCACAGTCCCACGTGTGGAGCCTGTGGGCGGGCGGTGAGGGCATGGGCACCACCCTCGGTTCCACCGCTCTGCGGCGCATCGAACGCCAAGGACTGGCGCCGCTCACCCCGGCGGAGAGCCTGGCCCTGTTCGACCGTGCCTGCGCCGCGTCCGGCACTCCGGTCGCTCTGACGGTGCGCGTCGACGCGGCCGTCGTACGGGCACGTCCGGACGGCATTCCGCCCCTGCTCCGGTCCGTCGTGCGGCCCGCACGGCCGACGCGGTCGGCAGCGTCGGCCCGGTCAATCGGATCAGCCGAGCCGGACGGACACGCGGTGGCTTCCGGGTCCACCGCCGGAGCGCGGCCCGGCGGCCCGAGGGAGGGACTGCCGTTCGCGCACGCCCTGCTGGCCCTCCCCGAGCCCGAGCGGGAGGGACACGTACTGCAACTGGTACGGGACCGGGTGGCCGCCGTCCTCGGCCACGAGGAAGCGACCGCCGTCGAGCCCGCCCGCGCCTTCAACGAGATCGGCTTCGACTCCCTGGCCGCGGTCGAACTGCGGAACCTGCTCAACGCCGCGACCGGTCTGCGCCTGCCCTCCACCTTGGTCTTCGACCATCCCACTCCCCGCGCCCTCGCCGCGCACATACTCCGCGCTTCCCTGGACACGCTGCCCGGGACGGCCGCGGCGATGACCGCTTCCGAGGCGGGCGCGACGGCGACGACCGCCGCAGCGCGTGCCGACGACGAGCCGATCGTCATCGTCGGGATGAGCTGCCGGTACCCGGGGGGCGCGGCCTCTCCGGAAGGGCTCTGGGACCTCGTCGCCGGGGGCGGGGACGGGGTGTCCGCGTTCCCCGGGGACCGCGGCTGGGACGTGGCGAACCTCTACGACCCCGAGCCCGGCACTCCCGGCCGGGCCTACACCCGTGAAGGCGGATTCCTCGAGGACGCCGCCGGCTTCGACCCCGCCTTCTTCGGTATCAGCCCGCGCGAGGCCCAGGCCATGGACCCGCAGCAGCGGCTGCTGCTGGAGACCTCCTGGGAGGCGCTGGAACGCGCCGGCATCGACCCGGTGTCCCTGCACGGCAGCGCGACCGGTGTCTTCGCCGGAGTCATGTACCACGACTGGGGCACCCGGCTGCGGCACGTGCCGGAGGACGTCGCCGGCTACCTGGGCAACGGCAGCCTGGCCAGCGTCGTGTCCGGGCGGGTCGCCTACGCACTGGGCCTGGAAGGCCCCGCGGTGACCGTGGACACCGCCTGCTCGTCCTCGCTCGTGGCACTGCACTGGGCGATCCAGGCGCTGCGACGCGGAGAGTGCACGCTCGCGCTCGCGGGCGGGGTGACGGTGATGTCCACCCCGGACACCTTCGTGGACTTCAGCCGTCAGCGTGGCCTGTCGGCGGACGGCCGCTGCAAGTCGTTCTCGGCCGCTGCCGACGGTGTCGGCTGGTCCGAGGGTGTGGGTGTGCTGGTGGTGGAGCGTCTGTCGGATGCGCGGCGCAACGGCCACCGGGTGCTCGCGGTGGTACGGGGCTCGGCGGTGAACCAGGACGGTGCGTCGAACGGGTTGACGGCGCCGAACGGCCCGTCGCAGCAGCGGGTGATCCGGCAGGCGTTGACGGCTGCCGGGCTGAGTGCCGCGGATGTGGATGCGGTGGAGGCGCACGGTACGGGGACGACGCTGGGTGACCCGATCGAGGCGCAGGCGTTGCTGGCGACGTACGGGCAGGAGCGGCCCGAAGACGGTGCGCCGTTGTGGCTGGGGTCGCTCAAGTCGAACATCGGGCACGCACAGGCGGCTGCGGGCGTGGGCGGTGTCATCAAGATGGTGATGGCGATGCGGCACGGCGTGCTGCCGCGCACGCTGCACGTGGATGAGCCTTCCCCGCACGTGGACTGGTCGGAAGGGGCGGTAGAGCTTCTGACGGAGGCCCGGGAGTGGGTGAGCGCTGGGCGTCCGCGCAGGGCGGGTGTGTCGTCCTTCGGTATCAGTGGGACCAACGCGCACGTCATCTTGGAAGAGGCTCCGCCGGTTCAGGAAGAGGCGGCGGCGGAGGCTCTTGTTCCGATGCCGGTGGTTCCGTGGGTGTTGTCGGGACGTAACGAGGCGGCCCTGCGGGCCCAGGCCGATCGCCTGGCCGAGCACGTGGCCGGGCGGGAAGAACTGACGCCGCTGGACGTGGGATTCTCGCTGGCCACGACCCGGAGCACGTTCGATCACCGGGCTGTCGTCGTGGGCCGGGACCGCGAGGAACTGCTGAGCGGACTCGCCACGGTCGCCTCCGGTGGGACGCCGGTGCAGGGCAAGACGGCGTTCGTGTTCTCCGGACAGGGCAGCCAACGTGCCGGGATGGGGCGTGAGCTGTACGACACCTTCCCGGTCTTCGCGCAGGCGCTGGACGAGGGGATCGACGCTCTTGGGCTTCCCCTTCGTGAGGTGATGTGGGACGGCGAGGGCCTGGACCGGACAGGGTTCACACAGCCGGCCCTCTTCGCCCAGGAGGTTGCGCTGTATCGGCTGTTGGAGTCGTGGGGTGTGCGCCCCGACATGGTGGCCGGGCATTCGGTGGGTGAACTGACGGCCGCGCATGTGGCCGGGGTGCTGTCCCTGGAGGATGCGGCAACCCTGGTGGCCGCCCGCGCCCGGCTCATGGAGGCGCTGCCGGACGGTGGCGCGATGATCGCCGTACAGGCCACGGAAGAGGACGTCCGCAAGCACCTCATCGACGGTGTGGACATCGCCGCTGTCAACGGTCCCGCGTCCGTGGTGATCTCGGGTGCCGTGGAGGCTGTTACGGAGGTGGCTGGTCACTTCGAGCGCACCACGCGGCTCAAGGTGTCTCACGCTTTCCACTCGTCGCTGATGGAGCCGATGCTCGATGAGTTCCGTCGGGTGGCTTCAGGGCTGACCTACCACGCGCCGGCTCTTCCGGTGGTGTCGAATGTGACCGGCCGGCTCGCTGAGCCGGGTGACCTCCAGGACCCGGAGTACTGGGTCCGCCACGTCCGAGGAACCGTCCGCTACCACGACGGCATCCGCACCCTGGAGGACGAAGGCGTCCGCACCTTCGTCGAGGTCGGCCCCCAAGCCGTCCTCGCCGGACTCGGCTGCGGCGACGACGCCGTCTTCCTCGCGTCCCAGCGCCGCGACCGCCCCGAAGCCGGCCAACTCGTCACCACCCTCGGCGAACTCCACACCCGAGGCGTCACCGTCGACTGGCAGGCGTTCTTCGCCGGTCGCGGTGCCCGCACCGTCGACCTCCCCACCTACGCCTTCCAGCACAAGCGCTACTGGCTCGACGCCACGGCATCCGGCCACGACGACCCCGTCGGGCTCGGTCAACTGCTGGTCGAGCACCCTCTGCTGAGTGCCGCCGTGCCTCTTCCCGGTACCGGAGGGGTCGTCCTCACCGGTCGCCTCGCGGGGGACGCCCAGCCCTGGCTCAACGATCACGTGGTGATGGGCACCGTGCTCTTCCCCGGCACCGGATTCGCCGAACTGGCGCTCCAGGCCGGTCAGCACACCGATTGCCCCGTGGTCGAGGAACTGACCCTCCACGCGCCCCTCGTGCTGCCGGAGGGCACCGCGGTCGCCCTTCAGGTCGTGGTGGGGGCACCGGACGCGGCGGGCCGCAGGTCCGTGGAGATCCACTCCCGTCCGGAGGACCGAGCCGCCGGCGCCGATTACAGCGACTCGTGGACCACTCACGCCGTCGGTTTCCTCAGCCCGCTCCGGCCGGCCCCCGAGTTCGACCTCACCCAGTGGCCTCCGCCCGGTGCGGCTCCCTTGGACGTCACCGACGCCTACGCGCTGCTGGCCGACCGGGGTTACGCCTACGGTCCGGCGTTCCAGGGTCTGCGGGCCGCTTGGCGGGACGGCGACGAGATCTACGCCGAGGTGGCCCTGCAGCCCGGTGACGTCGCCGAGGCGGCCGACTACATCGTGCACCCCGCCCTGCTCGACGCCGCCATGCACGTCGACCTGCTGGACGGGATCGACGGCCCGGTGCTGCTGCCGTTCGCCTGGACCGGGGTGGCCCCGCACGCGGCCGGAGCAGCCGGCCTGCGGATGTGGATCACTCGTCTGGACGGAGCCGAGGCGTCCGTGATGCGGATGGCCGACGCCGAGGGACGGCCGGTGGCCACCGTGTCGAAGCTGGTGTCACGGCCGGTCGACCAGGAACGGCTCTCTGAGGCCGCCGGACAGGCTGCCGAGATCCCGCTGCACCGGGTGGAGTGGCAGGCCGTGACGGCTCCGCCGCCCGCCGACGAGGAGCTGCGATGGGCCGTACTGCGCTCCGGCACCCCGGCGGCGGCCGGTCCGATGCCCGCCGCTTCCGGCCCGGGCGAGGCACCCGGCCTCGGCCAGGTTCCCCAGTACGCCGACGTGTCGGCCCTGGCCGCCGCCGTCGCCGACCCCACCACCGGCCCGGCTCCGCGGACCGTGGTGTTCCCGGTGCCGGAAACCGAGGGGGACGGCACGGACGTGCCGGGTCGTGCCCGGGCGCTCACCCACCAGCTGCTGGCCCTGCTCCAGGCGTGGCTGGCCGAGGACCGTCTCGGCGCCATCCGCCTGGTCGTGCTCACACGCGGCGCGGTCACCGGCGGCGTCGAGGGGGACGCGATCGACCTGGCACAGGCCCCGCTGTGGGGTCTCGTACGTGCTGCTGCCGAGGAGAATCCCGGCCGGTTCGCCGTCCTGGACATCGACGGCACCGACGCCTCGACGCATGCGCTGCCCGCCGCTCTCGCCCTGGGCGAACCCGAGTCCGCGCTGCGTCTGGGGCAGATCCGCGTACCCCGCCTGGCCCGGGTCACCGGCACGCTGCACGCCGGGGCCTCCCCGGCCGTGCCTGTGTGGCGGACTGACGGCACGGTTCTGATCACGGGCGGCACCGGTGGTCTGGGGGCCGTCCTGGCCCGGCATCTGGTGACCGAGCACGGTGTACGGCACCTGCTCCTCACCAGCCGCCGCGGCCCCGACTCACCCGGTGCCGACGCCCTGCGCACCGAACTGACCGACCTCGGCGCCCACACCGTCACCCTCACCACCTGCGACACCGGCGACCGAGCAGCACTCGCCGAACTCCTCGACCGCATCCCCGCACAACACCCCCTCACCGCGGTCGTCCACGCCGCCGGAGTGGCGGACGGGGGCCTGATCACCTCCCTGTCCGAGGAGCAGACCGAACGGGTGCTGCGGCCGAAGGTCGACGGGGCCTGGCACCTGCACGAACTCACCCGCCACCTCCCCCTGACCGCCTTCGTCCTCTACTCCTCCGCCGGCGGACTCATCCTCGCCGCCGGACAGGCCAACTACGCCGCCGCCAACGTCTTCCTCGACGCCCTCGCCCACCACCGCCACCACCTCGGCCTCCCCGCCCACTCCCTCGCCTGGGGACTGTGGAAGGAGAGCAGCGGAATGGGCGACCCCGACGAGGCCGACCTGCGCCGCATGGACCGGCTGGGACTGCCCGCGCTGGATCGGGAACAGGGCCTGGCCCTGTTCGACCGCGCGCTCGCTCTGTCCCCCGCCGAGGCCGTGGTCGTTCCGGTGCGGGTCGACGCTGCGGCGCTCCGGGGCCGTGGAGACGACCTGCCACCGCTGCTGCGCGGACTGTCACGGACGCCCGTCCCTCGGGCCTCGAACGCCGCCCCCGGACACCCGACGGGTTCCGTCACCGGCGGCACCTCCCTCGTCGAGCGGCTGACCGGCCTGTCAGACGCAGAGCGCGCGCGGGAGCTGCTGGAACTGGTGCGCGGTCAGGTGGCCGGCGTACTCGGGCACGACGGCGTGGACGCGGTCGAGCCGGAACGCGCCTTCCGCGAGCTGGGCTTCGACTCGCTGGCAGCGGTCGAGCTGCGCAACGCCCTGCGCGGCACCACCGGCCTGGCGCTTCCCGCCACCCTCGTCTTCGACCACCCGACGTCGCAGGCCGTGGCCGAGTTGCTGAGGCGGGAGCTTTTCGGCGCACCGGACGCCTCGGCCGCGGACTCGGCCTCGGGCTTCGAGGCGGGTACGGCCGCGCGGCCCGGCCGGTCGCGGTCGGACCAGGCGGACGATCCCATCGCCATCGTCGGGATGAGCTGCCGGTACCCGGGCGATGTCAGCAGCCCCGAAGAACTGTGGCGTCTCGTCGCCGACGGCATCGACGCCGTATCCGGATTCCCCACCGACCGAGGCTGGGACACCGACCGGCTGTACGCGTCCGAACCCGAGGACGGCAAGAGTTACGTACGGGACGGCGGCTTCCTGCGCGACGGCGCCGAGTTCGACCCGGACTTCTTCGGCATCAGCCCCCGCGAGGCCCTGGCGATGGACCCGCAGCAGCGGCTGCTGCTCGAGGCCGCCTGGGAGGCGTGCGAGCGTGCCGGCATCGACCCGGTGTCCCTCCGCGGCAGTCAGACCGGCGTCTTCGCGGGCGTCATGTACGACGACTACGCCACCCGCCTGGGCAACGACGTCCCTGCGGACGTGGCCGGCTACCTCGCCAACGGCAGCGCCGCCAGCGTGCTGTCCGGACGCCTCGCCTACCTCTTCGGCCTGGAAGGGCCCACCGTGTCGGTCGACACGGCGTGCTCGTCGTCACTGGTCAGTCTGCACCTGGCGGCCCAGGCGCTGCGCAACGGCGAGTGCACCATGGCTTTGGCCGGTGGCGTCACCTTCCTCTCCACGCCCGACGCCTTCGTGGACTTCAGCAGGCAACGGGCGCTGTCCCCGGACGGCCGCTGCAAGGCCTTCTCGGCCGCTGCCGACGGTGTCGGCTGGTCCGAGGGTGTGGGTGTGCTGGTGGTGGAGCGTCTGTCGGATGCGCGGCGCAACGGTCACCGGGTGCTGGCGGTGGTGCGGGGCTCGGCGGTGAACCAGGACGGTGCGTCGAACGGGTTGACGGCGCCGAACGGTCCGTCGCAGCAGCGGGTGATCCGGCAGGCGTTGACGGCCGCGGGGCTGAGCGCCGCGGACGTGGACGCGGTGGAGGCGCACGGTACGGGCACCACGCTGGGTGACCCGATCGAGGCGCAGGCGCTGCTGGCCACGTACGGGCAGGAACGGCCGGACACTGGTGCGCCGTTGTGGCTGGGGTCGCTGAAGTCGAACATCGGGCACGCGCAAGCCGCTGCGGGCGTGGGCGGCGTCATCAAGATGGTGATGGCGATGCGGCACGGAGTGCTGCCGCGCACCCTGCACGTGGACGAGCCGTCACCGCACGTGGACTGGTCGGCGGGGGCGGTGAAACTACTCACCGAGGCCCGGGAATGGGAGAGCGACGGGCGGCCCCGCCGGGCGGCTGTCTCTTCCTTCGGCATCAGCGGGACCAACGCGCACGTCATCCTGGAGGAAGCACCGCTGGTTCAGGAAGAGGCAGAAGAGGAAGCTGCGACGCCGCTGCCGGTCGTTCCGTGGGTGCTGTCGGGGCGTGGTGAGGGTGCGTTGCGGGCGCAGGCGGAGCGGCTGGCCGGGTATGTGGCCGGGCGAGAGGATCTGTCGCCGCTGGACGTGGCGTTCTCGCTGGCCACGACGCGGAGCACGTTCGAGCACCGGGCTGTCGTCGTGGGCCGGGACCGCGAGGAACTGCTGAGCGGGCTCGCTGGAGTGGTCTTCGGTGGGACGCCGGTGCAGGGCAGGACGGCGTTCGTGTTCTCCGGGCAGGGCAGCCAGCGCGCGGGGATGGGGCGTGAGCTGTACGACGCGTTCCCGGTCTTCGCCCAGGCGTTGGACGAGGTGGTCGAGGCGCTTGGGCTTCCCCTTCGTGAGGTGATGTGGGACGGCGAAGGCCTGGACCGGACAGGGTTCACACAGCCGGCCCTCTTCGCCCACGAGGTGGCTCTCTACCGACTGCTGGAGTCGTGGGGTGTGCGCCCCGACATGGTGGCCGGGCATTCCGTCGGCGAACTGAGCGCTGCCCATGTGGCCGGGGTTCTGTCGCTGGAGGATGCGGCAACCCTGGTGGCGGCTCGGGCGCGGTTGATGGAGGCGCTGCCGGACGGCGGCGCGATGATCGCCGTACAGGCCACAGAAGAGGAAGTCCGCAAGCACCTGATTGAGGGTGTGGACGTCGCCGCCGTCAACGGGCCCGCGTCCGTGGTCGTCTCCGGTGCCACGGAGGCTGTTACGGAGGTGGCGGCGCACTTCGAGCGCACCACCCGGCTCAAGGTCTCCCACGCCTTCCACTCGCCCCTGATGGAGCCGATGCTGGCGGAGTTCGGGAAGATCGCCGCCGAGCTGACCTACAACGCCCCGGTTCTCCCGGTGGTGTCGAACGTGACCGGCCGCCTCGCCGAGCCGGGCGACCTCCAGGACCCGGAGTACTGGGTCCGCCATGTCCGTGGCACCGTCCGCTACCACGACGGCATCCGCACCCTGGAGGACGAAGGCGTACGCACCTTCGTCGAGGTCGGCCCGCAGGCCGTCCTCGCCGGACTCGGCTGCGGCGACGACGCCGTCTTCCTCGCGTCCCAGCGCCGCGACCGCCCCGAAGCCGGCCAACTCGTCACCACTCTCGGTGAACTGCACACCCGTGGTGTCACCGTCGACTGGCAGGCGTTCTTCGCCGGTCGTGGTGCCCGCACCGTCGACCTC
>MUMD01000319.1 GCA_002155895.1 Streptomyces rochei
GTTCGGCACAGGCCGACGCGGCGGCCGGGTGCGTGCCGGCCGCCTGCGGGGCGCAGGTCAGGGTGACCGCGCGTACCGGCGCGGCGGTGGCAGCGCTCTCTCCGTACCCCACGGTCAGCACCAGGGCCGAGGGGGCGTAGAGCGACGCGGGGGCGGTGGCGGGGGAGGCGAGGGAGGCCCCGGCGAGGGGCCCGCAGACGGCGGTGGCCGTCAGGCCCAGAGTCGCTGCCCAGCGCGCGGTGTTCCGCATTGTGTGCATCCTTCCGCTCGGGATGAGGGTGATCGCCGGCCCGGCCCGGTGGGTGCCGGAACGGCGAGCGCGAGTCTGCCGAGTCCGGCACCGAAACTCATCTCGACCCCACGGATTTCGGTAACCTTGCGTATTGAATCAGTGGCGCGAAGTCACAGAATTCGAACGTTCCAAGTCCGTAAGAGGCCGGTTCTTGATCGGTACTTCAGTCATGAACTGGCCGGATGGCGTGATCCCTTCGTTCGCCAATAGGCCGGAAACACCCCTGAAACATGCCCGTCTCCCCGACGGCACGGCCCGACATACTCGCGGGTATGGTGCCGAAGGCGGCAACTCGACGACGAGAGGCGGGGCTTCGGATGGCCAAGCACTGGGCGGACTTCCAGTACGAGATCTACCTGAACGGGATGACCGGTGCCGTTCCGCGTCTGCCCACCGACCTGACCCGGCTGGAGGAGCTGACCGAGCGGCGCCTGGGCCCCGGCCCGGTCGGGTACGTCGCCGGCAGTGCCGGTGACGGCAGCACCGCGCGGGCCAACCGGGCGGCTCTCGACCGGCGCCGGATCGTGCCGCGCATGCTCCGCGACGTCCACGAACGTGACCTCGCGGTCGAGGTGCTGGGCCGTCGGCTGCCCGCCCCGTTGGCGCTCGCGCCGGTCGGCGTCCTGTCGATCATGCATCCGGACGCGGAGCCGGCCGCCGCCCGGGCCGCCGCCGCCCAGGGCGTGCCGTACGTCCTGTCCTCCGCGTCCAGCACACCCATGGAGCAGGTCGCCGAGGCGATGGGCGACGGGGAGCGCTGGTTCCAGCTGTACTGGCCCAAGGACCGCGAGGTGGCCCGCAGTTTCCTGGGGCGGGCGAAGGCGGCGGGTTACAGCGCCTTGTTCGTCACCCTGGACACGCCGCTGCTGTCGTGGCGCCCGCGCGACCTCGACCAGGCGTACCTGCCGTTCCTGCACGGGGTGGGCACGGCGAACTACTTCTCCGACCCGGCCTTCTGGGCCGGCCTGGCGAAGCCGGTGCACGAGGATCCGAACGCGGCGGTGATGCACTTCGTCGGCATGTTCTCCGATCCCGCCAAGTCCTGGCCGGATCTGGCGTTCCTGCGCGAGAACTGGGACGGTCCGATCGTCCTCAAGGGCATCCTGCACCCGGACGACGCCCGGCTGGCCGCCGACGCCGGGATGGACGGCGTGGTGGTCTCCAATCACGGCGGCCGTCAGGTGGCCGGCTCCGTCGCCGCCGCCGACGCCCTGCCGCGCGTGGTGGAGGCGGTCGGCGACCGCCTCACCGTGCTGTTCGACAGCGGGGTGCGCACCGGCGACGACGTCTTCAAGACGCTGGCCCTCGGCGCGCGGGCGGTGCTCCTCGGCCGTCCCTACGTCTACGGTCTGGCGCTGGACGGGCAGGCGGGCGTGGAGCACGTGATCCGCTGCCTGCTCGCCGAACTCGACCTGACCCTGGCCCTGTCGGGCCACGCCTCGCCGACGACCCCGGGCCCGGGCGACCTCGTCGAGGACCCCGCGTAGGGTCCCGGGGGCCCGCGCAGGGGCCCGAGGCCCCGCACAGGGGGCCGGGGCCCCGCCGCCGCCCCGGCCCGGAGCACCGACCCCCGTGCGTGCCGTGGCGCCCGGGCGACCGGGCGGCCGCGGGCGACCGTGAGGCTCCCTCAGCCGCCCGGCAGCTCCACCGCGCGGGCGGCCGGGGTCTCGGTGCGGGCGACGGACAGGGAGCCGTCCACCGGCACCGGGTCGCTCCGCCAGCGCTGGGCGTCGGAGCCGTCGTGCACCTTGACGACCACATCGGCGTCCGGGGCCGTGGTGGTGGCCGCGAGGGCGAGCCCGCGCTGCCCGTGCGGCACCAGCTCACCCCGGTCGGTGAGGTCGTAGCGCACGTGGTCGCCCCGCTCGGTGCCCTCGTCGGCGCAGGTACCGAGAACGACGACCCCGGCGTCCGCCCGCGAGTCCAGACACAGCCCCGGATCGGCGGCGCTGCGCAGCAGTCCGTCGTCCTCCAGGGTCCACTGCTGGGTCCACGCCCCCGAGCACTGCGCGAGGCGGGTCCCCACCCCGGCGCCGGGCTCGCCCCGGACGTCGAGGCAGAGGTCGGCGGCGACGTTGCGCAGCCGCGCCCGGTCCGCCGCCGTGGGCAGCCCGGCCGTGCCGGGCGGCTTCGGCCTGCTGGTGGCGGACGCCGTGCCCTCGTCCCCCGCGGCGCTGGTGGAGGCGGCGGGGTCGGCGCCGCCCCCGTCGTACGACCAGACGCTCACCACGAGCGCCACGGCCATCACGCCCGCCGACGCGGCGCCGAGCTGCCGCAGCACCGCCCGGCCGGAGCGCGGCCGGCCCAGGGGCACGGGGAACCGGGCCAGCAGGCCCGGACGTCCGCCGCGGTGGCGGGCGCTTCCCCGGGCCAGGGTGCTCAGCCTCGCCCGTCCGGGACGGGACTCGAGGTAGCGCCGGGCGCCCCAGCCGAGGACCGCTTCGGCGATCAGCGTGCCCAGCTCGCGCTCGAAGTGGCCGAGCTGCTCGGCCGCGTGCCGGCAGTGGCGGCAGTCGGCCAGGTGCTTGCGGACGTCCGGCAGCAGGGTGCCGCCCCGGCGGATCGGCACGTCGAGGAGCCGGCCGTGGAAGCGGCAGTCCTGGGAGGGCGCGAGTTGCCGATGGGCGTCCAGACAGCCTTCGCGGAATTTCTCCCGAGCCTGTTCGAGAGTGATCGACGCTGTGTCGGTATCCATGCCGAGCAGACCGGCCGGGACAGCAATGTGTTCGGCTTCGACCTCTGTGTGCCAGAGCAAACAACGGGCCGGTCCCGGAAGTGACGCGAATGCCCGCGCGGCCAGGGTGCGGTTTTCCGGAATCATCGACTTCGCCGCCCGCATACCACGTCCGCCGGCGGGTTTGGCCAACGGGGGGAGAACGGCGGATATCCGCTCTTCCGCGGACCACTGGCGGACCGTGT
>MUMD01000032.1 GCA_002155895.1 Streptomyces rochei
CACAGCTCCGTCCGTCACTCGCCCCCGCCTGCCCCGCCCGTTTGTCAGTGCCGGGCCGTAGGGTGGTCGCGCTATGACGAAGCCCTCACTCCCCGAACTCCTGCACGCCGCCGTCACAGCCGTCGGCGGCACGGAGCGTCCCGGCCAGGTGGCCATGGCCCAAGCCGTCGAGGAAGCCATCGACGGCGGTTCCCATCTCCTGGTCCAGGCCGGCACCGGCACCGGAAAGTCGCTGGGGTACCTGGTGCCCGCGCTGGCACACGGAGAGCGAGTCGTCGTGGCCACCGCGACTCTGGCCCTCCAGCGCCAGCTGGTCGAGCGCGACCTGCCCCGCACGGTCGACGCGCTCCACCCCCAGCTGCGCCGCCGCCCCGAGTTCGCCATGCTCAAGGGCCGGTCGAACTACCTGTGCCTGCACCGGCTCCACGAGGGGGTGCCGCAGGACGAGGAGGAGGGTCTCTTCGACCAGTTCGAGGCCGCGGCACCCACCAGCAGGCTGGGCCAGGACCTGCTGCGGATGCGCGACTGGGCGGACGAGACCGAGACCGGCGACCGCGACGACCTGACGCCCGGCGTCTCCGACCGGGCCTGGTCCCAGGTGTCGGTGTCCTCCCGGGAGTGCCTGGGCGCCTCGAAGTGCGCGTACGGAGCGGAGTGCTTCGCCGAGATGGCCCGGGAGCGCGCCAAGCTCGCCGAGGTGGTCGTCACCAACCACGCCCTCCTCGCCATCGACGCCATCGAGGGCGCCCCGGTCCTGCCGCAGCACGAGGTGCTGATCGTCGACGAGGCGCACGAGCTGGTCTCCCGGGTCACCGGGGTGGCCACCGGGGAGCTGACCCCCGGCCAGGTCAACCGGGCGGTCCGACGGGCCGCGAAGCTGGTGAACGAGAAGGCCGCCGACCAGCTCCAGACGGCGGCGGAGGGCTTCGAGCGGCTGATGGAGCTGGCGCTGCCGGGCCGTCTGGAGGAGATCCCGGAGGACCTCGGCTACGCGCTGATGGCCTTGCGGGACGCCTGCCGCACGGTGATCTCGGCGATCGGCGCGACCCGCGACAGGTCCGTGCAGGACGAGGACGCCGTCCGCAAGCAGGCGCTCGCCTCCGTGGAGTCCGTGCACGACGTGGCGGAGCGCATCACCAACGGCTCCGAGTGGGACGTCGTCTGGTACGAGCGACACGACCGCTTCGGCGCCTCCCTGCGCGTCGCCCCCATGTCCGTGGCGGGCCTGCTGCGGGAGAAGCTCTTCGCGGACCGTTCGGTGATCCTGACCTCCGCCACCCTGAAGCTGGGCGGCGACTTCAACGGCGTGGGCGCCTCCCTCGGCCTCGCCCCCGAGGGCACCGAGGGCGAGGACGTGCCCCAGTGGAAGGGCGTCGACGTCGGCTCGCCCTTCGACTACCGCAAGCAGGGCATCCTCTACGTCGCCAAGCACCTGGCACGCCCCGCCAGGGACGGCGACCGCGGCGACATGCTCGATGAGCTGACCGAGCTGATCCAGGCGGCGGGCGGTCGCACCCTGGGGCTGTTCTCCTCGATGCGGGCGGCCCAGCTGGCCGCCGAGGAGCTGCGCTCTCGCATCCCGGAGTTCCCGATCCTGCTCCAGGGCGAGGAGACACTCGGCGAACTGATCAAGAACTTCGCCGCCGACCCGCGGACCTGTCTCTTCGGCACACTGTCCCTGTGGCAGGGCGTCGACGTCCCGGGGCCGAGCTGTCAGCTCGTCGTCATGGACAAGATTCCGTTCCCCCGTCCGGACGACCCTTTGATGAGCGCCCGGCAGAAGGCGGTGGAGGAGGCCGGCGGCAACGGCTTCATGGCGGTCGCCGCCACGCACGCCGCGCTGCTCATGGCCCAGGGCGCGGGTCGTCTGGTGCGGGCGTCGGGTGACCGGGGTGTCGTCGCCGTGCTGGACCAGCGCCTGGCCACGGCCAGGTACGGAAGCTATCTGAAGGCGTCACTGCCCGACTTCTGGTTCACCACGGACCGCAACCAGGTCCGCAAGTCGCTTGCCGCGATCGACGCGGTGGCCCGGCAGGCGGAGTCGCAGGAGGACTGAGAGGGCGACCGCACCGGACGGGCCGTGCGTCGTGCGGCCCGTCCGGGGGCCTCTGCGCCCCCGGACGGGAGCGCAGAGGTCGGCACAGAGCTGGGCCCCGGAACCGGCGCAGGGGTTCCGGGGCCCAGCTCTGT